>CAKZYJ010000368.1 GCA_937884755.1 uncultured Flammeovirgaceae bacterium
CGGTTTGCTCGGGATGGTCGTAGGATTTGTCTCCAGCGAAGAACAGCAGGTCGGGATCGTGGTGGTTCACGTTGCGTACGTAGTTCTCACGCATACCCCGGTCTTTGTTGGAGTTACACGAAAAGGCAGCCAGCTTAATATCATCTTTATCTACAGGGTCTTTCCGAATCAACCCTTCAAAAGAAGCACTTTCGCCGTGCAGCAGCCGGTAGGGGGTATTCTGGGTATCGTCCCAGTCTTCTACCCGAAACAGCGCTGCCCAGCCCAGGTCGTTCACTTCCTGCCGTTGAATCTCCTGCCATGCGCCATCTTTCTGCACTTCTAGTCGTACCTCTCGGGTTTCGTTGGGGTAGAGCGGGTATAATTGAGCAGTAAGTTTCAGGGTATTATTGGCTGTGGTGTACATGCCAAAACAAACCACCTCGCTGCGGTCTACTTTCATGTCAATAATCGGATTATCAGCTCGGTTCCACCAGTCGTTTACGGCCAGGGTATCCAGCTTCTCGAAGGGTGCTTTTACCGGAGGGGCCATATCGGTAGCAGCCGTTTCGTCGGTTTGACCTCCGCTGCAAGCGGCAAGAATAATTAGTAGAAAGGTGAGTAGTTTTACGTTGTTGTGCATGGTTGTGTAATTGTATGCTTGAAACAGCAAAGTACAACCCAATCCGGTATTTCCCAACAATGGAAACCCTGGAAAAATAACCTTGGAAGCCTAACCATATCAGTTACTATCGCTGATACCGTCAGAAAATATTAGCAATTCTTTATGTTGATCAGTCGCTGCTCGCCGATCTACTAATCGTAGCCCTAATTTATTAAGTAGGTGTTGAGAAGCAGTATTGTCGGGAGAGGTGATGCCGAATACCGTGCTGAAACCAAGCTTAGTCTTTCCGTAGGTCAATACGGCCTTAGCCGCTTCGGTAATGTAGCCCTGTCTCTCGAATTCGGGTAAAATAGCAAAGCCAATATCGACCGAGGGTAAGTAGTCACGCTTTAAAAAACCACAGAGGCCGATAGGCTTATCTCTACCTTTTAGACTGACCTTGTATAATCCATACCCTTTGTTTTGGTAACTTTCTACAAGCGAATGCTCAATATAGTACTCAGCATCCTCAATCGTTCTTATTCCTCGGTCGCCAATGTAGTGTAACCAGTTGGGGCTATTCAGCAGCTCAAAAATAAATTCCCGGTCTTCAATCGTAGCGTGTTCAATAAGTAGTCGTGATGTTTGAAGCATTAGTTTATGGAAAAAATCTTAACGCTTATCAATATCTTCAGGCTCATACATTCTGGTGTCTATCATGAACGGGAGAATGTCTAACACTCTTACTTGGTCCGTAAGTGGGTGGAGCGGATTAATCAGAATATTATGTTCTTGGGGAACCACCACCGAAGGTACTTGTAGTAGTAGCGTTTCCTGACTTTTCAGCCATCGGTCACCTAAATTGGCGCAGGGACTCTCGAAGGAGTAACTGGTCCAGTTATCGGGCAAATCACTTAGTGGGACTTGATGTAAACTATTGTCCGGAAGTTCTAAAGCAACCATCATAAGGTCAGGGACGGGTAAGGGATTGTTGACCCGATATTCTAGCACAGCTAAGGAACGATGCTGGGCGGTGTAGACCACGGGTAACCCTACCGAATTCCACCTTCCTCCGAAGAGTGCCGCACCGCGTCCGTCTAATTGCTGAGCGTAAGGGCGACGAACTAAGCGATAAACCAGCATTAGGAATAAACGCTGTGTTCAATACGCCCTAAGGTGGTCATCACCCACTGGATACCCACTGGAGTATCCAGCAGGCTAACGGGCGTTACTCCCCCCAATGCGGTAATCGACATTCGTAGCCACTGATTGGCTACTTTCTCATTGTCTAGCACTTCTACTGCCCGACGGTAGAGCCGAGCCAATTCTAACAAATGACCGGAAGCCGCCGGAGGTAGTAGGTCTCCTTCTTTCATGCGTTGGATAGTACGCGGAGTTAGGTGCAGTAGGTTAGCTAGTTCTTTTTGCGACAACTGCATCCGCTCCTGTACTTCTTGCATAAATTGCTTACTAACTCCCTCTCGAGTTAGTTTAATCCAATCGATAGATTGTTCTTCCGAAGTTTTTAGTATCTGAGCCGCTTGCATAGTTGAGTGTATATGTCGCTGTAATATACGAAAATTGTCGCTTATAGGTTAGAGGTAATCTAAAAAATATCATTTCAGCACTATGGAATAAGGAGGCTGAATAGCGAAAATCTGTTACTTTAGCTATCTCATTATATTCTATTTGATGGCGAGGAGAGAACTTTTTCATAGAAGTAGTTTTAAACTTTATTGAATATAAATTCATTAATAATCATACATGAGGCCAAGAGATGAACAGAAGATAGATGCGATTTTCGCTGCGGTTATCAAGCTTACTGGCTCAGTGGGCATAGCTGGCTTGAAGATGACTGATATTGCTCGTGAGGCAGGAGTAGCTGACGGCACTTTATACACCTACTTTCGCAACAAAGAGGAATTATTAAATTCAGTGTATTACCAATTGAAACGAAAAGGCGTACTCGCGATTGTAGACGGGAGCGAACACTTACCAGTGAAGATTCAGCTATATAAAATGTGGGAAAGCTCGCTAAAATATTTAGTAACTGAGCCCGCAGAAACTATTTTTCTCGAGCATTTTAGGGTATCCCCTTTTATCTCAGAGGATAATAAGAAACTTAGTCAACAGTTGGGGCAGTACTTAGAAAGGCTATTGGAGCGGGGTAAGGAGGAAATGATTATCAAACCACTGAGTAACGAATTACTAATTTCCCTACTAACTGGATTTTTAAAAGACTATACCCGTCACCTAGTCAATCATGGATTGAAAGTGACTGAGGCTAGAGTACAAGAATCATTTGCGTTGAGTTGGGACGCTATCAAAGCCTAATAAAAAAATTTCTCTTATAAATGAATACTTATTCATTTATATCCGTAAGAGTTGGTAGTGTAACTAAAATTATTTTTACCTAACCACAGTAAATTATGAAAACTATTCTTATTACCGGTGCTAGTTCGGGCATCGGCAAAGCAACTGCTCAGTTTTTTCACCAAAAAGGGTGGGGGGTAGCCGCTACTATGCGTACTCCTGAGAAAGAGCAAGATCTAAAACCCGACGACCGCTTGCTACTACTGAAGTTGGATGTGCAGGATAAAGAAACAATTACGGATGCTGTTCAAGAAACAATTAATCACTTTGGGCAGATTGATGTAGTACTTAACAACGCAGGGTACGGCGCTGCTGGACCGCTAGAGGCTGGTACTGAAGAGCAGATTCGTCGGCAATTTGAGGTTAATCTGTTTGGGGTAATTGATGTTACCCGAGCAGTATTACCTCACTTTCGGGAGAAGAAGTCTGGCCGATTTATTAATGTTACCTCTATTGGTGGGCTTATTACCTTGCCGCTGTTTAGTCTCTACCATGCCACCAAGTGGGGATTGGAAGGGTTTACCGAAGCCTTACAGTACGAACTCAACCCCTTGGGCATTGAGCTGAAAATAGTAGAACCGGGTGGAGTAAACACCGATTTTGCCGGAAGGTCGCTCGATATGTTTGACACATCTCAGGTGCCGGAGTATGTGCCTACCGTTCAGCGGATGTTACAAAATTTCTCGGAAGACTCGGGCCGCTCTTTCGGATACTCCTCATCCGAAGATATTGCGGAGGTAATTTTCCAAGCAGCTACCGACGAAAGTGGACAATTACGCTTTATTGCCGGAGAAGACGCTAAGCAGTTCTGGCAAGCCCGCCAAAATATGCCTTACGAAGACTTCCGAGCTATGATCAAAGAACAGATGCTGGGTTAGAGGTCAGTTACTTACGGTTACGATGTTACCCAATTATTTTCTATTTTCAGGAAAAGTTTTGATATGGAAGTCCGTGACATAATTGCTGAAAAAACTCCAGTAAAGGTTCCTGAAAAGCTAATCTACGAGGTGTTGGATGGGCAACCCATACCCTACCAAGGTTTTCAGGAAGTAATGGCTGGCAACAAAAAACTGGAAGATATTATGGGTAGCAGTGGCTTACAATCGTTTATTGTTACTAATGTATTGGTAAGATTTCTGATGAAGCACTTACCCGAGGATGAATACGATATTTTGAGCAACGAAGCTGGGTTGCATTTGAGTAAGAAGAATAATTTGGCGACCGATATTGGTATCTATCCTTCTGGTAAACTCGCACCTGATCAGCTTACCGATAATTACTTGAATGTTCCTCCGTTGGTGGCTATTGAAGTAGATACTAAGGCCGATTTTAGTCAATTCAATAGCCCGCAGGATTATTTCTACCAGAAAACTCAGGCGTTGCTAGATTTCAGTACCGAGCGGGTAGTTTGGATATCAACCGCCAGCAAAAAGATAATGACGGCTACCTCTCAGGAGGATTGGATTACCCACGGCTGGGAAAAACCTATCCTCCTGCTGCCCAACATCACCTGTCCGTTTGCGGAATTGCTAGCGAAACATGGTATTAAGTGAAGGACTAACTGATACCTCGCTGCTCTAGTAACTGCTGAATGTATAGTTACTCTTCGTCAATCTTGTAATTTGAGGAATATAGCGGGCCATATTCTTTATATGGTTGTGCTGAAAGCCAAAGCTTTTTCTGCTCTTCTTCCGATAAGCTCACGAGGTATTTTTTTGCTATCTTTTCTGTTCTGACTTTCATTTCTTTCTTCAATTTATCAATGATAGAATCAAGTAAATCTGCTTCTTTTTTGATAAAACTAAACCTTTGAAAATATTCGTAAGTGTCATCAACAACATATTTTCTTGTCTTATCTATGATAAGATATACTTCTACCTTCTCATATTTATTCTTGCCAGCATGAGCGATAAATTGATGTCTCATATTCATCACTTCAGTATGAAATTGTAATTCTTTACCTGTTAGAGCCTTTATACTTTTCACATTTAATTTAGTTCTATCTCCACTGACGAACACTCTACCATAAGTAATGATTGATGAAATGAAAATAGCTTCAATAGTATCTGCATCTTTTAACGTATGAATTTTCTTAAGCATTTTCTGAACCCTATTTAAATCATTTATTATTGAGCCATAGTACCGCAGTTTTTTTACTGGGTCATGATTTGACTCTAGCTTAACCTCATATTGTGTATTCATATTTTTGTTATAGGTTGGTCGATTGACACAAAATATCTTTTTGTAAGAAATTAATTATTATTTTAAGTATTAATGCCTCAAATAAAAAGCGCCAACAAATTTATGCCGACGCTTTCTGGTGTTTTGGGGTTTAGCTTCCGCAAGCTTCGCAGCCGTCGGGGTCATCCAGTGAGCATTGCATATCGGATTGCTTTTGAGCCTGGGGGCCGGCTCCGGCGTTGCCTTGCGATTGTCCTCCGCCGGGAGCGGGTGCACCTACCGGTACTTCGGCGGCTTGAGGCTGACCTTGGGTGAGGGCCGCTTTGTCTACCGTAAACTTGATAGCGTCGGTAGCAGCCTTGGTGCGCAGGTAGTACATTCCGGTCTTTAGTCCTTTCTTCCAGGCGTAGAAGTGCATAGAAGTCAGCTTACCGAAGTTAGGGTCCTGCATATGAATGTTCAGGCTCTGGCTCTGACAGATATAGGCACCCCGGTCGGCGGCCATATCCAGAATGGTCTTCTGCGAAATCTCCCAGGTCGTTTTGTACAAATCCTTGAGGTTCTGCGGAATTTCATTGATGTTCTGGATAGAACCATTTTCGGCAATCAGTCGGTTCTTCATACCGTCGTTCCACAGGTTCAGATCTACCAAGTCGCGCAGTAAGTGCTTGTTTACTACCACAAACTCGCCCGATAGTACCCGGCGGGTGTAGATATTGGAGGTATACGGTTCAAAGCACTCGTTATTACCCAGAATCTGTGAGGTGGAAGCGGTCGGCATCGGAGCCAGCAGCAGCGAGTTACGCACTCCATTCTTCTTCACTTCTTTCTTCAGTTTAGTCCAATCCCAGCGGCCACTGTCGGGAGTTACGCCCCACATATCAAACTGGAATATTCCTTTGGATACCGGCGAGCCTTTAAAGGTAGCGTAGGGTCCTTCTATTTTTGCCAGTTCCATAGAAGTTTCCATAGAAGCATAGTAAATGGTCTCAAAGATGTCGCGGTTTAGCCCTTGCGCCTCATCCGACTCAAACGGCATCTTTAGCATAATAAAGGCATCGGCCAGTCCCTGAATACCAATACCAATCGGGCGATGCCGCATATTGGAATTCTTGGCTTCCTTCACCGGATAGTAGTTGACATCAATCACCTTGTTCAGGTTGCGGGTTACTACCTTGGTAATCTCGTACAGCTTCTGATGGTCGAAGAAATTATTGCCGTTTTCATCCTGACTAATGAACTTCGGCAGAGCGATAGAGGCCAGATTACATACCGCTACTTCGTCTTTAGAAGTATACTCTATAATCTCGGTGCAGAGGTTAGAGGAGCGGATGGTTCCCAGATTTTTCTGGTTTGACTTCTTGTTCGCAGCATCTTTGAAGAGCATATACGGCGTTCCGGTTTCTACCTGGGCTTCCAGAATCTCAAACCACAAATCTTGGGCACGAACTGTCTTGCGGGCTTTGCCTTCGCGTTCGTACTTCTCGTACATCTTCTCAAACTCTTCGCCGTACTTGTCGTACAGTCCGGGGCATTCGTTAGGGCAGAACAACGACCACTCTTCGTTGTCTTCCACTCGCTTCATGAACAAGTCGGGAATCCACAGGGCGTAGAACAGGTCGCGAGCACGCAGTTCTTCTTTACCGTGGTTGCGTCTCAGTTGTAAGAACTCAAACACATCAGCGTGCCAGGGTTCTAGATAAATCGCGAAGCTACCCTTACGCTTACCACCACCCTGATCCACGTAACGAGCGGTCATATCAAAGTTACGAAGCATCGGCACAATACCATTGGACGTACCGTTAGTACCCCGAATGTAGGAACCCGTTGCCCGCACGTGGTGGATGCTCAACCCAATTCCTCCCGCCGACTGCGAAATCTGCGCGCACTGCTTCAGTGTATCGTAGATACCGTCGATAGAGTCATCCTGGATCGTCAACAGGAAGCAACTGGAAAGCTGAGGCTTAGGAGTACCCGCGTTAAACAGGGTAGGGGTAGCGTGCGTAAACCACTTCTCCGAAAGCAGGTTATACGTCTCAATCGCCGCTTCCACATCTTCTCCGTGAATTCCCACGGCTACGCGCATCAGCATGTGCTGCGGACGCTCCACTACTTTACCATCCAGTTTGATCAGGTACGAGCGCTCCAGCGTTTTGAAGCCGAAAAAGTCGTAGGTGTAATCGCGGCTGTAGATGATCGTAGAATCTAACTGGGCAGCATGCTTCTTGATGACTGCGTAGGTCTCCTTTGAGATGAGCGGAGCGTGCTCGCCAGTTTTGGGATCTACGTAGGAGTAGAGCCGCTTCATAGTATTGGAGAACGACTTACTAGTAACCTTATGGAGGTTAGAGATCGCAATCCGGGCGGCCAGCACGGCGTAGTCAGGATGCTTTACGGTGAGGGTTGCGGCAGTTTCCGCCGCCAGGTTATCAAGTTCTACCGTAGTCACCCCGTCGTAAATACCGGTGATCACTTTTTTAGCCACCTCTACCGCGCTAACGTAGTTGGTGTCTAAATTATAGCACAGTTTCTCAATTCGGGCGGTGATCTTATCGAATTTTACCGATTCCCGCCTTCCATCGCGTTTGATTACTAGCATAGCCTATAAAATTGGTTTAGTAGATGATTAGAAGTCTTCGTTTAAGGAGAATTTTGGACGATCTTGTTCTTGGGCGCTATTTTTCACTCCCGCTTTCTGGTACTCACCTACGCGCTTCTCAAAGAAATTAGTCTTGCCTTGCAGCGAGATCATTTCCATGAAATCGAACGGGTTCGTAGCGTTGTAGGCTTTAGAACAGTTGAGTTCTAATAATAATCGATCCGCTACAAACTCGATATACTGACACATCAGTTCGGCATTCATGCCAATCAGGCTCACCGGCAACGCATCGGTCACAAACTCCTTCTCAATCTCTACCGCGTTGGTGATAATTTCCCGAACGGTTTCTTCCGATAGTTTGGTGTTCAGATGATTATTATATAAGTGACAGGCGAAGTCGCAGTGCATGCCTTCGTCGCGAGAGATCAACTCATTGGAGAAGGTTAGTCCCGGCATCAGGCCTCGCTTCTTCAGCCAGAAGATTGAGCAGAACGAGCCCGAGAAGAAAATTCCTTCTACTGCCGCGAAAGCAATTAACCTTTCGGCGAAACTTCCTTCGTCAATCCAGCGCAATGCCCAGTCAGCTTTCTTCTTTACGCAGTCCATGGTTTCAATGGCGTTGAAGAGCTTATTCTTTTCCTGACTGTCCTTAACGTAAGTGTCAATTAATAAGGAATAGGTCTCGGAGTGGATGTTCTCCATCGCAATTTGGAAGCCGTAGAAAAACTTGGCTTCGGTATACTGCACTTCGTTCACAAAGTTCTCGGCCAGATTCTCATTTACGATGCCATCGCTAGCCGCGAAGAAGGCCAGCACGTGGGAGATAAAGTGGCGTTCACCATCGTTCAGGTTTTCCCAGTCTTTCAGATCCTGACTCAGATCAATCTCTTCCGCGGTCCAGAAACTAGCTTCAGATTTCTTGTACCATTGCCAGATGTCATCGTGCTCAATTGGAAACAAGACAAATCGGTTAGGATTTTCCCGTAAAATCGGTTCGTTTACATCAACAGTTTTCTCACTCATAACAGCTTGGGGTTAAGTTTTATACTTTAATTAAGTAAATCAGGATTTAGTTAAATTGTTTCGAGAAATCGCGTTTTTTTTGCGGTTTCGCCCGCAAAGTGTACCTCTGCAAAAAATGGTAAGCTTCGGTTGATAGTCGGCGTCTTTCTAACATGGCACTCTATACAAATATGTTGATTTAGGTGAGAAAGAAAAAGGTTTTCGGGTCAAATCCCCAAAGAGATTTTGGTTTTATACTTAACTGATTGTTGAAGTGAATATTCATAAAATATTGACTAGTAGTAGGTTGTAATTATCTACTTCAAGCAAAAATTTGGTAACAATTTCTTAATATTGAAACGGCTCAAGCTGCCGCAGGGTTTACTTATTTTAGGTAAACTAAGAAGCTGTTTGAGTTATTTATTTAATAGCGAAAACAACGAATTTTGGTGTGAAACGAGGCACTTTTGAGGGGCGTAGCCTAAGCTACGAGCCGAGAAAGTAACGAATCGGACCGCCGAGCGGTGATAGCCCAAAAGACGTGTTTGTAGCTCAAAGAAACTAATTCAAACAGCTGCTAAAAAACTGATTTTGTAATTACTAGCTTAGCAGGCAACTTTTTTAGCTAAAATTGGGTTGGGCTTTAGGTTGTCAGAAATGCAGGAAAACTGTATATTTGCGCCTCGTTTCTAGTTGACGATATAGAATCATTATTAAACCAGTACCATGTACGCAATAGTTGACATAGCCGGAAAGCAATTTAAAGTAGAAAAAGATCGGTTCGTGTATGCCCCTAGTTTGGCAGGCGAAACCGGCGCTTCCGTCGAATTTGATCGTGTGCTATTAATTGAAGACGATAACGGAGTAGAGGTTGGCACTCCTACCATCAGTGCCGCTCGGGTAGCCGGAACTATCCTGGAGCACGGCCGCGGCGATAAGGTTATCGTATTTAAGAAAAAACGCCGTAAGGGCTACAAGAGAAAGCAGGGCCATCGTCAGGGTTATTCCAAAATCATGATTGACGATATTTTGCTGCAAGGCCAGAAAGCCAGTAAAAAAACTAAGAAAGAAGAAGCGCCGCAAGCCGATGCTCCTAAGGCTGAAGCTGCGTCGCAAGCCGAAACTTCTGGTGATGATCTGAAGATGATTAACGGGGTAGGACCGGTGTTTGAAGAAGCACTAAACAAGCACGGAGTAAGTACCTACCAGCAGTTGATTGATCTATCAGCGGAAGAGATTGAAAAAATTGGCGAGGATGTAGATGGTATCACCGTAGAGATGGTGCAGGAGGATTGGGTTCCTCAGGCCAAAGAACTAGAAGCTAAAAAAGAAGGTTAATCTATTAAACGAATAAAACTATGGCACATAAGAAAGGAGCCGGTAGTTCCAAAAACGGACGCGATTCGGAAAGTAAACGATTAGGCGTGAAGAAATTCGGTGGTGAGAACGTAATCGCCGGAAACATCATCGTGCGACAGCGCGGTACTAAGCATCATCCGGGCAATAACGTGGGTATGGGCAAAGACCATACGCTATTTGCTCTTACTGACGGAACCGTACAATTCAAGAAAGGTCGTCAGGACCGTTCGTACGTGCATATCTTGCCAGCCGAGGCATAGGCTAATCACATTGAGATTATTTTGGAGCCAGTTCTACTTTTTAGGACTGGCTTTTGACGTTTAACCCTTTCCGTAAGTTTCTACGATACCTTACACTCCTAAGGAATAGCAATAGATAGTGCTTATTCCCGCTATATGAGGAAGTAACTTTGCTCGTTGTTTCCTTATAACGAGTAGCGCATTCCTTCTATGAAAAAGGGTATCATTTTTATTATCATTTTCGGTTGCCTGGGGCTCATTTCACCTGGTTTAGCCCAACAGGCTACCGATAACTCTTCAGAAAATACGGTAGACTATTTATCGGAAGCCCATCAAAAGGCCGCCACCCACGATTGGGCGGGAGCCAAAGTGGCCTATACCCAATACATTGTTCAACATCCTCAGAACCCCGATGGCTACGAAGGTCGGGGTATTGCTAACTATCAACTAGGGAAATATGACGCTGCGCTGAAAGACTTAGATCAGGCAGTATCCTACCGGGCGTATAGTGCCGATGTGTTTTACTACCGGGGACTACTCAACTACCGCAATCAGGACTACCGGCAGACCATTTTAGACCTGAACAAAGCAATTAAAGAGGGTGCCGAACAGTCCGACGCATACTATACCCGCGGCAACGCCCAGTTCCGTAGTGAAAACTACCCGGCAGCAATCAGCGACTACAATAAAGCCATTAGCCTGGGGCAGGAGGATGAACTCATTTACAACAATCGGGGGAAAGCCAAATTCTATCAGGAAGACTACGCCGGAGCAGTAGCCGACTTTACCCAGGCGGTAACAATCAAGGAAAGTTACGCTAAGGGCTGGCAGAATCTGGGAGAAACCCAGTATTTCCTAAAGCAGTGGGAGGCTGCTGTAAAAGCCTACAAAAAGGCGGGCAACCTGGGAGCTACATCCAAAGAGATTACCTTCCAAACGGCGATGGCGTACCGGGAGTTGCAGCAATATCCCGAAGCCTTTAAAGCATTTCAGCAGGCGGAAAAAGACGGACAGCATGGCTCGGAACTGAACTATTATCGGGGAGGTACTGCCTACGAACTGGGAAAGTACAACGAAGCGGTTCGTGACCTGGAAAAAATAGTCAGTGCCAAGGAAGCAGAGTGGCTTAACGACGAACTCTATCGCTGGTTAGGGCTATCCTACCATCAGCTTAAACGACCTACCAACACTATCGGCATCCTGGAAAAAATTGACCAGTCCCAACGCCCGGCTGACGTTTCGGCTGCACTAGGGTATGCTTACTTCACGCAGAAAAAATACGAGCAGGCGATAGCTGCTTTACTACCGGTTAAGACCCAAGAGCAGGCTGCGGCTTGGCTGGGGAAATCCTATATGTACCTGGAGCAACCTCAAAACGCCATGCCTTTGCTTACTAAAGCTATCGATGCTGGAGCTGAGGACGCTGAACTCTATTTAATGCGAGCAGAAATTTTTTACGATCAAAAATTCTACGAAAATACCTTAACTGATATTCAGCAAGCGCAGCAATTAGGTATGACCACCGGTGCGGTTTACGCACTACGGGGTGGAGCCCAGTACTATCTAGGGAAATACAATAATGCGATTAAAAATCTTAATAAAGCGGTAGAAAAACGAGAAGAGACCGACGAGGTTTATTACACATTAGGCAACGCCCAGGCTGCCACCAAGGACTTCAAGAATGCAATCCCCAACCTGAAACAAGCGATCAAACTAGGTAGGGGCGACCTTACGACCTACCAGTATCTGGGAGCGGCAGAATACTCGGTGAAAAACTACACTTCGGCCATTGAAGCCCTGAACCAAGCCGTTCAGCTGGGGGCAAACTCGGTAGATGTATTTGAGTGGCGGGGAAACGCTAAGTTTTTCCAGAATGATAAAACTGCAATTGACGACTTCAATGAGGCGGTGGCGCTAGGAAGTCAGGACACATTGGTTTATTGGAACCGGGCTAAGTTTCGGCTAGCTCAAGATGAGGTTTCAGCGGCTTTGCCGGATTTGGATAAAGCCGTAGCACTGGGAGCAAATAATGCTAAAATATACCTGCGACGGGGTGAGGCTAAACTTCAACTCAAGGCTACCGATGGTGCTATCGCCGATTTCAATGAAGCACTTACCCGTGACGCAAACCTGTCCGAAGCTTATCTGTACCGGGGGCAGGCGTATTTTCAGCAGCAAAAATACCTGGAAGCAACTGATGACTTTACTCGCGCTAGCGAATTAGGAGTTAGCAATGCTTTACTCTATAAACTGCTCGGTTATGCCCAATACGAAACTCAGACCTGGGAGGCCGCTTTATCATCGCTGAATGAGGCAATTACGATGGGAGCTAATGAAGCAAAAGCCTTTATATACCGGGGAGAGATTCACTTCAGTCAGGAAAAGTATCAGCAAGCTCAACGGGATTTGGATAAAGCGTTTCAGCTCGGGGAAGATTCCCAGCGAGCTTACGAACTGAGCGGCCACGCGGCGGCCTACCTGAACCAGCCTAAACGAGCTATCACCGATCTAAGTAAAGCTATTGACCGAGGGGCTGCTGACGCGCTGGTGTATAGCCACCGGGGAAATGCCTACTTTGCTGAGAAGGATTATCCGGCTGCTGCCGCTGATCTGGACCAAGCCGTAGCCAAAGGTGCAAATGATCTATTGACTTTGTACAACTGGGGAAATGCCCAGTTTCTGACGGATGATTACCCTACCGCTATCCGCGCTTACGATCAGGCGCTGGCCAACGGTGGTGAGCAGGATACTGAGAAGGCCCCGTTGATTTACAACAATCGGGGGAAAGCTAAATTCTTGCAGAAGGACTATGTTGGGGCCATTGCCGATTTCGATCAGGCGATTGCCCGTCGGTCAGATTATACCAAAGCCTACCATAATCGCGGGACAGCCAAGTTTATCTCCGAAGACTATGCTGGAGCTATTGACGACTTTACCCAAGCTCGCGAACTGGATAGCCAGGAAACGGATATCTACCGCATGGTGGGAATTGCCCAGTACGAAGCCGGAAACTATACGGAGGCTAAAGTAGAACTGGATCAGGCTGTTGAGTTTAAGCAGGCTGATGAACGGGTATTCTTCGCCCGGGGAATTTCTCAGTACCAACTGATTAACGAAGTGCCCGAAGAAAAGCAACCGGCAGCTTATCAGGCAGTGATTGCTGATCTGAATCAGGCTATTGAGAAAGGACTGGTGGCTCAAGATGCCTGGCTAATACGCGGTTACGCTAAGTTCGCCCGTCAGGATTACGGTGAAACTATTAAAGATCTGGATCGGGCCGTCGAGCTGGGTGCTAATGAGGCTGAGACCTATTTTAAGCGAGGGTTCTCTCGCTACGAAAACCGCGACCTGCCGGGAGCGTTGAGCGATTTATCTACTGCCATTGCCAAAAAAGCTGACTACACTGAGGCTTACGCCGTACGGGGAAACACTCGCTTCCGGATGAAAGATTACCAGGCCGCACTTGCGGACTACAATCAGGCCATTCAGCAGGGCTGGGAAGACCCGGTGATCTTCAATAACCGGGGCAAGACCAAGTATAAACTGGAGCAGTACGAAGCTTCAATTAGCGACTACGATCAGGCAATTACCCTGGATTCAGCCTATGTGTTAGCCTACGAGAACCGGGGCATTGCCCACTTTAAACTGGAGCAGTACGAAGAAGCCAAAAACGACTTGCGAGTAGTGGAGAAAGCTGAAGCAGAAAAAGTAGACGCGGGAATTTTATACTATCTAGCCGATGCTTACTACTTCCTGGAAAACTATCCCGTAGCTATCGGTTACTACGACCTTACTATTGATAACGGAATCAAAGAAAAGAACACCTACTACCGTCGGGGGCTAGCCCTCATGAAATGGAAGGATTACGAGCAAGCAGCCGTAGACTTCTCCAATGCCATTAACCTCGATAAGGAAGATGCCCAACTCTACGTAGAACGGGCTACTGCTAAATCGTTTATGGGTGACTATAATGGAGCCTTAGCCGACTTCAATAAAGCGCTGAAACTCAACCCTGAACTGGAGGGTGTATACTACAACCGGGCTTACCTGCGGGAAGAACTGGAGGACTATAAAGGAGCTATTGAAGACTACACCAAGGTGATTTCGCTCCATCCCAAAGATGCTGAAGCCTATTACAACCGGGCGAACCTGAAAGTACTGGAAGAAGATCTGGAAGGCGCACTTACCGATTTTGAACGGGCAGTTTCCATAGATGATCAAAACTCAGACTACTTCCGCGGAAGGGCTATGATCTATTACCAACTGGGAGATACCAAAGCCTGTGAGGACTGGCAGCAAGCCAAAACCTTAGGTGATGGCAAGGCCGAGTTCTTCCTGAAGAAGTATTGTACCCAGTAACTCGTCGGAGTTTTCATAATCACTTTATTAAAAGCTCTAATTTTTAGCAATTGCCATTGCAAAAGTGTAAGCTTTACTACCTTTGCTGAAAAAATGAGCTTTTGAAAATTCGGCGTAAAACCCAGCAGTGCCTCAACTGTGGACTTACTTTAAATACCATCTACCATTACTGTCCCCGCTGCGGGCAGGAGAACAACGATAATAATGTGTCTTTCGGCACCTTTGTTCAGGAGTTCTTTGCCAATTACCTGTCCTTCGATACTAAGTTTGCTCACAGTGTGGTACCCTTCTTAATCAAACCCGGTTTCCTGACCAATCGCTTCAATGAAGGAAAAAGGGTTAGCTACGTGCATCCGTTGCGCTTGTATCTAATCATTAGTGTAGTTTTCTTCTTTTTGGCGACCTGGCTAGTGCGAAGCACCTTGGAAGAAATATCGCTAGAAGACGCAGCACTCGATGCGGCGTCATCCAATGCAGCACCAGAAGTCGCCGCACTGGATTCTGCTTCGGCAGAAGTGGTCGACCAGGTAGATCCTGCTGAGGCTTTTTTTGGGCTGCGGCAAGTAACCGACGTGCTGGAAGATGAGTCTCTCACTGATGAAGAGGCACTAGACTCTTTGCAGCGAATGGATAGTTTCGAGATAGACTCTACGGCGTTTACGATGAGATTTTTTCGTCAGATCAGGAGGGTGGCTCAGAACGACTTGGATGTGTTTGCTGGCTTTGTGCTTCAAAATATGCCGATCATGATGTTCATGTTGATTCCACTATTTGCGTTACTCCTGAAGTTGCTGTATATCCGACGCGAGAAACTATACGTACAGCATCTGGTTCATGCATTGCATCTTCACGCTTTTGTCTTGTTTCTGTTTAGTTTGCTATTGCTACTCTTTCTGGCCTTCAATATTAGCGATCCGGTAGGTAACTGGTTGATTACCGTGGCCTCCTGGGCAATAGTAGTGTATGTTTACTTTTCCTTTTGGCGCGTGTATCAGCAAGGGTGGTTTAAAACCTTAGTTAAACTTTTTATGGTAGGGATAGTATATTTCTGGATACTGTTTATCTTCGGACTATCCGAAGCAATGATCTCGTTTATGATATTTTAAATCCTTGCAGTGGAAAATACACCTACGTACGATGTTATTTTGGCCGGGGGCGGCGGTGCCGGACTAAGCTTAGCCTACCACCTGTTAAACAGCGACTGGAAAGATCGATCTATCCTGATTATAGACCAGGAACAAAAGGAGAAGAACGATCGCACCTGGTGCTTCTGGGAAACCAAGCCGGGGCCGTTCGAATCCATCGTGCATCAGCAGTGGCAGCGGATGTACTTCCACGGGACGGGGTTTTCCCAACTGATGGATTTACAGCCTTATTCCTACAAGATGATCCGCAGTCAGGATTTTTATCGCTACGTTAATCAGGCCATCAGGGCCCACGAAAATGTAACCGTAGTGCAGGCGCAGATTCAAGAGTTACGAGAGCGAGCCGATAATATAGAGGTAGTTACCGACCAACAGAACTACCACGGACAATGGGTTTTTAGCAGTCTGCGCGATTCGGATGAAACCGATCAGGTAAAAGATAAGCAGTACCTGCTTCAGCATTTTAAAGGATGGGAGATTCGGACCAAGCAGCCATTTTTCAATCCGCAGCAGGCCACGCTGATGGACTTTCGTATCGCACAACACGGTGACTGTCGCTTTATGTACGTACTCCCCACCGATGAGCAGACCGCCTTGGTTGAATATACTATCTTTTCGGGCGAACTACTGGATCAGGATACTTATACTCAAGAGCTAAACCGCTATCTCCCTAAATATTTGGGGTTAAAGCGAGCAGATTATGAAGTGCTGCACGAAGAGTTTGGAGTCATTCCCATGACGGATATGGAGTATCCTCGGCAACAGGGTGAGCGAATTATTCGGATTGGTACTGCCGGAGGCGCTACCAAAGCGTCTACCGGATATACTTTCCAGCGCATCCAGCGCGATAGCGCCGAACTGGTGCAACAACTGATTACTACCGGCCGACCTGAACGCTTACCGCTTAATGGTCGGAAGAGGTTTCACTTATTTGATAGCGTATTGCTCAACGTGATGGGGCGAGGACTATATCCTGGACGAGAATCGTTTACACATATATTTCGAAAGAATCCCACCGCTCGGGTACTAAGATTCTTAGACGAAGACACCCATTTAGGCGAAGACCTCGCCATTATGAACTCAGTGCCCAAGTTGCCTTTCATTAAGGGCACCTGGTACGCACTTACCACCTAAGTGCTATTAGAATACCTAATCTAAAAATGATAACCAAGCAGTTTTATTTGCGAAGTAAGCGGATGGTTTGGGTGGTAGTGGGCGTTTGAATAGTTAGGATATATACTCCGGGGTTCAGGTCATCGGGTACCTCAATTTGCTGACGGTCGGTTTTAATATTGTAAGAGCTTCCTAGCACATCTGATAGCCGGAGCTGATAGGTTCCGCTAAGAGGGCGGGCTAACCGTAGCTCGTTCTCAAAAGGGTTAGGGTACACTACTGCCACCGCTTCTTCCTGGTCACCCAGCGAGGTAATGGGATCTGGATCGGGGTCAGGATCCGGCTCCGGGTCAGGATCTGGGTTGGTTGACTGCTCAACCTTCGCCGCCGCTATGTAAGTACGGGTGCTACCATCCTGGGCAACAACGGTGTACTCCACTTCATTGGTAAAATTGTTTTGAGACACTCCGCTAATCTGCCGAAACTCACCTACGAATACCTCAGCCCCCGGCGATGGCTCAAAGCGAGCCACTAAGTCGGTTAATTCGGTGCCGGCCGGTAGGGTCATGGTAACGCTGTCGCTACTGATGGTGGCATCTATCGTAGTATCGTTTAGCAGTAGCTCATAGCTGACAAAGTCCTTCTCGGGGCTGTTGAGCACCCGCGTGCCCTGGCTAAACCAGTTGGTCCACTTGGCCTGAATGTAGGGAGTGCTTAGTTGGCCAGTAGAAGAAATCTTATCTTCATTCAGGGCAATCTGCCCCATCGCTGGAATACCATCTTCATTAATAATATCAAACACCATAAAGCGGTCGTCGCTAGAGTAGCTGGGGAAGCCCAGAGTGTTATTCTCGTACACTACGTTGGTCCTACCTGTTTCCAAGTTGGTAGCAATAATCTGGTAGGTTTGATCTTCGGCATCGAACAAATCGAAGCACACAATATTTCGGTTGGTTTTGGCAAAAGAGGGGTTACCAATGTTGGTGCCCCGTGGCAGGTTGGTGAATATTTTATCAATACGTCCGTCGCCAAAGTCATTTTCGGTATTGTCCCACACCCGAATGTAGCCTACATCCCAGTACTCAATGGTTTCGCCAAAGCCGAAGCCCTGCACCTGGTTAAAGGCATCGTAAATCAGATACTCGCCCGAGTAGTCCCACTCAATGGCGTCGGCGTACTGTACCTCGCCAGTGGTTATTCCTTCCTGGGTGGTGGGGTTGTAGAGTTCAAACCTTACAAAATTATCGGTATCGCGGGTGAGGTCGGCTATCCAGATTTCGGGTTGTTCCTGGTTAGAGATAATGGCTAGTCGGTTGCCATCCTTGGAGATACTCAGGTTAGACCATAACGACTCTTCGCTAATGGTTTGCTCATTATAAGGAGGAACCAGATCAATACCCTGAATGGTCTCGTCTTCGGTAATAAAGAAAGCGGTACCACCATCGTCCGTCACGGTAGGTTTACGCTGCACCGTAGAGGTAGAGATCGCCTGGAACTGCTGGGCGGTTAAGTCAATCAAGTACAGGCTATTTACCTCGTTAAAATCATTCCGGTCGTTATCATCGGTATTCACGGTTAGCAGAAATTCGTCACCACTGATCGTAGGCAGTTGATCTTCTACATCGTCATCGGGGTCATCGTCGGGGTCATCATTGCCAATGCCCTCCACAATGCCTACTGCATCAAAAGCGGCGGCTACGGCTTGACTTTCTACTGAACCGAATAGATCGTTCGCTGAATTGAGTAACGCCCGGCGCAGGTCCACAAACTCCGAACTAGCGGTTAGGTAATTTGTAAGGGCGTGGTAGTACAGTTCTCCAGCCTGGTCGCGCCCAATTTCGCTAGCAATTAAAAAGAACGCCCGGTTAGGGATACCACTGTTGATGTGCACTCCTCCGTTGTCTTCTTCGCCGGTATAGATTTCGGAGATATGATCGGGCTGCCAGCCTCTATCCCGGAGAGAGGTCCCTCCGTTGTGCGGATTTTCCATGTCACGCATAGCTCCCGAAGGGAATACTTCCGGTCGCACTACGTCTTCGGCCAAGCGAAAATCTTCCGCTTCAATGAGCATTCCGAATACATCGGCAATATGCTCATTAATCGCCCCGGACTGATTGCGGTATACCAGGTTTGCCGTAGCATTAATCACGCCGTGGGTCATTTCGTGCCCACCTACGTCTAATCCACCCGCCAGCGGAGTAAAGCCCACGTTACCGTTGCCATAGACCATGAAGGTACCGTTCCAAAAGGCATTATCCATGCCACTTCCGTCGTCCTCCACGTAATTCACTACTGACTGTATATTTCCACCCGACCCATCAATAGCCGAACGACCGTGCTTTTGCCGAAAGTAGTCGTAGGCTACCGAGGCATTGTAGTGGGCGGATACTGCTGCGGCATCGGTAAAGGTGCTGTTTTCGCTAAAGACAATACTGACTGACTCCGGCTTGGGTTTGCTAAGGGCATCGTAGGTGATAATGATCCCGGATAGATCTTTAATGGACGTGCCGGCGGGACTGGTAAACATATCTTTAGAAGCATCAATCATCCCGAACCCGTCGGACGCCTGCCAAATCTGCAAGGGCTGGTTTACTCCGTTTAGGTCAACTCCGCTCCCTTGGGTTCCGGATTTGGTTCGCCAGGGACCTGCCGTGCGGGCCATCATTGAGTTATGATGGTGATGGTGGTGATGGACTTCGTCACCGGGGACGTACATTTCGGGAGCAAAGCTACAGGTAAGATTGGTTTTTCGGATCAGTTCTCCATTTTGGGCGTCAATCATCACTTCCCAGTAGTCTAGCATATTGGGGCGAGCCAGCACCTGCCAGGCCAGTTGAGCCTGTTTGGTTTCAGTCTCCCAGCCAGGCAGTATCACCAGCTTGGCTTCCGGGCCTTGATAGGAAAGTAGTTGCTTTTGTTCTTCATTGAAGCTGGTTATGCTAACAAATTGCCCCAGCGCGGCTTGAATAGCATCAGTATTGGTAATAGTAGGAGTAGTGCTTAGGGTGTGAGGAGTAGCGATGTAGCGTCCGTTCAGTCCGTCTACAGCCTGCTGGTTAGCGTGGACAATAATTTCGCTACCGTATACATCTACTCCTTGGTACTGCTGCTGCATTCGCAGGTGGCGTTTGCCCTGAGTATCCTGCCACTGTCGTTGGGATACAAACTCCTGCGTAGGATCGGCCACCTGCATTAAATCCGCTACGGCCGTTAGATACAATTGGGCAGCTGAGGGTAAATCAGTATCAACCCTGGCTGCCTGATTTTTTAGTTGAGGTAGTACTCCTCGTATCTCGCGAGGTGGTTCCTGAGTAGTGACTCCCTGCACGCGCAGGTTACGCGCAGTAAGTGAGCCTTTCACCACTGGCGACTGTCCTTGGCGAGCCGATTTGCTTTTAGCACCGTTAATGGTGCGGTACTTAAAGTCGGGTTTCTGCTTCGTTTGGGAACGTTGCTTCTTTATCTCCCAGGGTTGAGACTGGGCTTGTAGCACATTACTGCTCAGTAGACTACCAAGTAGTAGTAAGTAAGGTAATAATCGTATCATAACTAATTGGTGGTTAGTTGTTGTAGATATTCGTAATAAGTAGTGAGTTCTTCGGCCGGAGTAAAGTCGTTACTTCCCCAGGTACTCTGCCGCACGGTGTCCGTATGTACAGTAAGAAAATAATAGATGTTTCCCGGTTCTTGATAGCCGAAAACGGCAGAAGGTAGCTCTTTAGCTTGGGTAAATACCTGGCTTCGCTCAGCTTTTTTCAAGCGGGGCAGTGCAGTATACTCCTGGGCAATTTTGTCGTGGTGGTACGCCCGCCCGTTTTGTAGTAAGTAGTAAGTATCCACCTGATTGGCCATTCCCCCACCTTTCCCGAAGGTGATATAGTCTTGGTCAATCTCTTCGGGTTGGAAGTTAGCCCGCTGGCAGTGGGTCAGGCTTAGCAGTAGTACGCTAAAGGTTAGTAAAGTGTAGTAGTAGTTTATCATGAAAGAAGTGGTTAGGGACGTCTTATACTATCATACTGGAAGAGGGGCTAAGGTTAACGGAGGTGCCTATTTTTTCTGTTTACAAAATTTCCCATACAATATAAAAGCAAATGATGAGACTCGCATGCTTTACACCATTACTATTTTGTAAAATTGTATGTAGGTAATCCAGGGGTGAATGTACATTTGAGGTTGATAGTACTTGCTAAGTAGCGAAGAAATTTGTTTCTTAAGCAAGAAAGTACCTAAAAAAATACTACTGTACAAAAATATAGTGATATGAAAAAACTGAGTTCCACTTTACTATTACTGCTAATCCTAACTGGGGTTGGCTACGCCCAACAGGCGATGTTAGATGGAGGCTTCAGCGTGAAGTTTTCGTTCGGGTTTCCCCCTAACCAGTACGGCTACGATGGTGACTTACCCTTGCCTAATGGACTAGCGGTGAATAATACCTTTGGGTTGGAGATTGGCAGCCTGTGGGAGGTGGTGACCGGAGAAAATGTGGCCCTGTCGGTAGACCTAAACTGGTTTGATCTGGTGTACGGCGGAGCCCGAATTAACAATCCCGTAGACGGAGAAGTCCTACGCATTACCGGAGAGCTATCCCTGCTCGAGGTAGGACCAGCGGTTACCTATGCTTTTAGTGATCTGTTTGCTCTAGAAGGCTACTATAATTTGCGTCCTACTTTCATGGGTACAGCCTACATTGAAGATCCCGAAGACTCAGATAATTATGTGTTAGCGCGCAACTTTAGCTTTCTTCACGGACTGGGGGTAGGGGCTCGACTCAAGTTTATTTATATTGGCTACGAGTACACTTTCGGTGCAGTAAATGGCAACCTCCTGGGGGAAGGAGAGTTTGAGGATGCAAGCGAACTATTTGGCCAGCAACGGTTAGACGCAGCAAACTCCAAACTCATCATAGGTTTTCAGTTTTAATCTTTCTCTTCGGAGGTGGCCCACCAACCGTTTAGCATCACCCGGTTGATCTGGTACATAGCCCGCATGTCTTGCAGTGGATTAGCATCTAAAAGCAGTAAGTCCGCTTGCTTGCCTACTTCAACGCTACCCAGCTTATCCGCAATTCTAAAGAAGCGGGCGTTTTCTAGGGTAGCTCCTACCAGTACATCCATCGGGGCAATGCCGCTCTCTACCATCAGTTCCATTTCTCGCTGATACGACCAACCCCATTCGGCGTAAGGAATATGTCCGTGTGAACCTACCACCATTCGCACACCCTGATGCTGTAAGTAGCCGGTAATCTCTAGCATGCGTTCAAAGCCAACATGTCTTACGGTGTCAGGCTTATCGTCGCTTAAGCGGTATTCAAACGCTCCCAAGGTGGGGCATACAAAGGTTTCCTTCTCTACCAAAAAACTAGCTAATTCCTGAGTGCGGGCATTGGTGGTATCTAGTGTACTCCATACCATAAAGCGACCTGGTCGGCGAAAATTATTTTTGCGAAGCATAGCCTGTCTAAAACGTTCGGCTTCCCGCAGTGGTAGCAGCGTGGTGCCGAAAGAAGTAATGTGCTCAACACCATCTAGTCCGGCATTAATGGCATCGCGAGCATCGGTAATCTCTAGATGGGCTGTCACTGGAATACCCAAATCACTGGCAGTTTCACATACCTGTCGAATGTGCTCTAGAGACAGTCGGAAGTATACTTTAATGGCTGAAGCACCTTGCTCATGTAGTCGTTCTACAATTCGGTGGGCTTCGGCCGCATCCTGCACAATGTAGGAGTTTTTGGGATAGGCAGGCGGGAAGCCATCCAGATGAGGTCCGGTGAGGTAGAGACGAGGGAGGGGTAAATCCATCTGCTGGGCGGGTTCGTAAGTTTCTATCCAGGCCCCAGGGTCGCGTAAGGAGGTAATACCTCGCTGCAATAACTGGGCGGGCATAGAGTCACTAACTAAATGGAAGTGAGCGTCGATCAGGCCAGGTAATAGAGTAAGTCCTTGAGCATCAAATATTTCTGCATCATTAGGAGTATTTAGGTTAGTACCTATTTCGGTGATTTTATTGCCTTGCACCACTACGGTAGTATTTTCTAAGGGTTTGCCGCCCCGGCCATCAATAAGCGTAGCTCCCACAATAGCAATGGTTTTATCTCCGCTAGGAATAGTAGTCTGATTGATAGCTTGGATGGGGTTAGTAGACTGGGAGAAAGTGAGGTGAGAGGCAGTAATTAGAAAGATAGCAATGAGAGCGTTAGCGATATTTGGCATAAGTAGAAGCAGAATAGGTTAGATAGGGGAAGGTACTTAAATATTGGTTTTAGACTATTAAAGTCACGAGTCAAATAAGGTTTAGCTTTGCCGGATGGGGGTGAATTTATGGTTGTTAGAGCTGTACAATAGGTTCACTCGGGTGACCAGCAAACAACTACTATCGATGGATAAATTAATTATAAGCAAAGTCTAATCACATTACTCCACCGTTGCTTCAACTTCCAGTCAGTAGCTTGTTGTACTGATACAATAACAAGTCCCCGATGTTTCTGAAGCAGATAGTTAGTTTCTAGGTTGGCGTACCGGTCGTGCGAGTCTTTTACTGTTCCACCGCGGCCAGTACGCTTGCCAAATAGTGCATCGGCTTCATCGAAGAATAAAATATAGTTCGTTTTAGTCGATCGATGAAGGTTTTTCTCGGTTTCTCCAATATACTTATTTGTAGTACTTGATGCTATCTTAGCTAGGGGAGTATGAAGTTGAGCGGAAATACGGTAGGCCATTTGCCGACGTAGTAATTGCGATGAACCACTGATAAGCAACAGCGTGGCTACACCATGCACTCTGGCCTGCCGAAGGGTAGGAATCAATGAAGCCTCTAGCTCAGCCCTTTGGTATACACTTACCTTCTTACCGGAGTTTAGTTTATTCATAGAGCAGTCAGTTTTATATTAGTGTCTACTGACCGTCTTATCGTAATTTTACTTCCAACTGGCGACAGCCTCCTTTACAAAATCACGATAAGTCCGAGGCTCCTGGCCTAGAATCTCCTGAGTTTCTCTTGGATGATGACCCGTCGCTTTCAATCCTACACGTTGAAATAGTTCGTACATCAGCGAGAAGTCGTACACCATCCAGCCCGGCATCATTTGCGAGGCTTGTTCGCCCCAGGCTTCCAGGTCATCGCCCCCGTAGTTTACTTCCTTACCTAATTCTTCGGAAAAGATCTGAGCACACTGCTCACCGGTAAGCTCTTCTGGCCCTACCAGCGAGTAAGTTTTGTTTTCGTAACCGGATTTAGTTAAGGCGTTGTTAGCGGCCTGGGCAATATCCCGCACATCTACCCTCGAGAGTCCGCGGTTGCCCATCGGCTGGGGATAAACGTGGTACTGAAGAATAGCATCCTTTAACCAAAGATCATTCTGATAAAAGCTATTGGGCCGCAAAATAGTGTAGGGAATTCCTGAGTCTTTCAGTGCCCGCTCTAGCGCAATCTTGGAAGCGAAGTGCGGAATGTTAGGACCATCATCTGCGTGGTGCACTGAGATGTATACGACCTTTTCAGCACCCACTCGTTTGGCTTCGTTGATTGCTGCTAATCCCTCCTGTAATTCCGCCAGAGATACGGTGTTAACCAGGAAGATATTTTTGGCATCGGCGAAAATTTTATCGTAGTCGGCGGGATTCTGTAAGTCGCCTACTATGCCAGTCGCACCTTCAGGCATATTATTGGCTTTTTCTTGAGAGCGAGTTACTACGTGAGCCGAGTGGCCGTTGGTAGTCAGTTGCTGTACCAAGTGGCTACCGACCATGCCAGTACCACCCAGAATAAGGTATTCTTTCATGGCGGATTAAATTGATGGTTGGTTGAACTGAAGATACCAAAAATTTAGGAGATGTGCTGCGCTCATAGAACGGTTATCAGCCTCCTTTCAAAATTTTACTATCTTAAGCGCCCGGAATAACCTAACAACTATGCAAACCATTACTTTACCCCATAGCGACCTCACCGTAACCCGTCTCACTTTTGGAGCCTGGGCCATTGTGGGGGGCTTTAACTGGGGGCATCAGGAGGAAAAAGATTCTCTGGCTGCGCTGCGCGAAGCTTACGAACAAGGCATCAACTTTTTCGATACTGCTCAGGCCTACGGCAATGGAGAATCCGAACGGATGATCCATAAAGCATTGGGCGATGTATACGATAAGATTGTAATCGCCACGAAGATTGTGCCCGATGATTTCCACTACGATGATGTGAAGAAAGCCTGCGAAGCGCGCATTCAGGCCCTGAAAGCTGATCATCTGGATTTGCTGCAACTCCATTGGCCCAACCACGACATTCCGGTAGAAGAGACCATGGGGGCATTGGTGGATTTGAAGCAGGAAGGAAAAATTCGGGCCTTTGGGGTTTCTAACTTTGGCCAGCAAGACTTAACCGAAGCTCTTCAAACTACTAAAGAAATTTCTAGTAATCAGTTACCCTACAATTTACTTTGGCGGGCTATTGAGTACGAGATACTACCTAGCTGTCGGAGGCATAATATTCCGGTACTTAGCTATTCGTCCATTATGCAGGGGTTACTAGCCGGTAAGTTTCATAACCCCAAAGAAGTCCCGGATGATCGTGCTCGTTCGCGCCACTTTTCTTCAGAACGATCCCAAGCCCGTCACAGCGAAGCGGGACAGGAAGTAAAGACGTTTGAAGCCATTGGTCAAATTCACCAACTAGCCGAGCGGGAAGGCATCTCGATGACGCACCTCAGCATGGCCTGGCTGCTAGCTCAACCCGGTATGGGTAGTATCATCGTAGGCGGACGAAACCCTGATCAGGTAAAAGACAACGTAGCAGCTATGACTATCTCCTTATCTAATGATTTGGTAGAAGAACTTAATCAGATTACCCAACCGCTGAAAGAAGCACTCGGTTCTAACGCCGATATGTGGCAAAGTGATTCACGAATCAGATAACGAAGGGTGAAGGTTATACGCTTGGACCTGTCTATGCCTGAAATAGGTTGACCGAATTTGCGGTATAAACCTAGCGTTAA
>CAKZYJ010000369.1 GCA_937884755.1 uncultured Flammeovirgaceae bacterium
TATTTTCTTCAATTAAAATCGTAATCTTAGTTCGCCCGACTATAGTGCATAACGTAGGTATAAACAAACCTACTCTATTTTGTATGGGTAAACAATAAATATAACGTAGTATAACTACACCTTTTCGGGCTTGCTCGGATAACTAGTTGTTAGGTTAGATATACAAACCTTTATCTTTTAATCCGGACTATTCACTCACTTGATAATCAGCCTTTCCCAGCCAATCTTTACGAACCTCAATACCCCAACCGGGGCCATCCGGGATGCGAATTTTCCCATCTTCTACTTTAATAGTTGGCTCGTACATACCAAGGAACCAGTCCTACCCCAGAATATCCTCGATAGAATACTCTGAGAAGGGCGCTGGGTTGTCAATAGCGTTATAGAGATGCATGGTAACCAGCAACTTCATAGAGTGATTAGCCGAATGAGGTACGCTAGTTTTTCCTAAGGAGCGGCGGGTAGGACGAAGGATGACATACCCGCCTGATGAATCCGATTAAGGAAAGTCCTCTGGTTCATCCTGGTTTAGTATCCGGCAGCCTGACCGTCTTTCCGGGACTCGGAAGCACCGAGGTAGACATCATTTTCGGTATCGTACTTAATGGCCTGATAACCGCCGTATACGCCCCGGGCAAACTGGATGGTATGACGCTTTCGCATCAGCTGCTGAATAGTTTCTGTAGAAAATCCGGTTTCCATACGCAGAACTCCACCATCGGTCATTTTGCCACCGGTAGGCTGAGAGTCACTGGCATGATTGATTCGAGGAGCATCTCCAGCTTCCTGCACGTTCATCCCAAAATCAATCATATTCACCAGTACTTGTACGTGGCCCTGAGGCTGCATAGCTCCGCCCATCAGCCCAAAGCTGAGGTACGGCTTACCGTCTTTGGTAACAAAGGCTGGAATAATGGTGTGGAAGGGACGTTTGTGGGGTTCATATACGTTATTATGTCCCTCTTCCATACTAAACAAGGCTCCTCGGTTCTGGAGGATAAAGCCTAAGCCGGGAGGGGTCATCCCTGAACCCATTCCCGAATAATTACTTTGAATCAATGAAATCATGTTACCGTCTCCATCGGCTACGGTCATGTAGATGGTGTTGCCCTGCTCCAGTTCTCCTGCCGGATATTCGTTACCCGCGCGCTCGGGGTCGATTAGTTTGGCGCGCGCCAGAGCGTATTCTTTCGAGATCAACCAGTCCATTGGTATCTGCACGAAATCGGGGTCAGCGTAGTACTTGGCCCGGTCTTCGTAGGCTAGCTTTTTGGCTTCTACCAGATGGTGAATGTACTCGGCACTACCGAAGCCCATGCTGGCTAAGTCGTAGCCTTCTAGAATATTGAGCATTTGCAGTACCGCTGTGCCCTGCCCGTTAGGGGGTAGTTCGTACACTTCGTAGCCGCGGTAGTTAGTAGAAACCGGCTCTACCCAGTCCGCAGTATGGTCCGCCAGATCTTTGGTAGATAAAAATCCACCCTGCTCTTTAATGTAGTCCGCAATGGTTTTGGCAATATCGCCCTTGTAAAATGCATCCTGGCCTTCATTGGCAATTTTTTCCAGCGTATTGGCTAACCCTGGATTTTTAAAGATTTCTCCTTTTTCTGGAGTTTTCCCGTTAGGCATAAAGATATCGGAGAAGCCCTCGTACCGCTGCAGGGATCGAGCGTTCCCCTTCCAGCCCGAGGCAATTACTTCGGTTAATGGAAAGCCGCCACGAGCGTAGTCAATGGCGGGTTGTAGAATAGTGGTCATAGGTAGGCTACCCATTTTTTCGTGCAAGGCAAACCAACCGCTCACGCAGCCCGGTACACTGACTGATAATGCTCCCCGGTAGGGCACTCGGTCGTAACCATTTTCTTCTAAGTACTCCAGTGTTAAGTCGTAAGGAGAACGTCCACTAGCGTTAAGGCCTAACAATTCTTCAGTCTCGGCATTCCAGACGATGGCGAACAGGTCACCGCCGATGCCATTGCCAGTTGGCTCAGTTAATCCCAGCACAGCGTTCGCGGCAATGGCCGCATCAATAGCGTTGCCGCCCTGCCTTAAAATGTACAATGCCGTTTGGGTGGCCAACGGCTGACTGGTAGCTGCCATCCCATTTTGGGCGATCACTTCGGAGCGGGTGGCAAATTGCTCACCGGTCAAGCGATCCTGGGCGAGGAGAAAAGTAGGAGTTAGAAGAAAAAGGCTAAGTAGAATTCTCATAGGTCAGTTTATGGTTTTTCTTGGTACAAACAAAATTAACTAGTGACTGGCAGGAAAGTTTAGATAATAGTCTTCAAGGATACCATCAGTCTGGTTAGGAAGCAGGTGCTAACGTAATTGCTTTTTCAGCCCCGAAACTATAATTTGTTGGAAATCCACGATGTAAATTGACAACCGATGAAAGATACAATCTTGTTACAGGTGAATGGACAACAACATACGATAGAGGCCGATCCGGCTACTCCATTATTGTATGTGCTTCGTAATCAGTTAGAGCTGAACGGTCCTAAGTACGGTTGCGGCCTCCAGCAGTGCGGAGCTTGTCTGGTATTGTTAGATGGTGAGGCTACACCCACTTGCCGAATTCCGGTGACCGCGGTGGCGGATAAAGAAATAATCACACTGGCGGGGTTAATTAAGAATGATGGGAGCTTACATCCGGTGCAGCGGGCTTTTGAGCAGGAGCAAACAGCCCAGTGTGGCTACTGTCTCAACGGAATGATTATCGCCACAGTAGCATTACTAAAAGAAAACCCTCAACCGGAAGAAAGCACTATTCGGGAAAGCCTGCAACCGGTGCTCTGTCGTTGTGGCACCCACGCCCGCGTCATTCGGGCGGTTCGTACGGCAGCTGAAACGATGAACCCTTAAGCCCTCTGCTATGAAATCGACCTATACCCGACGTAAATTTTTGAAAGACAGCGGCGGACTGACTGTGGCATTTACCCTGTTTAGTGGCTGTGGACTAGCTGCTGAGCAGCTTGAATCACCTAATACTGAATTACCCCGCAGCCTGGCGCGCCACCCCAACGTGAATGCCTGGCTAAAGGTGCTGGAAGATGGGCGGATACAGATTTTTACTGGTAAAGTTGAACTCGGTCAGGGAATCAGCACTGCCGTCGCCCAGGTAGCAGCGGAGGAACTGAATACTGATCCGACTTCGGTAGTAGTACATATTGCCGAAACCGGGGTTACCCCTAACGAGGGATATACGGCCGGAAGTGGTTCTATCATCAACAGCGCGATGTCCGTACGCTACGCCGCTGCCCACGCTCGCGTACTGCTACTGGAACGGGCAGCGAAAAAACTGGAAGTAGATGCCGCAGAACTCAAGATAGAAGGCGGAACAGTAACTGCGCCCAACGGACAGCAGTTGACATTTAAGGAACTACTAGACGGTGAACAACTTACCGAAGAAGTTCCGACTTCGGTGAAACTCAAGCCTAAACAAGACTACCAGTGGGTAGGTACTCCGGAGCCCCGACCAGAAATTAGCCAAATGGTACGCGGGGAAGCGTACTTTATTCAGGATTTGCGTTTTCCGGGAATGGTTCACGCCCGGGTGGTACGGCCACCTTCCTACCAGGCAACTTTGCAGAGTTATGATGCAGATGTATTGAAGCAAGAGGTGTCGGGAGTACTGAAAGTAGTCCGTAACGGTAGTTTCCTGGGGGTGATTACCGAAGATGAATATCAGGCCGAGCAGGCTCAGCGGTTTCTAAAAAGAAATACTAAATGGTCGGTATCTGAGGAGTTGCCGTCTGATCAGCCCTTAGCAGAGTATTTGAAATCATTACCTGCCAATTCTCAGAAAGTGCAGGAAGCTAGTTTTGCAACTGATGAAAACACTGTAAAGGCTCAGTACTTCAAGCCCTACATCATGCACGCAAGCATTGGTCCGTCCTGCGCCATAGCCCTACACGACGATGATCAACTGCATATCTGGTCTCACAGCCAGGGGATTTATCCGTTGCGGGAAGCGTTGCCGAAAGTGGTGGGTCTGCCCATTGAGAAAATCCACATAAAGGCAGTACCAGGTTCCGGTTGCTACGGCCACAACGGGGCTGATGATGCGGCTACCGATGCTGCAATAATGGCTATCGCCTATCCGGGGAAACATATACGGGTGCAGTGGTCGCGGGAAGAGGAGCACGGATGGGAGCCACTGGGCTCGGCTATGATCGTAGAAACGCAGGCCAACCTGGATGAAAATGGGCGAATCAAGGAATGGTACACCGAACTCTGGTCCGATTCCCATAGTACTCGTCCCGGTGGTGACCCTGGGAACTTGATGCCTGCCCATTATGTAGAAGATTCACATCCTCGGACATCCTTCGGCTATAGCGGAGGTGGCTACCGCAATGCCGATCCCTACTATACTATTCCTCAGTTGTCTATCGACGCTCATTTCTTTGAAGGACCCTTGCGGGTTTCTTCACTACGGAGTCTGGGTGCTTACGCAAATATCTTTGCTATCGAGTCTTTCATGGACGAACTGGCCGAGCGAGCCGGAAAGGAGCCCCTGGAGTTTCGGCTGATGCACTCGGATGACCCGCGGGCTATTGCGGTGATGACCAAGCTGGACGAAATGACTCGAGATGTAGAACTAGGTGAGCAGGAGGGAATAGGCTACGCATTCTCCCGCTACAAAAATACTGCATCCTACTGTGCAGTGGCGGCTTTAGTAAAGGTGGTGTCTCAAACTAAGAGAATTAAGCTGATAAAAATGTGGGGCGTGATCGATGCCGGGGAAGTAATCAATCCGGATGGACTGAAGAACCAGACTGAAGGGGGAATGATTCAGGCTGCCAGTTGGACGCTGAGGGAAGAAGTACTGTTTAATAAGCAGCACATAATCAGTCTGAATTGGGATAGTTACCCTATCCTTCGCTTCTTAGCTACCCCCGAAGTAGAAGTTGTCATCATTGATCGTCCGAATGAACCGGCCTTGGGTGGGGGCGAAGCCGCCCAAAGCCCATCGGGAGCCGCTATCGCCAATGCTGTCTATCGGGCCAGTGGTAAGCGTATCCGCCATTTACCCATTACCACCAAAAAGCTTAGCGGTTAGGGGTGTAGAGTTTGTGCCCCCCCATATTACTTGTGGCAGACTAGCGATCCGCTGACAATGTCGTGGAGCGCACGTTTTTCCGAATTAGAACTTATTGTCAGAAACGAAATCCAGCCTAACGCTCCTTTTATAATAATTCTGCCTAATGCGGAAAGGAAGGAGATATTATCAGCTGGAGCATCATGCTGCTTGACTCTCAAACCTAGTAGGTAGTGCCCCAAGGTTCCACCCATCTGGGAAACAAACAGAGGCTCGTATAAAACAAAGCAGAAGACCAGTACTCCGATCCTTACCCCATCAGCAACTTCGCCTAACGAGTTGAAGAGCAGACTAGCTACGGAAAAAAGTACGAGAATCAACAAAAAATCAATTACTACGGCTTGTATTCTTTTTACTAATGAAGGGTATTCCATCATGAATGAATAGCTATTTTAATAAATGGCGCTCTTTCAGCTCTTCTCTGATTCCTTCAAAGTCAGTTTGTTCAAGGACTTCAATTTTCTTTAAGTATTTTAGGTTGGCTAGCTGTTGATCAAAACTCATGTCCGGATCAAAGGTGGTGAGTTCATCGATGAGTTTATCCTTAGCCCGTGCTCTAATTAAGTCAATAAAGGTGCGAACGGTTTGTTCATCGGGGCTATTGATGAAAAATGTCAGAGTTTTTGCCCCACCGTTCAGAATAAAGTGTGCCGCAAAGTACTTTTGGATACTCCACCAGAAGACAGTAGCCCACATAAAGCAGAAGAATAAAAACAAAAAGGCAAGTTTGATATCCGCACCATCGGTAAAAGCATTATATGTCATATGAGTCGAGACCATCAACAATCCGCCAAACAATACCGCGTTACCAATACCCTCTCTGGATTTGATTTTGACTAGGTCAAGCCCCACTTCGTTGTAGCGAGCTTCCCACTCCCGCTCATCAAACACTGACTTTTCCTTAATCAGAATTTTGTTTTCCTCTAACTGGAAAGTTTTAGTTGACAAAAAATACCGTTGCCTTAGTGATATCATATTGTGCAGTTATTTATCTTGATTCATATCCCATCAAAAAAACTTACTTGCCGCAAAAACTCTTTTGAATTACCTATTGCGCGTTTGCAACGCATACCATCATCATTAGTTAGAAATCACCACAATGCCCATCGACTCTAGCAACTGCGGATCGTCCTGACAGACGAATTTGGCGGCGTTGATAAAGCGACGGAACCAGTTGCGCAGGTCGTTTACGGCTAGTTGCTTAGAGCGAGTGGTTTGCTGGGCCATCCGGCGAGCATCGTTGCGTAGCACTTGCAGTTCGGCTAGCTTATCCAGGAGTTTTTTTACTTCATTGACTTCTTTGGCGGGTACCCCTAAGGTTTCTAGGGCTTTTGCATCTACATGGCTGTAGAAGGCACGTACCTGCTCAAACCAAGCCGCGTAGCGGGTTTGTCGGGGACCCAAGAGTTGCAGGGTATACTGCATATCTTCATCGTCTCGGTACAGAAAGCGGGCAACCTCCAAATGGCGGAAGTACAATGCGTTGATAGTTTCTTTTGCAGCTCGGTAGGCTCGCTGGGCATTACGCACGGTATTAGCGGTAGCGGTCTGTCGATCTTGCCACATTGTCACTTCTTCGGCCAGGGTTAAGCCTACTTTAACTTTCTCAGTATCAACTCCTCCGGCCTTAAATGCTTGGGTAAGTTCGGGTACGGTAAGTGCGGCCTGTACCGCAATATCAACTTGTACTAATAATTCCTGCTGGCTTAGCTTCGAGACCATCATAGTGCAATCTTAATTTGAGTGGAGCAAAGTAAACTAAAGCCGGTTCTAGATAAAATCTGGCTGAAGAAGAAACCTTACGTGGGTAAGAAGCAAGTAGGAAAACCTGAAACTACGGGAATAGGCGAATCAGGGGTAGTCAGGTATATTTCGGAAGTGGTGAAACAGAGATTATTTGGTGAAATAAATCTTCTCGTAGCACTGAACTTACCCAAAAATGAACAAAAATAGTCCATTTCAGTGGTGAAATGAGCAATTTTTGGTCGCTGATAGCTCATTTCATTCCTTCAGTTGTACTATTTTTCATAATGGAAGTCAACCGAAATACCTTCCGCCGAGGGTATTAATAACAATTTCCTAATAATTCAAATTTCGGAGCTAATTCAAAATTCTTCTATCTTCATCCTGAAACTAATAAACGCGAGAGGTACAGCACTATGAGACTACATTTAGACACCCTTTGGTATTGATCAGGCCGGCACGCCATCGTAATATTGAAGTATTTAGTAATCAGGACCTAGGAACCATGAATAACAAACCATCAACCTTTCACCCTCAACCCTCTACCTCCACCAATGTGGCTGTGTTAGGAGCAGGTATTGTTGGATTGGCTATCGCCTATCAAGCGGCTAGGCAAGGGAAATCAGTGCGGGTATTTGACCGGAATGAACGGGCGGTAGGGGCGTCCATTCGTAACTTTGGGCTGATTTGGCCTATTGGTCAGCCTAAGGGCTCGCTTCTTCAACGGGCTTTGCGGAGTCAGGCTACCTGGCGAGAGCTGGCAAATAAGGCGGGTTTCGGAATTAAGGAGAACGGCTCCTTGCATTTGGCCTATCATGCCGACGAACAGGCAGTGATAGAGGAGTTTTTAGCGCAAGCGGGAGAAGAATATGATTGCGAGTGGCTGTCGGCTAAAGAAGTGTTAAGTAAAAGTCCGGCAGTAAAAGCCTCAGGATTGCGGGGAGGATTGTTCAGTGCTACTGAATGTACAGTAGACCCTCGGGAAGCTATCCGTAAGCTGCCGAATTATTTGTTTGATGCCTACGGAGTTCAGTTTCACTTCGGCTCGGTGGTGCAGGCAATAGAAGGAAATACGCTGATCGTAGGCTCTACCACTTATCGGGCTGATCATATCTACGTATGCAGCGGGGCCGACTTTGAAACGCTCTATCCGCAGGAGTTTCAGCAGGTGCCCATCACTAAATGCAAACTGCAAATGATGCGGACAGTACCTCAACCTGGCGGCTGGCAGTTGGGGCCTACGCTCTGCGGAGGACTGACGCTCCGGCACTATACCGCTTTTCAAGATTGCCCCTCGTTGGACTCACTAAGTCGTCGGTACGATCAGGAGCAACCACTGTTTAGGGAATGGGGTATTCACGTTATGTTGGCCCAAAACCACTTAGGAGAACTGGTTATCGGTGACTCTCACGAGTACGGTCAAACCCTAGAACCTTTCAACCGGGAAGAAATTGATGCCCTGATACTGAATTACTTAGGAACCTTTGCCGAAGTGCCCCGGCTGGATATTGCCGAACGCTGGCACGGCATCTACGCCAAGCTACCCGGAGCCACCGAAGTGGTTTTACGACCCAGCGATGAGGTAACTATCGTGAATGCCTTGAGCGGAGCTGGGATGAGCTTATCGTTTGGATTAGCCGAGGAGATACTTAGCGGGAAGTATGCAGTAGAATCAATACCAAAAGCAGTTCACTGAAGCAATATTATCTTTTGGTAACATTAAGATAACCGATAATTAACAGTACTATCGTCGGTACTTCATGCTTAAGCTATACATTTGTTCCGAAAATATAAGTCCATGAAATAAAAAAAGGAACCGTTCTGGGCCGCCACCCATCTTGGTTCCCGAAAAGACCTCACTCACACTAGCGCGCTAACACTAATCATACACACGCTAAGCAAAATGCTTAGTCAACGGCCTTTTTATGTCTTATTATTAATCTATTCAACTATGAGAGACTATTTACTGATGACTTCTGAAAAAGTAAGCAGAAGTCAGTGTTTCAAAAACGCAGCAAACTACGTTTTGTTGTGTTTACTCTCCCTATCTACCGCCCTTGCTCAAGAACGAACGATCGAGGGTAAAGTAATGGATGAGAACTCCGAACCTGTTCCCGGAGTAAATGTACTTGTGAAAGGTACCGCTCAAGGAACTATTACCGATTTAGATGGACAATACCGCCTGAATGTTGGTGATGATGTAGAGACTCTCCTCTTCTCCTACGTAGGCTATGAAACTCAGGAAGTAGATATTAATAACCAGAGTACAATTAATGTTAACCTGGCAGTAGACGCCCAACAGTTGGGTGAAGTAATCGTCACGGCACTGGGTGTAGAGCGGGAGACCAAGGCTTTAGGCTACGCGGTGCAGGAAATTGAAGGGAATACCTTAACCCAAGCCCGCGAACCAAACTTGCTGAACTCGCTTTCCGGTCGTATTGCGGGGGTTCAGATCACCAACGGAGCTTCGGGGGTAGGTTCATCCTCTCGTATCACCATTCGGGGCGAGAATTCTTTGGTGCCCGGTAATAACTCACCCCTCTTTGTGGTGGATGGAATTCCAATTAGTAACGAGACCCGTTCGTTCCGCTCAGAGGGCAACCTTGAAACCGACTACGGTAACGGAGCGGCGGAGATCAACCCTGATGATATTGCTAACATCTCAGTACTGAAGGGTGCGAGTGCATCCGCTCTATACGGCTCCCGCGGGGCTAACGGTGTAGTACTTATTACTACTAAGTCGGGTAAGGGGCAGCAAGGTATTGGTGTGAGTGTAAACTCTACCACTACTTTTGAGCGTCCGCTGCGCATTCCTAATTACCAGAACCAGTACGGACAAGGAGCGGGTTTTGATTTTGCCTTTGGCGATGGCTTCGGAGCGGGAGTGAACGATAACATTGACGAAAGTTGGGGCCCTCTCATGGATCAGGGTACCAGCATTGCTCAGCACGACTCCCCGACTACCAATGGCTTTCGGGGTGGCGATAGTCATCCGAGCATCGACCGTGGTGATATCACGCCTACGCCTTGGACATCTGCACCCAATAATATTGACGACTTCTTTGAGACGGGCTATACCCTCACTAATAACGTAGCTTTAACCGGTGCCAACGAAGACGGTAACTTTCGTTTGTCGTATACCAACCTTACTAGCGAAGGCATTTTACCCAACACCGATTTAGAACGGAATACGGTCAACCTGTCGGCTCAGTATAACCTGACCGATAAGCTAAAAGCCACTGCCTCGGTAAACTACATCGCTAGTGGTAGCAATAACCGCCCGAACAACAGCTACGGCACCGAGAATATTATGTATCTGTGGGTGTGGTTCGGTCGTCAGATTGAGATGAATAGCTTGGAAAACTACTGGCAGCCGGGATTGGAAGGCGTGCAGCAGTATAACTACAATTATAACTGGCACGACAATCCCTACTTCACCATGTTCGAGAATACCAACGGCTTTGATAAAGATCGTATCATCGGTAACGTGATGGTGACCTACGACTTCACCGACAATTTGCAATTGATGCTGCGTAGTGGTACCGACTTCTTTAATGAGTTGCGAACCAACCGTCGGGCCTTTAGTACCCAGCGTTATCCCTTCGGGCAGTACCGTGAAGATAAAATCTTCTTTGAGGAGCGTAACACTGACTTCTTACTGACTTATAATAAGGAGGTAAGCCAAGACTTTGACTTCACCTTACGCTTCGGAGGAAACCGTCGCGACCTGACCGATCGCTATAATCGGGTAAGTGCCAATCAGCTTTCTATTCCCGAGGTGTATAACTTTGAGAACTCCCGCATTCCGTTAGCCACTACCCAGTTTGACCAGCGTAAGCGAGTAAATAGCTTGTACGGTTTTGCCAACTTTGGCTACAAAGGGGTACTGTTCTTGGATATAACTGGGCGTAACGACTGGTCTAGCACGTTGCCTCAAGATAACAACTCTTACTTTTATCCTTCGGTATCCGCTTCGGCTATCCTAACCGATATTTTCAAAGTTCCGTCTAGCAGTTTGCTCTCGTTTGCCAAGCTGCGGGCCAGTTGGGCGCAGGTAGGTAACGATACTGATCCCTATCAACTGCGTAATGTCTTTAACTTCCAGGAACCTTTCGGTAGCACTCAGCGTGTGACCGAGTCATCCATCATCGCTAACAGCGATCTGAAGCCGGAACGACAGACCTCGGTAGAAGTGGGAGCCGATCTTCGCTTCTTCGACGGACGCCTGCAGTTGGATGCAACCTATTATAATACCTCCAGCGAGAACCAGATTCTGGAGCTACCAGTAGATATCACGTCTGGTTATAGCCGTCAGGTGATTAACGCTGGGGAGATTCGTAACCGAGGGGTAGAGGTGATGTTGAATGCTACTCCCGTAGAGCTAAATAACGGATTGCGTTGGGACATCAACGTAAACTATACCCGTAACCGTAGTGAAGTGGTTTCTCTGATTGAAGACTTGGATACCTACCAGATTTCCAACAACTACGTACAGATTCTGGCGAAGGAAGGTGGTCAGATGGGTGATATGTACGGTACCGGCTTTCAGCAAGCCCCCGATGGGCAAACCATTTACGAAAATGGCTTCCCGGTGCGAGATAACAACCTGCGTCTGCTAGGTAACTACAATCCCGACTTTATGATGGGCTTCTATAATACCATTACTTATCGCAATTTTAATTTTGGTTTCCTGTTCGACTGGCGGCAGGGTGGAGTGGTTAAGTCTCGCACTATTCTGATTGGCGGTACTTCTGGTATGATGGATTTTACTGCTGAAAGCCGCGAGAATGGTTTGGTCGGTATTGGTGTAAAAAATATCGGAAGTGATGAAAACCCGGAGTACGTGACCAACGATGTGATTGTATCCGGGCGGGACTTTTACTGGTCGCGCTACAATCGGGGCAATGAAGAAATCGGAATGTACGATGCTTCTTTTGTGAAGCTACGCGAAGTGCGATTAGGCTACCGCATTCCCAATGAAGTGTTTGGCAAGGTGCCAGTACGTAACTTCCAGGTATCTGTCGTAGGTCGTAATCTGGCACTCTGGACTGAGAATACCCACTTTGATCCCGAGGTGATTTCCTTTAACGGTGGTACGGTAGTGCCTGGCGTAGAGGATTTGGCGACGCCGACCACCCGAAGCGTAGGCTTCAATATCAGCTTTGAATTTTAGTACTCACTTTCTGAAAAAATTTCTTAATCATGTATCATAAGATTTTATTCTGGTGCACCATAACCCTATGCGTAAGCTTAGCAAGTTGCACCGATGACTTTGAAGACATCAATACCAACCCCAATCGCCCAGAAGAAGTATCGGCTGACTTGCTGTTGGCGAAGGTCTTAAGTACGGCTGCTAACGAAAATGCCCTGGAGGCCTGGAACCGGGGGAACATTGCCGCTCAGCATACTGCCAAAATCAACTTTACTGACTTTGACCGTTACCTGTGGGAAAATAATACTGGGTATTGGAATGATTTGTACGGTAATTTACGTGACATTGAGAATATCGCAACCATCGCTCGCGATGAGGCTAACCCTAACGCCAGCCACGAAGGAGTAGCTTTGGTCATGAAAGCCTGGAGCTACGCTGAACTGACTAGCCTTTGGGGAGATATTCCCTTTATCGAAGCTATTCAGGGAAGAGCTGAGGAGCCTATTCTTCAGCCGCAGTATACTCCTCAGTCCGAGGTGTTCGCCGGTATCCTGGAAGATTTACGAACTGCGAACAACTTACTTCAAACTAGTGGACCAGCGATTGCGGGCGACCTGATTTTTCAGGGCGACTTGGCCAAGTGGAAGAAGTTCACCAATTCGCTACGAGTTCGCATACTCATGCGTATTGCTGATAAACAGGATGTCTCTTCCGAATTACAGGAGATAGTAAGTAGTCTGCCGCTAATGGAAAGTAATGATGATAATGCGCTGATGGAGTACCTTTCTTCTCAGCCTAACACCTGGCCTATTCATACTTTCCGAGTGGGTTCTTTCGATGAATATCGGTTGAGTCTAACCAATGAAGGCGTTCTAAGAGATTTAGATGATCCTCGTTTGTTCCGATGGTTTCGCCCGACTGATCGTACTATTGGCACCGAAGGAGCAATATACGCCGGAATGCCCAACGGGCTAAGTGAAAATAATGCATCAACCTTCAACGGTGGGGCACAGAATGTATCTCGCTGTAGCCGCATTCTGTACGAAGAACCTAACAGTGTAGATGCCGTGCTGATGCAGTACGCCGAATTACAGTTTTTGTTAGCCGAAGCTGCCCAGCGAGGGTTCATCTCAGGTGATGCTCAAACCTACTACGAGCAAGGGGTAGCTAGCTCATTTGATTATTGGGAGGTTTCAATGCCAGGCGGTTATCTGAGTCAATCGGGAGTAGCTTACGACAATACGATAGAGACAATCATAAACCAAAAGTGGTTAGCGCTTTTCCTCAATGGCTACGAAGCTTACTACGATCACCGTCGTACTGGCTTTCCCGCTGCGATTACTCCTGGACCCGACAATGTGAATAGTGACCGAGTGCCAGTACGCTATCTCTACCCCGATGATCAACAGACGTTAAACACCGAAAACTACCAAGCGGCTATAGCCCGCCAGGGAGAAGATAATATCAATACCCAAATGTGGCTTCTTCAGTAATATGGAAAGGGGTGAAAGGTACAGGGTAGAAGGTGTAAGGTACGTGTACGTACCCTTTACCCGATAAAAATCAGCCATTAAGCAATTGAGCCATTGAACAATGGAGCCTTTAACAATTATAATTTACCAATCATGCGAAAAAAAATTATATATTTTTCATTAGCAGTTTGCATTTCGCTGACGGCTTGTTATGACGATGAATTTGATACTGGAGGGTTTTCTGTACCCTCGTTGATTCTTTTTGACGGCGGCTTTCCTCAGAGTACCAACCCTCTATTGAAGAATCGACTCGTCTTCAGTGCAATTGATGACATTGAGGTTACTGTAAACGCTACTAACATTGATGAACTGCAAGTAACTGCCATTCAGAGCGATGGCAGCACTTCATTAGGACGCTTACCGATTACCAATGAACAAGGAATGCTCCAAACCTCCTGGGCCGAGTTAGGTGATTTGGATCGTATTGACTTCACCGGAGCTCCGGACAGTGAACAGCCCTACACTAAGCGGCTAGAGTTAACCGAAGTAGCTCCGTTCATCCTAGACTACTCAGCCGACGGAACGGATTTTATAACTCCTAGTACCACTAACAATGATTCCACTGTTTCGGTGTACTACGAACTGGCCACGGCCAATACTCCTATCGCCAGCGTATCTTTTGCCCAGCGCATTGGTGAAGATGGTGAGTTCACTTCTATCACTAGCCGTGAGGTGAATGCTACTATGGCGGAGCAGCAAGAGATTATGCTGACCGTGCCCGATGAAAATACTTTGGGACTGGACGAAAGTCTTTTTGTACGCGCTACTGTAGAGGGAGCCAACGGACTGACCTACGAAGAAATCATTGAAATACAAAACCTGGCCGTAGCCTTAGCCTCCGAAGGAGAATTTGACCTGCTCAGTGCCGGAGGTGGATCATTTAGCTTTGCCCAGCTCGATACGGGAATATTTGCCAGCGACCAAGCGGATATTCGTTTAGCAGTAACTGACAATCAACTGAACCTGGAGGCCGACCCGGCGAGTGGAACCACCTTTGTAGTAAGCGAGGAATTTGACTTTGCTTTAGCTACCTATCAGGCAGTGCGAGATGCCTTTGCAGAAGGTACCGCCGTAAGTAGAGTAGAAGATATAGCCAACTTGCTGACCAATGCTACTGTGTTGGTGCAGGTGGGTGGTGGAACTGGCGCGACCGAGTACGCCGCCTTACAACTAAACGCCATTGACCGGGTTAGCACTGATTTAGGCTCAGTAAGCATCCGCTATAAAGCCAATCAATAAACTTTCTTTCAGACCCTGAAAAAGCGGCATCGGATTGTAATCTGGTGCCGCTTTATTTAATTTACAACAACCTTATTGGCTAATGCCTTCTACCACAACCTTCGCTATGTTTCGCTACGGTCTATTCTTACTTGGTTCTCTTTTACATTTCGCTGCCTGCCAAACTACTCTTTCCACCGAAGATACTTCTGAGAATGTTCAATGGGTTGCCCAAGCTCCAGCGGGCGACCGCTATGCTACCATCGATACTTCCGGTCAAACCATTATTCCTAACGGGCGGATTATTCAGCCAATGGGCAAAACCTATCGGGTAGCGCCGCATCCCTACGGATTGGTGATGAGTGATGACGGAAGCATGGCGATTAGTGCTAACTCAGGTACTTCTCCATTTTCTATTACTATTTTTCGAGAGCCATTGAGTAGGAATCCGCAGATACGGCAAATACCAGAAGGTGTAAAGAATGATGAGGATTTGCTAGGGGCTGTTTTTATGGGCTTGGCGATTTCACCGGATAATCAAACCGTATACGTAGCCGGGGGGCAGCAGAACAAGATTTACTTGTTTGATATTGCCAGTGGCCAGCCCCAAGGAGAAATTGACTGTACCTGGCGAAATGCCGATGGTGTTGTTTACGATGATGGTTACATCGGCGATATGGTGTTGAGCCAGGACGGAAACACGCTGTACGCTGTTGACCAAATTGGATTTCGGTTGATGACGATTGATGTACCTAGCCAGACGATCACGAAAAATACTTCGGTGGGCCGTTATCCGTTTGGAGTGGCACTCTCTCCCGCCGCGTCGGAGGTATACGTAGCTAATGTGGGTATGTTTGAATACCAGCCAGTAGTGTCGGGAGAAGACCTCTCTCCCGAAGCACTGAAGGAACAAGGGTTAAGGTTTCCCGCCACTGCCTACGGCAGTGAGGAAATGAAAGAAGGCATTCAGAACGATTCTCTCAACATTCCGGGGCTGGGCGATCCTAATGTAGACGAGGCTTTTTCGGTCTGGACAGTGGATGCTGCTTCGGGTGAGGTGACTGCTAAGGTAAAAACCTGATTTCTGGTAGGGCAAGTGGTAGAAGATATTCCTGCAGTAGGCGGAGCTAGCCCTAACTCATTGGTGGCTACCGAAGACTATGTATTCGTCAGTAATGGCAACAATGATTGTGTGTCAGTTATTGATGTGCAACAGGACACGGTAGTGCAGAATATTCGCCTGCAACCCGACGAGCGGTTAGGTAATCTTCGGGGTATCATTCCTTTCGGATTAGCCCTTTCACCTGACCAGCAAAGACTATACGTAGCTGAAGCCGGAATTAATGCGGTGGGAGTGATTGATGTGGCGAGTCAGGAAGTTCTCGGACATCTACCTGTAGGCTGGTTTCCTTCCAAGCTGGCGGTTAGCCCCGATGGCAGGCAGCTAATTGTAGCCAATGCGAAGGGCTACGGCAGTGGACCTAATGGAGGTTCAACGTTCAACTTAGGAGAAGAAGGAAGCTATATCGGTGCCTTGATGAAAGGTTCAATCACGGTGTTGGATATTCCTTCGGATGAACAACTGGTAGAAACTACTCGGCAAGTGATGGAAAATAACTTTGACTTTCAACAAGCGTCAGCAATTGCAAGGGAAAGACAAGATCATCCTATCCCAGCTTATCCTGGTGAGAAAGAGTCGCCGATTAAGCATATTATCTTTGTTAGCAAAGAAAATCGTACTTACGACGAAGTATTTGGGCAGTTGGAAGGAGGTAGGGGAGAAGCAGCTCTAGCCCGCTACGGACGCAACCGGACTTTCAGCAATGAAGCCAGTACCCGGACGATAGAGGGTGCTACGGTTATGCCCAATCATTTAGCATTAGCCGAACGCTTTGCCATTAGCGATAACTTCTACGTAGACGCTGATCACTCGGCTGATGGACACCGCTGGCTGGTCAATACCTATCCGAACGAATGGGTAGAAACGCACGTGGCCGCCGCCTACGGTGGTAAACGTCGCTCCGTAGCTGGGTCGGAAGCACCCGGTAACTACGGAATAGTAGGCTCATCGGGAGCCATCTATCCCGAAGACTATAACGAAGCCGGTTCCATCTGGGATCATATGGATCGTAACGATATTGATTTTTATAATTTTGGCTTCGGAGTTGAGTTGGCTAATAGTTACGCCGATTCTACGTTGAAGTACTTTGGGGTTCGTCCACTGATAAATTATCCTATTCCGGGTCCACTCTACGATCGAACATCCCGCGCCTACGCTACTTATAACATGGGTATTCCCGATCAGTTTCGTGCAGATACTTTTATAGAAGAATTCGAGGAGAAGTGGGGAGAAGGAGGGTTGCCCTCGGTTCTGACCATTATTTTACCTAATGATCATGGAGCGGGTGATCGGCCTAACGCGGGTTATCCATTTCGGGAAAGCTATATGGCGGATAATGACTTGGCATTAGGGCGGTTGGTAGAATTTCTGTCCAATACTCCCTACTGGAAGAACATGGTGATTGTAGTGACCGAAGATGACTCTCAAGATGGAGTTGATCATGTAGATGCCCACCGTAGCTTGCTGATGGTTATTTCGCCTTACGCCAAGAAAAACTATATAGGCCATCAGCATTATAGTTTCGGCAGTATTTTTAAAACCTTCTGGCATATTCTCGGCATCCCCTACCTGAATCACTACGACTTTGGGGCCACCGATCTAGCTGATTTATTCACTACTGAACCGGACACATTAGCTTATAAAGCTTTACCAGTTAATCCCCTGGTATTCGACCCTCAACAAGCCCTTGATCCGTTTGATGAACAATTTGATTGGAAAGCGGTGCTAGAGTCTCCTCAATTAGATGATCCGACTGATTTCCAGGCAGCTGCTGATGCAAGGGATCAGAAAAAGAGCCGCCCGTAACTAGCTTTTACCATGAATCGAAACCGTATTGATGCACTTACCGCTCAGTTTGAAGCACTTTACCAAGGGGAGCCCTGGCTAGGCGAAGCATTTACTAAGAAGTTAGGAGATTTGGACGAAAGTCAGGTCTTCACTCGGCCTATGCCCAATGTTCATAGCGTAGGAGAGATTATCTCTCACCTAGTGGCCTGGCGTAATGATATAGTGCATCGCCTGCAAGGTAATCCTCGTCAACTTTTCATGGAGAGCCCCGATAACTGGACAACCAATCAAGAATTACAATCCAAGGGGTGGGAAGTACTGAAAGAACGATTAGCAAATAGCCAACAAGCTCTTGTTACGTTGTTAGGTGATTACGATGATAGTTTTCTAGAGCAGGTGGATAAGCACTCCTCCACGAATGAAACATTCGAATATTTACTGGAAGGACTACTACACCACGATTGTTATCATCTGGGGCAAATTGGGTTAATTATAACAATACTAGCAAAGTAACCATTTATAAAGTTTTTGTATGATGGTTATATAGGAAAATAACTCCGATAAGTGGATAGGGCTTTGGCTTAAAGCAGTGTTAAAACGATAATCATCGGGGCGTGATCTCCCTATTTGGGTTGTCAAAACTAAACATTAGCAAGCAATGCGTATTAGTAGTTAATATGATCACATTTTCCAATCTGGAAAGTATCACGGGGGGGCGGGTTGTGCAAATCCCTCGCCCGGAGCTTGGCGTGAAGCATCTACTTACTGATAGTCGTAGTGGTATTCAAAATGAGACTTCACTCTTTTTTGCTATTAACGGCGAGCGACACGACGGTCACGGGTACGTAGCTGAATTATACGAGCGAGGGGTGCGGCAGTTTGTGGTAGAAGAAATAACTTCCGTAGAATTACCAGATGCCAACTTGTTAGTGGTAGAAAACAGTATATTTGCGTTACAAAAGATTGCTTCCTACCATCGGAATCAGTATAGTATCCCTCTCATTGGAATTACCGGGAGCAACGGAAAAACTATCGTCAAGGAATGGCTTAGTCAGTTACTGAATACTGAAGAAAGGGTCGTTCGTAATCCGAAGAGCTATAATTCCCAAATTGGGGTTCCACTGGCGGTTTGGAATATCAATGCCTCTCACACTATCGGGGTTTTTGAAGCGGGAATATCACAGGTGGGGGAGATGAAACAGTTAGCTGAAATCCTCAAGCCCACTTACGGGATTTTTACTAATATCGGTTCGGCCCATGACCAAGGTTTTGCCAGCCGGAAACAAAAAGTCAGTGAGAAGGCTCTATTGTTCTCTACTGCCGAAAAAGTCATTTACGGTAAAGACCATCAATTGATCGATGAAGAATTGACTAGCCGCTTTGATCCCGAAAAACTCATTAGTTGGACAACTACGCAAAATCAAGCTTCAACCTATTGGGCGCATTGGCAGCCAAAAGGTCAGGCAACTGAGATTCATCTTACGCATCAATCCTCCCAAAAGAGCTACTTGTTTAAGGTTCCTTTTCAGGATGAGGCTTCACTAGAAAATATTACCCACGCTTTGGTTTTAGGGTTGACTACAGACTCCGGTACAGACAGTTGGCAATCGGTGCTTTCCCACTTACGGCCGGTTTCTATGCGGATGGAATGGAAACAGGGCATTAACCTGTGCTATCTGGTAGACGATAGTTACAGTAATGATCTGATAAGCTTGCAACTTGCCCTAGATTTTCTGAAGCAGCAAACCCAAAATGAACAGCACACCGTAATTTTATCCGATGTCCTTCAGAGTGGAGATGAAGCCGCAGTGCTGTATCGTCAGGTGGCGGACCTACTTCAACAAAAAGGCATTAACCGGTTTATCGGTATTGGTTCGGAAATCGCACATCAGGCTGAGGTTTTCCGAGACTATCCATTCACCAAAGAATTCCATGCTACTCCTCAGGATTTTCTTGCTAGTTTTCAGTCTAGTAGTTTTCAGCGGGAGAATATTTTAATAAAGGGAGCTCGTACGTTTCACTTTGAACAGATCGTACGACGCCTACAACAAAAAATTCACAGTACCGTGCTGGAAATTAATCTGGCTGCGCTCACCCATAAACTGAACGTATACCGTAGATTACTAGCCCAGGATACTAAAATTATGGTAATGGTGAAGGCTTTCTCTTACGGTGGAGCTGCTTTCGAAATTGCCAATCTCCTACAGTTTCATCAGGTAGATTATTTAGGGGTAGCCTACGCCGATGAGGGCGTAAGATTGCGGGAACACGGAATTCGTACGCCCATTCTGGTGTTGAACCCAGCTCCGGAAGCCTTCGGTAAGATGTTGGACTACCAATTGGAGCCGGAGATTTACAGCGAGTGGCTTCTGGAGCAATTCGTCAGCTCACTAGGAAATCGTACCAAAGACTTACTAATCCATATCAAACTGGATACCGGTATGCACCGTTTAGGTTTTGCTCCGGACGAGATTGATCGGATCGTTAACCGACTCCAGAGTCATGATTTTAATGTGGCTAGCGTATTCAGCCATTTGGCGGCTTCCGACGAAGCTCAGCATGATAGTTTCACTGAACAACAAGTAAAGACCTATCAGGAAGGTTATCAGAAAATTTCTGCTGTACTTAAGTACTCGCCACTACGGCACATGCTTAATTCAGCCGGTATTATCCGGTTTCCGCAGTATCAGTGGGATATGGTACGGCTGGGGATCGGTTTGTACGGAGTGGAATCAGCCGGTCAGTTATCGCAGATGCTACAACTGGTGGGTACGCTCAAGACGGTTATTTCGCAGATAAAATCAGTAAAGAAGGGAGAAACGATAGGTTATGGACGAAGGGGAGTAGCTGAACGAGACAAAAAGATTGCTACCATTGCTATTGGTTATGCTGATGGTTACGACCGGGGTTTTGGTAACGGTAACGGTAAAATATGGGTAAACGGGCAGTGGGCACCTACTATCGGCAGCGTGTGTATGGATATGACCATGATTGACATTAGCAGCATTGATGCTTCGGAAGGAGACGAAGTAGTTATCTTTGGCCCGCCTATTTCCGTTGAATTACTGGCTCAGAAAATTAATACTATTCCTTACGAGATATTAACCAATATTGGAGAAAGGGTCAAAAGGGTATTCTATCGGGAGAGTTGAAAGTGACTTAGTTGATGAAGGAAAACTTCTTTTTTTCGGCGGGAAATGTCTACGTGATGGTTATCCGTCAGAATAACACAGCCGCCCTCCCCCTTAATATATTTCTGAATGTGTTTTAGGTTAATGAGGGAAGAGTGGTGCACACGGCAAAAGCCTGATTCCGCTAGCAGGTATTCAAAGTCTTTCAGGTTTTTAGATATGAGCTTTTTCTTCCGGTGGGTAAGATGTAAAGTGGTGTAATTACCATCGGCCTGACAATATACAATCTCATTGGGGTCAAGGAATTCAATTCCATCTGAGGCAGGAACCGCCAGTCGGTTGATCTGCCCAGGTTTTAATTGAGCATTGTGCACTAGTGACTGATACTGAAATATGCTATTGGCTTTTTGTAGTCGTTGTTCGACTCGGCGAACGGCCTGCATCAGGTCGTCTACATCAACCGGTTTTAGCAAATAATCCAGTGCTGAAAATCGGATAGCCTTGATGGCGTATTGGTCATGCGCAGTGACGAAAATTACTTCAAACGGAATACTGGCTACTCGTTGGAGTAAATCAAAACCGGTGAGCCGAGGCATTTGAATGTCTAGAAATACCAAATCAGGTTGATGCTCATGAATTGCTTTCAGCCCTTCTTCTGCCGAGTTACAGGTATCCAGTAGATCTATGTTAGTGCAGTACATCTCGATAGATAACCGGAGGGCTTCGCGGGCATCTTCTTCGTCATCAATGATCAGTGTACGAATCATAGCGGATTGTTAAGTAGTAGGAATCAAGACATCGACTCGGGTTCCCAGTGCTCGGTTCATAGAGTCCTTTAGGTCGGTGATACTGACCAAGTCTCGGAGCTTGTTTTTGGTAAAAATCTTTAGTCGCTGTTCAGTAATCTGCATTCCCATTGACTTCTTTTTACTAGCCTGGGATTCTTGCAATACTAGAGATTGTTCTCGGCCCACCCCATCATCCTGGATGGTGCATTTCAGTCCTAGTTTATTTTGACTAATGCTGATTTCTACGAGTCCGGGGGTGTTCTTGTGCATCAGACCGTGCAAAATAGCATTCTCAATAAAGGGTTGTAGCACCATAGAAGGAAGTAGGGTAGTTTCCCGATCAATGCGATCATCAACCCTAATGTGGTAGCTGATTTTCTCTTTAAACCGAAGTCGTTCTAATTCCAGATAAGACTCCAGCATAGTTAGTTCGTCCGCCAGCGATACAGTTGGATGTTCAGAATTTTCCAGCATGAGCCGGATTAGTTTGCCAAATTTGGTCAAGTAACGGGCAGCATTGCGGTTATCCCCACTCAGTACCATCCGGTTGATAGAATTGAGGCAGTTGAACATAAAGTGAGGATTCATCTGAGCCCGTAGTGCCTTCATTTCCAGTTCGCTGAGTTGCTGTTTGAACTGGGCTGTTTTGATTTCTTCGTTCTTAGCCGACATTAACCGTTGGTTTATTAACCGCTGTCGCAACAGATATACTACTAATACTGTAATAGTAATGATGAGTAGAAGTCCACCCCAGAGTGCTTGATTCTGGGTGGATTGTTGCTCTAATCGGGCTTCGTTCAGTTCTTTCTGCTTGGACAAAAGGGCTATTTTTTCATTTTTTTTGGCGGTTTGGTACTGTACACCCAGTTCTGTTATACGGTTCAGATGGTTCTCGTTGATCAGGCTATCGTGCAATTTTTCGTACTTAATCCGGTATTCCAGGGCTTTTTTGTATTCTCCCAGATCTTCGTAGTTGTAGGAATAGCTTCGGTAAATATTCTTGACCGATTGCTTCATAGCGAGTTGTTGAGCTAGCTCCAGTGACTGATCTAGTAGCTTATTGGCCTGAGCATAGTTGCCCCTTCTGGCTTCTAATACAGCAGTAGCATGATTAGCCAGCAGTATACCTCGTTGCGAATTGATTTCACGGGCTAGTTTCTTGGCTTGGTCAAAAAATAGTCGGGCCGAATCAAGTTTCTTTAGTTTGAAGTATATCGTACCAATGTTATGCAGGTCAATTCGTTCATCTTCCGGGAAATCTAGCTCCTGGTTCATCGCCAGTGATTGCCGATAGTAATAGAGTGACTGTTCATACTCTTGGCTGGCGCGGTATACTCTTCCCATATTTCCCAAAGCATTGGCTTGGCCCTTGGTGTAGTTCACTAAACGAGCCATTTTAAGGGCTGACTCATAGTATTCCTTAGCCTGATCGGGATATCCCAAACTTACGTGGGCATTACCAATGTAAGTGTAGCTCAAGGAGCTGCCTAAACTATCGTTTATTTCTTCATACTGGTTCAAGGCCTCGAACAGATAATCAATGGCCTGTTGGTGATCTCCCGAAAACAGATGAACAACTCCCTTTTCCATAAGGACGGTAGCAACTAACCGCTTATCATTCATTCGAGGGAGTAATGAATCTAACTTTGCGATTACTGATTTAGCTTCTACTAGTCTTCCTTTGGGCCATAGATTCCCACTTACTTCCAGATAGGCTCTACCTAGCCAATTGGGGTTCTCAGTAGCTTCACCTAGTCTAATTGCTGAGTTAAGGTATTGCACTGACTGAGCGGTATCCAAAGATTTGTGGGCCTGAAATAACTCAAGGTAGACGGCTATTTTATTGGTATCCGCAGGTACTTGCCTAAGAACAGCTTCTAGGCTATCAATTTTAGAAGTCTGGGCTTTTGCAGGAATTAAGATGAAGAGGAGTAGTGTAACCGTGTAGAAAGTTTGCATAAGATAAAAATTCGTCCGATCATTTTTTTGTATGCATACAGTAGGAAAAAGTAACCGGACTTATGCATAGCAATAGATTCAGGCTGAATATTTCATTGTGATAGCTCTCGAATTAACTCTTATCTTTGTGGCTTTTCCGTCAACAAGCACTTACGTGAATATACCTACCGGAACTTTGGTGAATACTGCAGCCGTCATTGCGGGTAGTAGTTTAGGACTTTTGCTACAAAGCAGGTTCCCTCCCAAAATACGAGAAATAAGTTTCCAAGGTATTGGGCTATGCACTCTGCTCATTGGAATGCAAATGGCACTCAAAGTTGACAATATACTGCTATTGATATTCAGCATTCTGATCGGGGGAGCACTAGGAGAGTGGCTTAAACTGCACGATCGCTTTATTCAACTAGGCGATGCTATTAAGAATCGTATTAGCGTAGGAAATGAGAAGTTTACCGAGGGGCTGATTACCGCATTTTTACTTTTTTGCGTAGGTTCACTTACCATTGTAGGAGCGCTGGAAGAAGGGTTAAACAATGATCCTTCACTGATTTACACTAAATCAATGCTGGATGGCTTTTCATCTATCGTGCTGGCTTCGGCTTACGGAATTGGGGTGCTTTTTGCTGCCATTCCGCTCTTACTTTTTCAATCTTCCATTACCCTCTCAGCTGAGAGCCTACAGCCTTTTTTATCGCAGACAGTAATTGATCAGATGTCGGCCACGGGTGGGGTTATCATTCTTGGTTTAGGCATTAACCTTCTGGAAATTAAATCGCTTCGGATTACCAATATGCTGCCCGCCCTCTTTATCGTCATCATCCTCACCTTACTGTTTAGCAACCCACTTTGAATGCCTGCATTGTTTAGGCTGAGCGAAAGCTCCATTCTAACATCTATTTTTCAGAAAAATCTTCAAAAAAATTTTCATTAATGAAATTTTGAAAAAAGGAGTTTACTTTTTGTAAATATTAAAAATAATACGAAATAGCAGGGGAATAATTCCTAATTATTAATTAATCACAATTGTTTATTCTGCTTTAAACGCTTAATTCAAAATTAAGTTTTGAAATTAAAAGAATTATCCTTTAGATTTGGCACAGCCCTCAAATAAACGTCTTTTATACTTTATATGTACCGATAAGCGGTATATTATTCTGAAAAATACCTATTCTATACCCTTTACTTACTTAATAATTGCTAAACTATGAGGATTAATTTTACTACCCTCGCTCACTATCCTCTCTTCTTCCGGCGCTTTACCGGATTCTGGATAGTGGCTCTTACCATTTCATCCGCCGCTTGGGCGCAAGACCGTACTCTTAAAGGAAAAGTCTCTTCTGAGGCCGACCAATCCGGCTTGCCTGGGGTAAACGTAGTAGTGAAAGGAACTACTACCGGTACTATCACCGACATCAACGGAGAGTACTCTCTGGCGGTAGGTCCGGAAGCGGAAATTCTGGTATTTTCTTTTATTGGACTAAATACCAAAGAAGTAGAAATCGGCAATCAGTCTACCATCAACGTAGGCATGACTGCCAACATTGAGCAGCTTTCTGAGGTCGTGGTGACTGCTTTTGGATTAGAACGAGAGAAGAAAGCGCTGGGCTATTCGGTGCAGGAAATTGGCGGCGAACAACTTGCCCAGGTTCCTAACCAAAGTGTTGTTAACAACTTATCGGGCCGAGTTGCAGGTTTGCAGGTATCTGGCAATAGTGGGGCAGGTGGCGCTCCCGAGTTTGTCATCCGAGGGTTTTCTTCGGTAGCGGGGAACAATCAGCCCTTAGTAGTAGTGGATGGGGTTCCCATGCAGCAAACGGTCAATAGTACCAACGATGAAAGGTCTGATAACCAGCGATATGGCGGTGGTCTATCGGAAATTGACCCTAATAATATCGCCGAAATCAGTGTGCTGAAAGGCCCGAACGCAGCTGCTCTCTACGGCTCGCGGGCGGCTAACGGGGTAATCTTGGTTACTACTAAAAACGGTCGAGGAGCTGAAGGCATTGGGGTTGACGTGAACCTCAGTACTACATTTGAACGACCTTTGGTGAAGCCTAACTTTCAGAATACCTACGCCGGAGGTAGTGGTTATCGCACTTGGTACGCTGATGGTTGGAGTGGTACAGTAGATGGATTTAAGGGGACAGCGGGAACCGACGAAAGCTGGGGTGCACCCATGGATGGTCGTCAGGTACGCCACTGGTGGTCAGGTACTGAAACTGCTCCACTACTTCCTGAGCCTGATAACTGGGAACAATGGTGGGAAACCGGAAGTACCCTCAACG
>CAKZYJ010000370.1 GCA_937884755.1 uncultured Flammeovirgaceae bacterium
AAATTATCCGGTTGTTCAATCACCCAAAACGGTCAACCTATTTCAGGCATAGACACGCTGTGTACCTTTAACCATCTACCCTCTATCATTCAACCGTTAGAACTATGTTACTCAACCACATCCAACGAGGAGAGGGCCAACCGTTAGTATTGATTCATGGATTTTGCGAGAACTTGCATATCTGGAACAATTTTGTTGCCCCCCTGTCTAAGCACGCTCAGGTAGTTGCCATTGATTTACCCGGATTTGGAAAGAACCCACCATTAGAGCAACTGATCACTATTGAAGAAATGGCGGATCAGGTGTATCAGACTTTGCATGAGTTGAGCATTGTTTCGGGAGTATTGGTAGGGCATTCGTTGGGAGGCTACGTAAGCCTTGCTTTTGCTGAAAAATACCCTCAGTGGATGAACGGACTGTGTTTATTCCACTCTACGGCTTACGCTGACAATGAAGAAAAAAAGAAGAAGCGGGATAAAGCAGTGCGATTTATTGAAGAGAACGGGATAGCAGCTTTCAACGATGGCCTAATCCCTTCCTTGTTTGCGGCCAGCCAGCGTAACTCATTAAGAGACACCATTGAGCAAGTAAAGGCATTAGCTAACCATACTCCCACCCCAACGGCCATTGAAGTGACTAGGGCAATGAAAAACCGTCCAGACCGAACCGGGGCACTTCAACAGGCTACTTACCCCCTAATGTTTATCGCTGGGCAGGAAGACGAGGCCGTTCCGCTAGAGACTATCCAATCGCAATGCTGGCTGCCCCAGGGGGCGGTAAGTGTGCATGTATTACCGCAAGTGGGCCATATGGGAATGTACGAAGCGGCTGAAACGTGTACTAATTTATTAGGAGGTTTTATTTCTGGTTAATGGTGAGTTAACTAGCGGTTAAAGTGTATGGGTATTAGAGTATTAGGGTGTTACAGTTATTGGTTATTTATCTACAGGTCATAAGTTTGGAAAGTTACGGGTTATACACTCTGGTCTTCGTACTTCCTGCTTCAAGCATTTTTTATTTTCATCTAATCCTTATTATTTCGCGCTATGATTCATTTGGTAGTGGACGCCGACAAGCGTTCGGGATTACTCAATCTCCGGGAGTTACTGCACTACCGGGATTTGTTTTACATTCTAGCTTATCGCGACCTACGCGTACGCTACGCCCAAACCTTTTTGGGATTGCTGTGGGCTTTACTGCAGCCACTAGCTACGCTCACCATTTTTACAATTGTATTTGGGCGGGCAGTGAAAGTAGATACCGGTGGAGTTCCTTATCCACTGTTTGCCGTCACAGGTATGGCGGCCTGGACCTACTTTGCCTTTGTGATGAAAGAGTCGGGCAACTCCATTATCAGTGCTCAAAGCATGGTGAAAAAAATTTACTTTCCTCGATTGGTGATTCCTCTATCCAAAGCAGTAGTGGGTTTTGTAGATTTTGGCATTGCCTTATTGTTTGTGCTGATTCTAATGTTGGTATATCAGTACCCACCGGTGTCTCAATTGGTGTTTCTACCAATATTTATTCTACTCACAATTTTCTCGGCCTTATCCGTAGGTATTTGGCTCAGCGCGCTCACCATCCGTTATCGTGATTTTCAGCACGTGGTGCCGTTTCTGGTGCAGTTCGGGCTGTACGCAACCCCTACTGCCTATCCCTCTTCGGCTATTATTAATAACCTGCCTACCTGGGCTACGGTAATCTATTATCTCAATCCGATGGCCGGGGTAGTGGAAGGTTTTCGCTGGTGTTTACTCGGGGGATTACCTCCTAGCCAGTACGCTTTTCTTTCCTTTAGTTTGGTGGTTGTATTATTTATATCAAGCTTGTTTTTCTTTAAACGGGTAGAGCGAGTAATGGCTGATATTGTTTGAGAAATAAACTAAAAAACTATCCAATAGAATTAGGGCTTAGATTTTTCTGGTTTTTTTAATTGATTTGCGGTAAAGATACCTGGAGGGTTAAGTGGGCTAATTAGTTATGTTCTGGAGGCAAGGCTGCTTTTTGCATTAGGCAAACGATTATTGCCTGCTCAACCTTCTGAAGAAGTTATTGTTGACAATGTCTGAAATTGCGATCCGAGTAGAAAATTTAGGCAAACGCTTTCAATTGGGTGGCCAGAAAAGTGGCTCTTTTCGGGAAAGTATATCACGTTTTTTTCAGCCTAATAGCACCAGTCAGGACACCGAAGAGTTTTGGGCACTACGAGATATTAATTTTGAGGTAAAACGAGGCGAAGCGGTTGGCATTATTGGCCGGAATGGCGCAGGAAAAAGTACTCTGTTGAAAATACTCTCCCGCATTACCGAACCCACTCAGGGACGCTTTGAAATTTTTGGGCGGGTTTCTTCATTGTTGGAAGTGGGTACCGGATTTCACCCTGAGCTTAGTGGCCGGGAGAACGTTTACCTCAACGGCACCATCTTGGGTATGAAGCGCCGTGAAGTAAAGGCCAAGTTTGACGAAATTGTGACTTTCTCGGGAGTTGAGAAATTTATTGACACCCCAGTAAAGCACTACAGCAGCGGTATGCAAGTCCGCCTCGCCTTTGCGGTAGCAGCCCATCTGGAACCAGAGATATTGATTATTGATGAAGTATTGGCAGTTGGCGATGCGGAGTTTCAAAAGAAGTGTTTAGGCAAGATGGAAGATGTGACAGGGGAAGGTAGAACAGTGCTTTTTGTGAGTCATAATATGGGGGCGGTACAGGCTTTATGCGATAAAGGGGTGCTGCTGCAAAAGGGCTGTATTACATATGAAGGGAATACTGGTTATACTATTGCAAGATACTTAGCTAGTAAGAAAGAAAGGCTAATACAGCTATCGGAAAGAGAAGATAGAAAGGGAAATCAAAAGTTACGATTTACTGGATTTGACTTTCTCAATGAAGACAGAGAGATTATCTCAATGGCTAAAGCAGGCGATAATCTTACAATGAGATTAAGTTTTGAGAAAAATACTCATGTATTAAGGAATTTTAGCCTGGATATCGGAATAAATAACCATCTTGATAACAGAGTCCTTTGGTTAAGTACTGAGTTATTGGTTTCCCAAGAGGTACTAATAGATGAGAGGAAAAACGGGACTATTGAGGTGTATCTAAAAGAACTTCCTCTTATGCCAGGAGGGTACTCCATGACTTTATGTTCAAGATCAAACGGAGATATATTAGATTGGATATCGGATGCTGCTACTCTTGATGTAGAAAGTGGGCAGTTCTATGCAACAGGAAAGTTGCCACCTAAAGGGCAAAGCAATTTGCTAGTTAAGTACATGTTTAAAATTTCTGATGAGATATATGCCTAGTTTAGTGGTGAGATCTATCTTTAGAATGTATCTAAAAGTGTTTTTGAGTTTTATTGGGAAGGATAGAATTAGAAGCATATTATTATCTGATGAGGAAAATAAGCTCCTAAATTTTACGAGCGATAGTAGTTTCTTGGACTCGTCAGGTTGGTTGAAATCTTATGCAAAAAAACAGCCAGTGGATAAAGACGAAAACCCTATCCCCTGGACTACTTTTGGCTATATTTTTTTTATCGAAGAAAGGCTTAATGAAGAAATGTCTTTGTTTGAATTTGGTAGTGGTAACTCAACGAGTTTTTACTCAAAGAGAGTAGGAAGTGTTACTTCCGTTGAACATGACTATGATTGGTTCAATAAAATACAAGCTTCTGCTCCAAAAAACGTTCTCATAAGCTATCAAGAATTGGAAAGAGGTGGGAGTTACTGCAAGTTTGCTCTACGAAGTGGTACTCAATACGATATTATAATCGTAGACGGAAGAGATAGGGTGAATTGCTGTATCAATTCAGTAGACGCGCTTTCTGAAAGCGGGGTAATCGTTTTAGACGACTCAGAACGTAAGAAATATAGTGAGGCTATCCAATTTCTAAAAAATCAAAGTTTTAAAAAAATAGATTTTTGGGGAATGGCTCCTGGCATATCTTTCAACAAGTGCACATCGATTTTTTATCGGGAAGAAAATTGTTTAGGAATATAATCTGGATTTAAAGTATAGTGTAGAATGATTTCTGAATTAAAAGTAATGTCTTGCGCAGCAAGATCTACTGCTAAAAACTTTCTAGACAATTACCGCTACCTTAAAGCATTAGAATTACTAAAAAAGGAAGTAAATAACGCACGACAAAAAAAAATAATTATAGGTGCTGGCGGCAATGTATATCCTGGTTGGATAGCCACAGATATTCATAATCTGGATGTGACCTCAGAAGAAAATTGGACTTATGTATTTGTAAAAAACAGCATTGATAACTTATTGGCTGAGCACGTATTTGAGCATCTGACACTTAAACAAGCAAGAAAAGCTTTTAAATTAGCTCTTCAATTTTTGAAGCCAGGTGGGGTTTTTCGTTTGGCCGTACCAGATGGCTTATTTCCTTCTGAGGAATATATCAACTATGTACGGCCAGGAGGAGTAGGGGTAGGTGCGGATGACCACAAGATATTATATACTTACAAAACTCTTGAACATGAATTAACAGAGGTGGGTTATAGTGTAAATTTACTAGAGTTCTGGAATGAGAAAGGAACGTTTGTTTACAATAGCTGGAATACAGAAAATTGCGGTATGATAAAAAGATCTAAAAACCATGACGAGCGAAATAAAAATAACGACCTTAAATACACCTCATTAATCGTAGACGCACAAAAAATACCTTACTAAGCTGTAAACTTTCTTAGACCTAAATACATTGCCTCTATCCTTAAATTATATCAAATATTCTTGTTTTAGGGTCACTAACATCAATAAAGCTATGATTGTAAATGATAATATCTCACAGCCATAAATTTATTTTTATACATAATTATAAAGTCGCTGGATCCAGTGTTCGAGCGGCGTTAAGTAAGTTTGCTTACCTGAAAAGTACAAAGAATTTAGTACTATCAACCTTAGGAATCAGGCCTAAAATATTTTGTTCGGATTTTCCTGATCATGTAAAATCAGTTGATATCAAAAAAAGAATGCCTCAGCTTTTTCTAAGTTACTTTACTTTTGGATTTGTTCGTAACCCATGGGATTGGCAGGTTTCCTTATATCATTTTGCAAAACAAACACCTCATCATTTTCAGCACAAGTTTATAAGCAAGATGAATTTTGAGGAATATATAGATTGGCGAATTAATCAAGATTTAAAATTTCAAAAAGATTTTTTTTCAAACGGTCAAGGTGAGATAATAGTTAATTATATCGGAAAATTTGAGAATCTTCAAAATGACTTTAATCAAATAAGCAATAAAATAGGCATCCCTCATTTCTCCTTGCCAAAGAAAAACTCGAGTGTTAGATCAAGTTATAAAGAGTACTATACTTCAACTACTAAGGAATATATCGCCTCAGCTTTTGAACCGGATATTAAATTATTTGGCTATTCTTTTGACAGCTAATTTATGGACAAAATATCCATCATCACTCCCTCCCTTAATCAAGGAGAGTATCTGGAACAAACTATTGATTCCGTACTCTCCCAAAACTATCCTGATTTAGAATATATTATCATCGACGGGGGTAGCACTGATCAATCGGGAGAAATTATAAAAAAGTACAAAAAGCATTTGGCCCACTGGGTTTCGGAAAAAGATAGAGGGCAAAGTGATGCGATTAATAAAGGGCTACAAAGAGCCACTGGAAATATTGTGAATTGGCTCAATGCAGATGATTACTATGAACCAGGAACTCTGCAAACAGTTGCCAATCAATTTAATGATGATACTGTCAATGTGGTATGCGGGCGAGGGAAAGTCATAAGAGACGGTCAGGTTGTAAAAATTTCTCGTGGAACTGATGTATACCCAAATAATTTAATCAAAACTATAGGCTGGGCGCGAATTGATCAGCCGGAAACCTTTTTCCGTCGTCGGGTGCTAGAAAAGACAGGATTGCTCAATTTTAAGCTACATTATGTTATGGATAAAGCTTGGTGGATCAATTATCTATTAGCATTCGGACTAGGCGGAGTACGTAAGCTAAAGGATATACTAGTTAATTTCCGATTACACGAAGCTTCTAAGACAGTTTCTCAGTCCGAAGGTTTTGTTCGAGAAACGGATGCTTTGTTTTTGACTTTGGCTCGGCAGTATGATTTGCTATTAGAAACTGAAGGGCTTAGCTTACTATCAGATATAAACCATATTGAAGATGGCGAATGGCAGTTTGTTTCAGATGGTAACTCGCACCTGGTTCGACAAGTTTTGCATTATTACATGTTACATCGGGTTGATGAATTCTACTATCAACATCAGCAAAAAAAAGCGAAAATAGGTTTGTCGTACGTTGATCCAAAACTACTACACACCGAAGAGCAAGCCCTTTATCAGAAATTACAATGGCGTTGTCGATGGATCCCAGTACCGTTAGTAAAACTCATGCGTACATGACTATTTCGGTAATTGTACCTACCTACAATGGGGCCCATAAAATCACTAACGTTCTTAGTGCCCTTGAGAGACAAACCATGCATGATTTCAATACGATTGTCGTGGTAGATGGATCGACCGACAATACCTTGGAAGTGCTGAAAAATACTAATTTTCAACTCAAGGATTTAGTAGTTATTTTTCAGGAGAATCGTGGCCGTGCAGCCGTACGAAACAAAGGAGCTAAGGAAGCAAAGGGTGAGTTTTTGGTTTTTTTTGACGATGACATGCGTCCTTCGCCAAACTGCTTGGCAAGCCATATAATCCATTACCGTCAATATCCTGAATCAATCGCAGTTGGTACCCAGATTAACGATTGGGCAAAAGCTACTACAGAAATGCAGAAGTACCGTTGCTACTTCAGTCGAAAGTGGGAAAAGAATTTGATTGGTAAACATAAAGCGGTGAGTGAGCTAAATAACGGCAATTTATATATCACCGCAGCTAACTTTTCATTGAAGCGGGATACTTTCCTGAAGCTTGGAGGTTTCGATGAACGGCTAAATGATGCAGAAGATTATGATTTTGCTGTTAGGGCAAATAAAAGTGGAGTTCCTATTTTTTACCTTCCTGATGCTTACGCTTGGCATGACGAAAACTATTCACTGGCTTCATACATTAGAAGAAGGAAAGGCTATGTTCGTGCCCACCAATTGCTGGTAAAATTAAAGCCTGAACTGTACCAGCAATATACCCACCGAAAATTTGGAAAAAAGCGAGGCTTTAAGAAAGTGGTTTTTTGGTTTTTCTCGCTTTCGTTCTGGGTCAGTAGCATTGATAAACTAAACCTATTTCGCTGGATGCCCGCTGTCTGGCGGTTTAGGTTGTATGACCTAATTATCACTTCCGCAGTAATATATTTTCCCCGGAGAGCATGAGGACCATTATTCACGTAATAGACTCGTTGGGTACGGGCGGAGCTGAAACACTCTTAGTAAACGCGAATATCCGACTGTCTGGTTTTCGCCATATTATTGTGTATCTTCGTCCTCCTCTCGATTATGTCGAGCAGCTTAGAGGAGTACACATCTACTGCCTTAACTTTAATGGGTGGCAGTCAATGCCTCGTTGTGTACCTGCATTGCGTCGGTTTATAAAAGAGAACAATGCCGAGTTGATTCATTCACATTTGTACTATTCAACAATTATAGCTCGCTCAGCCTGTCCCCGAAACACTAAACTAGTTTCAACTTACCATAACGTGTTATATGACTCAAGAGGAAGTAATTATTCTGTTTTGTATCGCTGGATAGATCGTTTAACCTATCAAAGCCGGTTCATTACGCTTAGCGTTTCTGAAGTGGTAAGAAATGATTTAGAAAAACACATTGGGATTAAAAAGAATAGTTTCGTTTTGTACAACTATGTAGAAGAGAATTTTTTTAATAGAAACAGATTACATGATAGCAACACTATTCGTATTATTTCAGTGGGCAATCTGAAACCCCAGAAGAATTATCGTTGGGCACTAGAAGCACTATCGCCCTGGTTGAAAGATAACTCAAACATAGTATGGGAGATATTTGGTGATGGTCCTGAGCGCACAGTACTGGAAGAAATTATTCGTCGCAATGGTATAGATAATGTTCAACTCAAGGGAAAAGTAAAAAACGTAGAAGATGTAATAATGCATTATAAACTGTTTTTTATGCCTTCTCAATGGGAAGGCTTTGGTATAGCATTAGCCGAAGCTATGGCTGCCGGATTACCATGCCTAGCTTCAGAATTGCCAGTCTTTAAGGAAATAGCTGGAAATACTATTTTGTATTTTGAATTAAACGATGGGGAATCTCTGCGGAAGCAGATGAATTGGGCCATCGAACACCCAAGTGAATTAGAAAATTTGGGAGACGGAGCTTTTCAGAGAGCCCAAGCATTTACTAAGCATAACTATTGCCAGCAACTACGGTCGGTGTATGAGTGCTGATAATAAGTCAATCCCTGTACTTTACATTTCTTACGATGGTATGACAGATCCTTTGGGGCAGTCGCAGGTAATTCCTTATTTGCAGGGACTAACCATTCAAGGCTATCGCTTCACGATTATTAGCTTTGAGAAAGCAGCGCGGTTTAATGAATTGAAGGACCACATTCAAAAACTGCTTAGGGAGTCGGAAATTACATGGGTTCCGCTTACATATCATAAAAGTCCACCTGTTGTTTCCACACTTTATGATATTTATGTTCTAAGAAGGAAGGCTTTCGAGTTATACCAAAAGCATAATTTTCAGATTGTGCACTGCCGATCTTATATACCAGCCCTAGTAGGGCTGGCTTTGAAGCAAAAAACCACCGTTAAATTTATTTTTGATATGCGGGGTTTCTGGGCTGACGAGCGAGTAGAGGGAGGGTTATGGCCTCTCAATAATCCGGTTTATCGTCTGGTATATCGTTACTTCAAAAGAAAGGAGAAGCAACTACTACAAGCAGCAAATTATACAATTACACTTACGCATAAAGCCCAAGAAATTATTCATCAATGGCAAGTGATAGACACCCCATCCATACCAATTCAGGTAATTCCCTGCTGTGTGGATGTGGATTTGTTCGATCCGGAGAAGATAGATAAGGCTAGTCTGAAGGTATTGCGAAAAGAACTAGGTATTCCAGCAGATGCTTTTGTGCTTTCGTATCTTGGGTCCTTAGGCACTTGGTATATGGTAGAAGAAATGTTACACTTTTACAAAATGTTGTTGAATATTCAGCCTAATATTTTCTTCCTGTTTATTACCCAAGACTCCCCCCAGCAAGTTGAGGAGATATGTAAAAAAAATAATATTGGCTTAGAGAAGATTGTAATTAATTCGGTTTTAAGGCAAGAAGTTCCATTATATCTGAGCCTAAGTAATTGGTCAATCTTCTTTATCAAGCCGATGTTTTCAAAACAAGCTTCTTCAGCTACTAAAATGGGGGAAATTATGAGTATGGACATTCCATTTATTACCAACCGAGGTTGGGGAGACGTGGAATTGATCATAGAAGAAGGATGCCCTACTATTTTGGTAAATGTTGGTAGTGAAGAAGAGTTAAAAAAGGGAGTTAACAATTTATTTACATGTCGTCGACCTCCCAGAGTTCTGCGACAAATAGCATTTGAACGTTACGATTTACAAGTTGGTATTCAAAACTATGATAAAGTATACCAAGACGTTTTCTCAGCAGCTAGAAAAATTTGAAAGGAGAGTAGATGCTAATTTATTCCTTATTACGTTATTTAAAACATTACAAACTACTTGAAGAAAGTACTAAAAAAAGGGTATAATCTCATTCCCTTTAAGAAACAAATTTTTACTCTGCTCAGGAGGTTTTATAGACCTAAGAAAAATGTCTATCAACATTTTCATTTTGTCGGTAATTTTGATGTGGTTATTGATAAAAAAAGAAAATTCATCATGAGGCATTATGGCTTTCAAGTAGAAAACGAAATTTTCTGGAATGGAATTTTTGATGGTTGGGAAAAAGTTTCCTTACAGCTATGGAGTGAATTATGTCAAAGATCTCAAACCATAATGGATATAGGATCTAACACCGGAGTTTATGCTTTACTGGCAAAAACGATTCAACCTGATGCAAATATCTTTGCTTTTGAGCCTGTAGAAAGAGTTTTTAAAAAGCTTCTCTATAATAACGAAATAAATGATTATGATATTACTTGTGAGCAAACAGCTGTTTCTAATTATGATGGTGCAGCAATCATATATGATAAAGATACGGCACACACATATTCAGTAACCGTAAACAAAGATCTTAGTATTAATCAGGATGACTCTATCCCCGTGAAGATTAATACGATTAGATTAGATACCTATATAGAACAAAAGAAAATTTCTAAGATAGACCTACTTAAGATCGATGTAGAAGCTCATGAGGTTGAAGTACTGAAGGGTTTTCGTAGATATATCAAGGAATTTGAACCTACTTTTATTATAGAAGTACTAAGCGATGAAGTTGCAGAAGGAATACAAAATCTTATAGCTGATATAAATTATGTTTACTTTACAATTGATGAAAAGTCAGGTATTAAGCGAGTATCTCAACTCTCTAAAAGTGATTATTATAACTTTTTGATTTGCAAACCTGAAATGGCCGATAGCCTGGAAATCGTAAGGCGATTTGAAGCATCTTATAAAAATCATGATAGTGTTCTCTCTGAGTACAATTAGCCTTTGCTTGCATATACAAACGTATGTCTACTCTGAAATTTAAGCATTTATTTATCTCCTTTCCTGACCCTATTCCCTATTCCCTTTTAAGAAACAGACTTACTCGATATCTGATAAGGAAGTTAAGGTCAGTGTGGGCAACTTATTAGGATCATCATTCTGTATAATTAATAATCAGATTGCCTCAGGGTCATAAACGATTATTCAAAGCATTATGAATTTATCACCTGTCGTTATTTTTGTGTATAATCGCCCCAGGCATACCCAGAGAACATTGGAAGCTTTATCTAAGAACCGTTTAGCCGATCAGTCTATACTTTATGTATATGCTGATGGAGTCAAAGAAGGGGCTACGGTAGACCAACTGACAAAAAATCAAGAAGTGAGGCGGGTAATTAATTCAAGAAAATGGTGTAAAGAAGTGAAAGTTATTGAAAGGGATAAAAACTGGGGATTAGCTGACAATATTATTGATGGAGTCTCGAAAGTGGTTAAAAACTACGGCAAGGTGATTGTATTAGAAGATGATGTTGTCACAGCTGAATTATTTCTCACATATATGAATGCTGCATTGGATGAATTTGAAGGCGTTGATCAGGTCAAAACAATTGCAGGATATATAGTAGAGCGTGAAACGGCATACTTTTTAGCATAAGGTACGTCATGGGGATGGGCAACTTGGGAAAGAGCCTGGGTTCAGAATAACTGGAATACTCAGGAACTAGTGGACTATTTTTCGGTAAACAAAAAGGCTAGAGATAAATTAAACTTTTCTGGTTATCCCTATTATGAAATGCTTGTCAATAACCTAAGAGGGAAAAATAATTCGTGGGCAATAAGAGTTTTAGCCAGTAGTATCTAGGAAGATGGGTTACACTTAACTCCTCATCGCTCATATGTTAAAAATATCGGATTTGACGGCAGTGGTACTCATTGTAAAAATGATGATTTTTTTGACATTGAAGAATTAGCTCGGTCAATACCTGATTTAGAAAATCTGAAAGTTGAAGAAGATACATTAATACCAAGATTACTAGAAGAGCAAAGAAACGGACTATCTAAAAAGCCATCGTTACCTCGGAGAGCCATAAATTTCATCAAAAGAAAAATTAATGAAGGTACTGTATTTAATAAGTGACTTGGTGAAGGGAGGGGCTTCGGATGCGCTCGAGGATTTAGCTAATAATTTAAATTCTGAAATTGTAGACTTTAAATTTGATATTTTTGCGAAGGTTAATTCTAGAGATATCTTTTGCCATACAGGTGACGCCGAAGATTTGATTATTCTACTTGAGAACGTAAGCTATGATATAATCCATTATTTTAAAACTTCGGATCAGTATTATTTTGATGGCATTATAGATAAGATTCAGAAGAAAAAAGAGGAAATTATAGTTCCAAGGATTATCATTACTCATTGTCAGTTACCTTCTACATTTAGTTTACGTTTAACTCCCAAGGAGATACAGTATGCTAGCGTAGTAGTTTTTATATGTAAAACTGCCTACGATCATAAATTTCACGCTCTTATCGAGCGTAAAAGTATGATTTACTTCGGTGTGCCATCAAGCGAAATAGATCCAAAAAAAGACTATAACTCAGGTCAAGATAAGATAGTCTTTGTCAGAGGAAGCGATTTGAATAAATGTCCTACTAATTTCCTTCATTTATACAAAAAGATAAAATCTGAAAGGGGCAATTTTATCATTGCTGGTAGAGGGGAACGTGCTAGAAAGCGCTTTTCTAAAATCGCTGCAAAGCTGGGTATTTCGGAGGAAATACAGTTTGTTGGCCATTTACAAAGAAGAGAGTGGTATAACGTTCTTTCCGAAAGTGATATTTATCTTTATCAACTTCCATTGAATGCCTATTCAGCCATTGATGGGACTATACAGCAAGCCATGCTAACGGGTATTCCGGTAGTTTACTTAGGGCCTCCTGCTCCTGCAGAATTACTACTTCATAATGAGAGTGGATACATAGCTAAAAACGAAAAACAATTCATAAGTTTTGCTAAACAGTTAGTAGATGATGAAGTATTAAGAAAAAAAATAGGGAAAAATGGTAGGCTAAGAATTCTAGAGCATTTTTCTCATCAATCTACAGTTGAAAACTACAATAAACTTTATTCTAACATATTAGAGATAAACAACTTTCCTAAGAAAGTGCCACTAATCCTGACAATAGAATACTATTTGGCTCAGGTTATATACCGTTTTCGTATGTTGATGCTAAGGATATACAATTTTATTATCTACAGATTCAAATCGCTTCCTTCTTACTTATGATTTCAGTTACTAGACCATTCCTTCCACCTAAAGAGGAATACGAGAAATACATTTCTGATATTTGGAAGCGAAATTGGCTTACTAATAATGGCCCACTTTTGAATGATCTGGAGCTCGCTTTGAAAGAGTATTTAGAGATCAACCATTTACTGTTTGTAAGTAATGGTACTATTGCTCTTCAATTAGCAATAAAGGCTCTAGAACTGAAAGGAGAGATTATTACTACCCCCTTTTCTTATGTAGCAACTACCTCTTCAATCGTTTGGGAGGGATGCGCCCCTGTTTTTGTTGATATCGATGACAAAACTCTTAACATTGATGCTACTAAGATAGAGAAAGCAATTTCAGAAAAAACAACTGGCATTGTGGCTACTCATTGTTTTGGCAATGCTTGTGATATTGATGCCATAGAAGCTATTGCTAAGAAATATCAACTTAAAGTGATTTATGATGCTGCTCATTGCTTTGGCACACTTTACAAAGAAAGGAGCATACTGGATTATGGAGATGTAAGTACATGTAGTTTTCACGCTACTAAGTTATACCATACTGTTGAAGGAGGGGCTGTAACTACACAGGATCCAATGTTACTTAAAAAAATGGCGCATATGAGAAACTTTGGGCACGATGGTTTCGAGAAGTATTTTGGTGTTGGTATCAACGGAAAAAACTCTGAATTACATGCTGCTATGGGATTATGTAATTTGAAGTATGTAGATCAAATACTTGAGAAAAGGAAAGAGCAATGTGGTAACTATGATAGGCTACTCACAAACTTGGATATAACTACTCCTGAAGTTCAGGATAATTGCCAATATAATTATGCATATTACCCCATTATATTCTCGACCGAAAAGCAACTAATTCAATCAAAAATTGAATTAGAAAAGTGGGAAATTTCACCGAGAAGATACTTCTTTCCTTCGCTATCTCATCTTCCTTATGTGAAAAAGCAAAATACACCAGTGTCGGATAATATATCGAAGAGAATACTATGCTTACCACTTTCCTATGATTTAACTAGTGAAGAGCAGCGAATGATTGCGAGAATATTGTTAAGAGTTCAAAATAATTAGTATGGCTTTTTTAAGTGAAAGTCAACTACAGGGGTTAGGACTTGCTTCAGTAGGTGACAACGTTTTGATTTCCGATAAAGTATCATTTTACAATACCTCAAATATTAAAATCGGATCTAATGTTCGGATAGATGATTTTGCTATTCTCTCCGCTGGAGAAGGTGGAATAGAAATGGGTAATTACATTCATATTGCCTGTTATTCGTCACTTATAGGTAAAGGTAAAATTGTACTTGGCGATTTTGCCAATATTTCTTCCAGAGTGAGTATATATTCCAGCAATGATGACTATTCAGGAACCACTATGACTAATCCAATGATTCCTAATGTCTACAAACAGGTCATTCATGGAGATGTAATTATTGAAAGACATGTCATTGTCGGCTCAGGAAGTGTTATACTACCGAATGTAGTCTTATATGAAGGAGTAGCTATCGGAGCTTTATCACTAGTAAAAGATAGTTGCAATTCATGGAAGATATATACGGGAAATCCAGCAAGATATTTGAAGGACAGAAGTCGTAAGCTATTACAGTTTGAAGCAAAACTTATCTCAAATAGCCACATTGAATGAAAATTAGAAAAGGATATTTTTACTTGTTTATAGCCGGATCATTCTTGAAGATATTTGCAGGTTTATGTACTGATATAAGCCCTCGTGAAGAATTAAAATAGCCTATCTTAATTTGTAAATTGTAAGGTAATAACTGTTAAGTATAGCAAAAATTCGATGAGATGAAGTTAGACTTTGCAATCATTGGAGGGCAAAAGTGTGGGTCGACATACTTACAAGAGATAATTTATCAACATCCTAATGTTCAAATGGTAGAGGGTGAATGTCCTCATTTTGAAAGTCCTGATTATGAAAATGATGGTTTATTTAGACTAAACAAATTGTTGAAAAATTTAGATCAGTCTAAATGTATCGGAATTAAGCGTCCTAATTATTTATCGAGGCTGGAGGTTCCAGAACGAATAAAAAAAATAAACAGAGATATAAAGCTTATTCTAATTTTAAGAAATCCATTAGAAAGGTTGAGGTCCGCATATTTTCACTATATGAACTATGGATTTTCCCCAGTATTACCACTTAATGAGGGAGTTGAGAAAATATTATCAGGAAAACTTTTTGCAAAATATCCCCACACTGCTTCGTTGATAGAGTTTGGGTTTTATGCGAAATTCTTAAAAATATACTTACAAGAGTTTGATCATAGCAATTTGCTAGTTCTGCTACACGATGATCTAAAAAAGGATAAGCTTTCTGTGATTAGAAGATGTTACTCCTTCTTAAATATTGATACCAACTTTGTGCCGCACCACAATTCATTAGAAAGTCGTCCCCAGAAAGTGAATTACTCATTAATAAGAACAAAAATACTAGCAAAAAAAAATAGATTTCAGTTTAGCTACAACAATGAGAAGACAAGGTTATTTGTAAAAGACCAAACTGAATGGGATAAACTAATTTGCCGAAACATTGATCGGATTGACAGGTACATTATTAATAAGCTGACAGACAATAACAAAAAGCCACAATTTAACGAAAGAATCAAACGGCGACTACACGATTTATATAATTCAGAAATTGAGGAGCTAGAGAAACTTCTATCTGTTGATTTAACAATTTGGAAAGGCTAAAAACATCTAAATATTACCTGAGTAAGCGTAATCATTTATGGTTCAAAATAAACAGATATAATATTGTAAATATGTTGATAACATATTTCTACTTACATTTGCCTCATTTGTAAAGTGCAAGTTTGTTGAAAATAAGAACTACTTAGATAGTTAAAGTAATACTGGTGCATGAAAGTATTTCATAATCCTTCTATTTCTATTATTAGAGTTGCAAAAAGCGTTAACATATATGAAATAGCATATTGCGTTGTTGGCATTCTGATGAAGTTATGCACTCTTCTATATGGTTTTTTTTTTAATGTTGCGGCTATTGCTCAATCACCAGAAGCAGACTTTTTTATACCAGCTGACGTATGTATTTCGGAGAATTTTATTATTCAAAATACCTCAGGTAACTCCACTTCATACTTCTGGGATTTTTGCACAAACGACTTTTTGGATACTCAAGCACCTAATACCTTTTCACTCGGCGACTTTACTGAAAACAATATCTCAGATATAGAAATATTGGAGAGCGAAGGTGGTTACTTTGGTTTTGCCGTAAGTTTAGGGACAGATAAGATATTCCAGATAAACTTTGGGGAAGATCCTAATAACATTCCTAGTATCGTTGATCTAGGCAATCTGGTTGGGGTTTTAAATAGACCATATAGCATTGAAATTACAGAAGAAAACGGTGAGTGGTTCGGACTAGTCAACAATCTGGGAGATAACAAGCTGCATCTTTTCTCTTTTGGTTCAGATCTTAGAAATCCTAGTGCAAACTTAGTTAGAGTTGTACCGATGCCTACGGGAATTGCTTTAAGTAATCCAAGAGGTCTAGATTTAGTGGTATCGGAAGGGAATTATTTTCTCTTTATTACCAATGTAGGTTCCAGAAATGTTTCCGTTCTAGACTTTGGTGCATCATTACTAAACAATCCCACTGGCGTGAATATTAACCTTGGAGTTACAGGAGGGTGGGGAGTTAGTATTATACGGGATATGGAGCAGTGGATAGCTTTCATAAGTGCTAATACATTGTATCAAATAGACTTAGGTGATGATTTGAATACCTTGACTCCTGTGGTAACACCTCTAAGCCTCGATATTGGTGTAAGTAACGCAACACATTTGGATGTAATTAAAAATGGTGAAAACTATTATTTGCTTTCGGGATCTAGAAGTGGTAATATAATTCGCTTTGATCTTGGGAGTGATTTGTCTACGAAAACCGCTAGTGTTTATAACTATGGTAATCTTACAATTTTTAGCGATCTAATAGCGATAAATACCTTCAAGGAAAATTCTACTATTAGCTCTTATGGTATTAGTTATAATAGAAGAACTTTACATCGTATAAGTTATCTTGATAACTGTAATGCTGCAGTTAAGGCTTCTGACGAAACCTCACCTGTTTTAAATTATGGCGAATCTGGCACCTACCCTATCACCCTCACTGCCTTTAATGATTCTGGTAATATTGATGATACTACCCAATTTATTACAGTCACTGATGACCAAGCTCCAACTATCGATTTTCAACTGAGTAGTCAATGTATGGGGAGTATGAGTACTTTAACGGCCACTGCTGACCAAATACTGACTTCGGGTAGTTGGATAATCTATGGCGATACGCTATCGGGCGAAAGCATCCCCTATGACTTTTCTATCCCTAGTACCTATGAAGTTACCCTCGAGGTAGAGGCGGCTGGTAGTTGTGGTAATCGACTTACGAAAGAAATCACTATCTACGAGTCTCCTTCTCCGAACTTTTCAATTCCAGTGGGTCAGATTTGTACGAATGGAGTGGTAAGTTTCACCAATACTACCGATGCTAAAGGTGCGGATAGCCTGATTATCTACCAGTGGTTTTTGGACGGTGAACTGGTATCGGAAGCGGCGAGTCCGGATATTATCTTTACTGAGGGAGGTACCAAAACACTTCAGTTAGCAGCTAGCATTCCGGGTTGTACCGAGACCTTTGAACAAACAATTGATGTGCTGCAAGGACCTACGGTAGGATTTACCCTGCCCCCTCAACTCTGCGAAGGGGAAACCATTACCCTAGAAAATGAGACGAGCGGCGATAATATCACCAACTACCAATGGAGCTTTGGCGATGGAGGTACGCTAGAAACTACTACCGCTGAGGTGGTATCCTATACCTTTGCCGAAGCCGGTACTTACAATATTTCGCTTACCGCCAACACTTCCCTAGGTTGTGCCAACGTATCTACCCAGACAGTAACCGTATACGAAAAACCCACAGTGGGTTTTACTTCGGATGTGGCCTGCGTAGGGGCTATTACCCAGTTTACCGATACCTCTTCGGCGGGTAGTAATGCGAATATCATTGCTTGGGACTGGGACTTTGGCGATGGGGTAGGTTTAGCTGATGAGCGAAATCCCACCTATACATTCGCTGCTCCCGGTACCTACACGGTTGAACTGACTACCCATTCCAGCGGAGGCTGTATCGCAACTGCAACCCAAACCATCATGGTAGAGACGTCAGTGACTACTGCTTTTGCTACCGTCCGCGCTTGTCCCACCGATACAGATCCTTACTTATACCAATTTACGGATGAATCTACTGTGGTTGAGGGTGAAACAATTACCCAGCGGTTGTGGAGTATTAACGGAGAAAACTTTGTGGATAAAGCCGTTACCTATGCTTTTACTGAGCCCGGCACTTACGAAGTGTCACTTACTGCTTTTGCTTCTTCGGGTTGCAATGCTACTTTTAGCCAATCCGTAACCGTAGATTTACTACCTGAAATTCGCTTTCAGGCCGCGTCGGGCTGTGTGGGTAAAGCGATTCAACTCACCAATGCTAGCCAGTTAAATGGCTGGGAACTAACGCAGTTTACCTGGGAGATCCCTGAGGTAGGGTTGGTATTTCAAGAGTCACCAACCGTTGTTTTCCCGGAGGCAGGAGATTACTCTCTGATACTAAGCCTGGAAACTGAAAATGGTTGTACGTTTAGTTGGGACAGTACCATTTCAATTTTAGCTGCTCCCCAGGCTATTTTTGAGATTGACCAACTTACGGGAGGTGCTCCCTTTACAGTTCAGCCCACAAATCTGTCAATCGGCTATACCTCTGCCCGGTGGAGTATTAACGGTTCCCAGGTATCGGAAGCAATAGCTCCTACTTTTACGCTGGAGGAACTGGGCGCCTATGTAATAGAGCTGATAGTACAAAATGATATTGGCTGTGCTGACACCACTCGACAAACCGTAGAGGTGGTTAATCCGAGCGTAGATTTGTCAGTAGTAGAGTTGGTAAGAATAGCCAATGGTACTTCTTCCGATCAGTTGGTGCTTACCCTGGAAAACCGGGGAACGGTGACAATTGATACCGTAGAAATACAGTTGAGCTTGGGAAATGTAGTTAGCCTCCAGGAGCAGATACTGGAACCTATATTACAAGGTGAACGACGCACATATCCGCTGCAAACCACCCTGGGTGATGTGCGAAACCAACAGACTCCAGTGGAATTTATCTGTGCTACAGTAAACGCAGTAACCCAGCCGGTTTCAGAAACTGATATAAACGATAACCGGGCCTGTATCGCACTTACTGCTCCGGTATTGGTAGAAGCTCCCTTTCCTAACCCAACTCACGAGGAGTTGGTGCTTTCCGTAGTGCTGGAAGAACCAGAAACAATTCAGGTGGATATAATTTCTGCGTCGGGTGAACGAATTCATTCGGAACAGATTCCCGATACCCAGTCTGGCCTTAATACCATCCGGGTAAATGTGTCCCAAACTCCGGCCGGAGTGTATACCCTGGAAATAAGGGTGCTTGGTCAAACCATTACCCACCGGGTAATCGTGAACCCCTAGCCAACTGACTAATCTTTTTGGTAGTAAAAGTGTATTTTACCTAAGATTATTTTGAAAAATCGGTAATTGCACCCTTAATTTTATCGATTTATTCGGTAAATGTTCATTGTTTAGGCTATATTTGACCAGATTTTTTAAACAAACAACAGCATGGCACTACATCCCAAACTAGATAAGATAGACCGGAGAATTCTGGATATACTTCAAAAAAATGCAAAGATTACGAATGCCCAGCTTTCTAAAGAAATAGGCCTATCACCAGCCCCTACCTTAGAGCGGGTGAAAAAACTGGAAACTTTAGGTGTAATCGATAGCTACCACGCTAAGCTAAATACCGCAAAAATTGGTCTGGGCATTAGTACATTCGTGATGATCAAACTAACTGGCCATGACAAGGAAAGTATCCGTACTTTTATTGATGCGATTAATCGTATTGATGAAGTGATTGAGTGCCACCATGTTACGGGGACCAGTGATTTTATTCTGCGGGTAATTGCTCAGGATATTGCCTCCTATCAGCAGCTTATGCTGGATAAGGTGAATGAAGTTCCAGTGGTAGATAGCCTTCAGTCATTGGTTATTCTATCTACTTTTAAGGATAGTAAGTCATTACCTATCCCTGAGGAAATCAATCAGGTGAAGGTGTAGGATTGATGTGTTCGGGTGTTCAAGTTTAACTCATCCCATGAACACAAGAATACAAAGACAATAAAACACTCTAACATCTAAATGACTGGTACCTCACGATTATTGTTAACGCCCGATCAGATTTCCCAAAAGGTACGACGAATATCTTACGAAATATACGAACGTAACTTTGATCAGCAGTCGCTGGTTTTAGCCGGAGTCTTAGATCGTGGGTATCTTTTGGCTCAACGTATTGCTGAGCAATTGAGTCTGATTAGTCACTTTTCTTCAGAAAAAAATAACTTTTCGTTAGTAGAGGTATCGATCGAGAAATTTACTAATCAACAATCCCAGGTAGCCTTCAACGTATCAGAAAGTGATTTTGCCGATCAGAGTATTATTCTGGTAGATGATGTTCTGAATACTGGTCGTACCCTGGCTTATTGTATCCCCCCGTTTCTTCAACAACCTATCAAAAAGCTTGAGATCGCCGTTTTGGTTAATCGCAGCCATATACAGTTTCCGGTTTTAGCAAGTTATACCGGCCTGGAATTAGCTACAACCCTACAGGAACATATTGAAGTGGTATTTGGAGGCGATAAGGAAGGGGTATACCTCCGATAGTCTATTTTTTTCCACAAATAGGCTTAAAAGGCTTTTTTGTTAAAAATATACTCTTTTTCCTGTACCTTTCAGGTAATTAATTGCATTCCTCTGAAATATTCGCTTACTTTTGTGCTAAAGTATCCGACGAGTATCTTATTCGCAGGTCATTATCATGAAAAGTAATCATCCTAATCCTATTTCTTCTAGTCTGGCAGCGAAAAGTACTCACTCAGCGGAAGTATCGCAGGAATCTCAGGATTACCAGATGATTGTGCCTTTAGATAAGATTGTTGAGGTTCGTTGGAAGCCCGAAAGTGCCTTTGCTTCGCTAATACCTGAAACTGGGTACGAACTTGCACTACATCAGGTCCCTATCCACGCAGTTTTTCAGTCCTTGGGGAAGGAAGAAAGCCGCCTTCGTAAACTTGTTTCTTTACTGACTTCTGGTGAAGTTCAACGCGTTGACAGTACGATTTCGGTTGATCTACCCTCTTCAAAAACTCGAACTATAGAACTGAGTTGTACCTTAGAACATGATCTTTCCGGGGATCTTTGGATAGTGCTCTCTTTGGGTAGAAAGACCGAGCATTCCGAAATTGAACAGATATTACCAGTAGGCTGCCTGTCCGCGGATGCTCACACCGGTGCTATTCTGCATGCTAATGCTCGAGTGCTTTCGCTGTTGAATGTACCAGATAGTGATTTCTCAAATATTTCCTGGCAGAGGGTGCCAGAATGGCTTGATTTTGTTCGGGAGGTAACTGAGCAAGGCACCGTTTGGAACCGGATTCTGGAAGTCGCCCCTGATAAAACCTGGGCTCTTTTTTCAGCTCAGTACATAAAGGGAAAGATTGTAGCGGTAGCCCAGGATGTTTCTGAAGTTCAGAAGGAAGTACAGAAGCTCGAGAAATTGAATATGGAGCTTGATAATTTCGTGTACCATGCTTCTCACGACCTTCGTGCTCCTCTTCGTTCTATGCAAGGGCTAATCACCTTGCTACGTAGTGAAACTAATGCCCACGAGCGGGATAAGTTTGTAAGTTTGATAGAGGGTAGTCTCAAGCGTTTAGATGCTTTCCTAGTAGATCTGCTTAGCATCTCACGTTCGCGGAGAGGACAACCTCAACAATTGCAGAAGATTAACTTCATGGTTGAGGTGGAAAAAGCAGTAAGTAGTTTTTTTCACCTGCAAGACCAGAGAAATCTTGAAATTAGCACTCGAATTAGCCAACCGTTTACCTTTCAATCCGATTTAACGAAGGTTAGGGTAATCCTGAACAACCTGCTGTCTAACGCAGTAAAATATCGGCGCTACGAGGTGAAAAAATCCCGCATTAAGGTAGAGGTGAGGGTTACAAAAAAGCAAACAAACATTAAGATTTCCGACAATGGGTTAGGTATTGAATCGGAGCATCTACCTCATATTTTTGAAATGTTCTACCGGGGCACCGACCGATCAGAAGGATCAGGCCTGGGACTATACATTGTTCGGGAAACCATAGAAAAATTGAATGGTACTATTTCAGTAACGTCCCGTCCCAAATCCGGAACCACATTCAGAGTGGTATTGCCCAATAAACATACTTCGGCCTTAAAAAAATAATCGAATAGTTCTTTAAGGTTTGCCGCGAGCAGAAAATACTTTCTTTTTCGTTAAGGAGTTGTTCATATGGTAACGCTAATGTAGATTAGCTACGACTACAGTTGGCGGAGCTATCTTCTCGCCTCAAAACGGGTAGTTTGGTAATAAAATAAACAGGTGTGTTGCGTAAGTTAGCTATTTTTCTAGCGGTTTTGCTGCTAGGCGGTGCTGGGGTGTACGTCTATCAGCAGTATATTCTGGAAGAAGAGCCTCTCTCCATTGGTCAGCTGCTACCCGAAGATGCACTTTGGGTATATCATTCGAACCGAATTGCCACGGACTGGGGACAAATGCAGGAGACTCCTCTAGGTAAGCTGATTGAGACTATTCCAGACGTTGCCCCTTTATCTATTAGATTACAAAATCTGGATAGTGCATCTCTAACTACCTGGCTGGATAGCCGGTCTAGTTACGTTGTCGGGCAGATAATCGGAAACGATGATCTAGGGTTTACCTTTTACTTCGAGCTTCAGTCCCCGGAGGCTAAACAGTGGTTGCAAATTGAACAAGATTTGCTGGCAGCCAATCGTTGGCAGTCTGAAAACCGACAGTACCAAGGCGTCACTATTTATGAGTGGGAGTACTCAGCCGAAAAAATCACTTTTTCCTGGATACGAGTTGAAAATTTTATCGTGGGTAGTTTCACCCCCTTTCTGGTCGAGGATCAAATCCGACGCTTGTCAAGTACCCAATTACCCCCTAATTCATGGAGATTGACTTTTGCAGATAATGTGCTTTCTCAGCGGGATCAGGGTGATTTGATCGTAAATGCTGATCAGTTAAAAAATATGTTCTCTGTGTTTGCTCCAACTCCTCAAGCAGGGCTGACTGCGGCGAAACTATGTCAGACCATGCTGCTCGACATATCAGTAGAAGAAAACCAGTGGCTCTTTAGTGGGTTTAGTGAGCTTCCTTCAGCACAAGTAATTGAACCAGAGCAGTTCTTTCTGTCTACTTTTAACGAACAGTCGGCTCAGCCTTTTCAGCTTGGTAACTATTTACCTAACCGTACGGCTCGGGTACAAGAATGGGCGTTTACTGATGCTCAGGACTGGACTCAAAGATATACTGAGTTTCAGTTGCAGTTAGCCAGTGATAATGAATTTGAGAGATTACAACAGGAGTTTTCAGATCAGACCGGAAAATCGCTAGCCGAATGGCTATCCTGGGCGGGAAATGAGTTCGGAATCATAGAGATGGAATCAAATGGATCAAACCCAGGAGATAAACTAATATTGCTGGAGGTTTCGGATATAGATGCTCTTTTGAGTGCTTTGCAATTATTGTCCCACCGTTCCGATTCGCTCTCATTTCAGGAAACTTTTGCTGGATACTCGCTACAGCAATTCAATAATCCAGTCTTACTGGCATTACTAACCGGAAGTAGTGGCAGGGAAGAGGGTTACTATTCTGAATGCTTCTACTTTCATGACTCATCTTACCTAGTACTTTCTAATCGGGTGAATGCGCTGAAGCGTTTGATTTCGGACCAGATGACTGAGAGCAGTTGGGGTAAGTCGGCGCAGCAGGCCCGCTTTTTAGAAAATGCACTTGAACCAGCCAACTACAGTCTGATAGTAGATATGCCGCACTATCGCGAGACTTGGGTTCGCTCATTGTCACCCAAATGGTCGGAATGGGCGCAAGAACAGGAAACAATCATTAACCAAATCGGTAAAATAGCCATTCAGTTTAGTGCCCTGGAAGATGAGTATTACACCAGTATGGTGGTTACTAATCAGGCTCCGACCGTGGCATCCAGTGGATTCTCCACCACGCAAAGGGTGCGGGTAGATACACTAATTGGAACTAAGCCTTTTGTGGTTCGGAATTCGTCCAGTCAACAATTAGAAGTAGTGGTGCAAGATCAGGCTAACCGGGTTCATTTGCTAAACCCTACCACCCAGTCAGTGCTATGGTCCGATTCAATAGAAGCGCCTATTGTCAGTGATATAGTTTCCGTAACTCTTTCTGAGAATAAGCAACAGCATTACCTCTACGCAACCGATTCAGTGCTATACCTCACAGACCGTTCGGGTAACCCTGCACCAGGATATCCACTCTTTTTGCCAAGTGATACCCGTGTACAATATTTGTCAGTATTTGATTACGAGCAGGATGGAAACTACCGCTTTCTGCTAACTGATCAATCGGGTAAAATTTGGATGTACAACGTTGATCGCGATAATCTTCCAGGATGGAATCCATTATCCTTTACTGCTCCGCTATCGTCTGCTCCGCAGCATTTCAGGGTTAGGGGTAAAGATTGTATTGTTGCGCTACAAGAAAATGGTTTTTTGTATCTTCTGAACCGGCGAGGCGAGCCTTATCCAGGGTTTCCGGTAGATTTAGACGTGCCCTGCCATAATCTGGTATTTGTTCAGGTGGGTAATTCGTTTGCCGATACCGAGCTCATTACCATAACGGATCAGGGTGAGTTGCTTAAACTCAATCTGTTGGGGAGGTTGCTTCAGCGAGAGCAACAGCTTCGTACCGCTACGGCTACTCATTTTCAGCTTTGCCCCGATCGGTTAGAGAAAACGTATATATTGGTGCGTCAGGATGATCAGCGACTTAGTGTTCTAGATCAAAGAGGACAGGTTTGGTTTGAGCAGTCATACTTCACACCTGGGGCACTGGCGCGAGGCGAATTAGCCGTTCAGTACTATAACTTTGGGTCTGATAACCATATCATTGCCATTACCGATAAAATTCAAGAGTTTACTTATCTATTCAACCAACGAGGCCGACTTATTAATGATCGTCCAGTGGAAAGCGCCAACGAGGTAGCTCTGTTGTATTCTGAAGCAAATCGGCAGCACCGGGCTTATCGAGTTTACGAAGATGAGCTAGCCGTAATTTCGTTCTAGCCAAACAGCTTGTTTTCTGTCTGGCTGCTGCATCAAGTAGCTAGTTTCGGTATGCCTTCAGTAAACGCTCTGCTCCCTCGCGCGGAGTTAGCTTACTGTCCATGACATCCTGTTGAATTTGAGGCAGCATTTTCCGGATTGCTTCTTGCTGAAAAAAATCTTGGGTTAGGTGCCGGTTAATTAGTTCATTCAGCCAGTATTGCTGCTGCTGTTGCCGGTGAAGCCGAAAGTATTTGGTTTCCTTCCCGTGGTCAATAAAGCGCCTAATAAATGTCCATATTTCACTCAGACCTTGGTTTTCTAAAGCTGAGCAAGTAAAAACTTTTGGGTTCAGTCTACCTTTGGTAGGCGGAAACAGATGTAGGGCTTGCTCGTAATTTCGCTTCGCTTTCAGTGCCTCATCCCTATTATTTCCATCAGCTTTGTTGATAGCCAGCGCATCCGCCATTTCCATAATTCCACGTTTCATTCCCTGAAGTTCATCGCCCGCTCCGCCCAACATCAGTAGCAAAAAGAAGTCAGTCATATGCCTTACCATCGTCTCTGACTGACCTACACCCACAGTTTCAACAATAATGACATTATACCCCGCCGACTCCCAGAGTAAAATGGCTTCTCGGGTATGCTGAACTAGTCCACACAT
>CAKZYJ010000371.1 GCA_937884755.1 uncultured Flammeovirgaceae bacterium
GCTTTATGATAATAGAACATAGACAGAATATCTTTACAAGGAGAATCTAAAGCGACAATAGCCTGATATAGCTCTTCACTGTTAGGAAGTTCGTCCTCAAATTCTTCGGAGAGACCTTGCACAATCGCTCGTTGGAAATATCCTTCCTCGCCCCTGTCGTCGGGTACTGAAGATGGGTTTACCACTTCCATTTTGCTCTTTTTCCACCTGTACGCTTTGGCTATGTTTTGGCAGACCTTGTATAGATAAGTACTTACCTTAGCAGTAAGCTGAAAATCTTTTTTCTGCAGCTTTTCGTAGAGCACCATCAGGCTTTCCTGAAATATATCTTCGCATGAATTTTCATCTACCCCTAGCTTACGCATCATCTGCTTACACATCGGATAATACTGCATCAGCTGACGAAACCCTCTATCATCTTTTGCTCTGAGTAATCTAACAAGTTCTTTCTCTGACATAGAGGGTGGTTTGAGTAGATTTTGAGAAATGAATATCGCAAATATACCCCAACCTTTCAAAACCAGCTACAAAAAAAGCAACCCCATCAAGGGAGAAGATCATGTAATACCAATTACTGCTGAGCCCGTTCCATCATAATAGCTGTTTTCCTGAATCTCTTCGGGGGGACCTCACTCAATGCAGGAGGCTCCGAAATTCGCCACCGGACACCAGGCTCATCCTGGACACCTTCGCGCGGTAGATTACCTCGTGTCTATAGAATATGTCTAAGGTGAATTGATGTAACTCACCACCAGTTTTAAACGATACTCTAAATCACACCCCAAAGCCTCGCTCGTAAATGTTTCCAAAATCTCTCAATCAATCTCACGAAAGGAGTTGCTGAGTTGATCCAGAACTGAATGGCCCTACTCTTCTCTTGGTTTGTCACTTAACCCTTATTCTTGCAAATCATATACACTTTTTTCTCTTAGTGATAAAGAACGATTGGCTAGCTTAATAGCTAAGTTAGCCAATTCCGACTGATCAGTGCTCCATAGAAATAAGCCCTCGTGGGTAAGAGTTATAAATCGGTTAGACTGCTTAGCAATGGCAACATCTTGAATACCCGAAATAGTGTAATGACCTTGTATTGTGGAATGCTCTAAATTCCAAACAATAATAGAGGATTCGTCTCCGGAGGTAAGCGCAAACAAATATTTTGAGTCGCCAGACAAATAAATTTCGCGAATAGAAGTAGTTAGACCCGATAGTCGGGTGAATGGGTTATCCAGGGAAGAGGTCATTTTTCTCTTAGACCAGTCAAAAAACACGATAGGGTTTTGATCATACGAACTTGAAGCCCTGGCAAGAACACTGCCTGAGGAAGTAGAAAAACCTATACACTCACTAATAGGAGCTTCATTTCCAGCAAGTATAGGAATTGTAACGGCCTGTTTCCACCTGATATGTTTAACGTATAAGGTATCATTTTTTTCTTTCACCAGGATATCACCTTTGTCAGATAGGTGCATACAATTTGGATGTTGGATATCCACCTCGGAAATTAGGTTTTTAGTTCCGTTTGAAAACAACCATACTTCTCCTTCACCCGTAAGAGCTAATACATTCCCATCAAAATCATAAGCGAGCGCCGAGTAAACATGCCTTTCTCGCTCGTTTGCTTCTATCGTTACAAGAGAATCTTTGGTTAATTCAAGGATATTGATGTTGTTTTGCCAATCAAGAAAAGCTACCTCACTATTGTTGTGCGATATAACCATTGTATTGACGGAAACTGAAATACTATCATAACGCCTTGAAGTAATAGTCTTACCTGATTGATCAAAAACATACAAGCCCTCACTAGGTAGGTACATTGTGATAAGTTGACCATCCCCGTTGCAATGCTACCCGATGTACCATCACCCGACCAGATCTTGTTAGCCAATGGATTGTACTGATTTAGATCCCACAAAATAGCACCATGCCTATCTCGACCGATTTGGCCAGCCGAGGCGATAAAATGCTTTGAGCTAATAGTTGCGCTTTTGAGGGAAGATAAATTATGAGTATTTCCAGGTAAAGTATAGCATTGATCCAGTTGCCGTACAATGACATTGTTACTTTCGGATGCGTACGCTATTAATCCTAAATCAGATTCTAAAACCCAAGGAGAATCATATCTGAATACCGGTTCTTCATTACAATGTAAAATACTTAGGTTATTCAAATTATCTTTTTCTATAAATTTGTAATCACAAGTATCGTTTAACAGCAAGACCCTTTTTTTCTCAACAGCCCAACACTTGGTATATCGGTTAACATCTCTAGTATAAAGTGTTTTTTCACTTTCATCGTAGTAAAAACGTTCTATAGCACTATTGTGGGCTGGGATCCTAGTGTAAGTATTATCTAGGTGGATGATTCCCAGAGAGTCATCCCCACCGACAACAATAATATCACTGGAAGGTATCGGAAAAATCGTACCTGAATGGCTGATTTTGATCTCACGAATTAAGTCTCCCGTTTTAATGTCAAAAAATAGCACTTGATTTCCACAGCCTAATAGTAGCAGGTTCTTATTCTCCAGAAAAGCGACCTCGTTTGCAGTGTTTCCCAATGGGCAATGAAAATATTTGTAAAGCTTGGGATTTTGAAAGGATAACTCGATCAAGGTTCTGCTAGCTTGTGGAACATCTTTCCGGCGACTTGCTTCAGCAGACAACAGATAGGCCAGATCGTACTCTCCGGCGGGAATGTTTTTTGATTCGCTGGCCATTCGTAAGGCTAATTGGCGATCAGCTTCACGTTGACTGTTACGCCAACTCCAAAGGCTAAAAATTAACAATGAACTTATAATTGCGATGACCAATCCGATGGTTGAACCAAGTATTAACCTTTGTCGACGCTTTCTTTTAAGTTCTTCTCTACGCAGTTCAGGCATTTGCTCATGTGGGATACCGTGAAGTGGTCCAATAAACTTCAACAAGTCATCTTCGTTTAAACTTGGAAAAAAACTACCTAAAGACCGTATATCTACTCGCTCTACGTTGGGTAATTCCTGCTGAAGATCTGCTGGTAAGGTATCATTAAAGCTGCCTATTGCCAATGCCACCCAAATATTTTGTCCCTGAGGTAAACTACTGAAATATCTTATCTCTCTTGCAACCCAATTTTCCTGTTCATCATCTCTCCTCTCGGCAGCCAGGGGTGTTTGAATCACAATTAATACCCTAGAATGCTTTAAAGCGGGCTGGATGGTATTTTTAAAGAAGTCATCAGTTGCATGTTCATAGATCTCATCAAGATAGATCTTCAATTTCCGTTTCTCATTTGTAAATATGTTGGGCAGTCTATAATCGACCAATCGATGTCTAAGCCTTTTGGCGAATAAAGTGCCATCACGACGTCTATAGCTAATAAATGCGTCAAATTTATACATTCTGCTAGTCAAATTTTTTTTTGCTAAAAAACAAAGGATAACTGCTGCATCCAAGTTAAAATCTCATCGAATGGAGGCTTTGGTTGTAATAGGCAACAATTGAATCTTTACTCCTTAGAGTGCTTTCCAAGGTTTCAAGCAGTTCAGATTCTAAAACATTTAAAGTCTTTGCCTCTCGTATTACCCTTGTAATTTTCATGTACTTCGGCAGTTGTCCTTCAGTAATTCCCTTTAGAGTAAGAACACCCAATCAAGTATCGCGAAAGCCATATCCAACTTCAAAGGGAACCCAAAGGAGTCAATTGTTCTTCCGAAACTATATACAGCATATGAGTACTATTATCAATGCCCTTTTTCAAATGGCTAGTTATCTTAATCAGCATTTCCTTCTTCTAAAAGTTAGGGGAGAGAGTCCTATCGTATTTATCAAAATAGATATCATTCCCCGCATTCATAAGCTATTTGGCAATAGCTTCACAAGCCTCTGTATCTTCTTCTTGCTGGCTTATGAAAATACACTTGCTATTGTCTTCTTTACCTTCATTGATAAAGTTGATTGCCTTTGTTATATACTTTAGTGGATTCCCTCGATTAATGCCTTTCATATATCATGTATAGCAATATCTATGTACAATCGACAATTTGTCTCGTATTACCATCTAGCCATAGATACCAGTGATTGATAATCAACGAGAAATTTTTCACTCTAATTGTGTAACGTTAGTTGATAACGGATCGAGAATTAACTATATTAGGTAGTATTCAAGGTCTTTTCGTAAAGAGCACATTTCTATTCAAAAAAGTGCCTCTTATGCTCAATCACCTCCACTAGGCAAATAAAGTTATGCAGTAAGCATTAAATCAATACGATGACTATGGAATCTAAGGTATTTTTGTCATACAGTCGCGAAAAGCGAGGTATCATCCAACGTCTTAAAGACATCCTAGAAGAAAATGATATTACAGTTTGGTGGGATCATAATCTTGGCGTAGGTGATAAATGGATGGAGGTGATAGCTGAAAATATTTCAGCCAATGATTACTTCATTCTGTGCATCTCAAGTGACCTTGAGAAAAAACCAGACTCTTATGTATTTGAGGAGTTAAAACAAGCAACTGATAATAAGAAAAAGGCTAATGTAGAAGTTGACTGGCTTATACCGGTGGTAATTGATTATGTGCATCAGATACCAGACTTTCCTATTGATTTAGAGCATAACCTGAACAATATTCATTGTCAACTCCTCTTTGACGAACATTGGAATGATGGTATAGATAAAATCCTTACGCGAATTCTACCTGATTTCACTATTCGCCCAAGAATGATCCTTGTTCCACCTCTGAGACCCGTTGGTTTTTCCGAAAAAGAAATTAAAATGAAGCCTTTCCTATTAGGAAAATATCCAGTTACAATTGGTGAGTGGTATAAAGTAAAGAATGAACGTCCTATTGGAGGTGATCCAAATAGACCAGTAACTATGGTCACATGGGAAGAAGTTCAAGATTTCCTACATATCTTAAATAAGACAAATTCTAATAAATCAATCCAAAATTATCGCTTACCAACCGAAGCTGAATGGGAATATGCTTGTCGCGCGGGGACTTCCGGAAAATATGGATTTCAAGGAGGGGCCGAGCTCTTAGAGGAATATGCTTGGTATATAGAGAACTCCGGAGGTAAGACTCATCGGGTAGGAGAACTTAGACCAAATGGATGGGGGTTTTATGATATGCACGGTAATGTCTGCGAATGGGTTCAAGACACTAAGATGGTTGAACGTACTTCAACTCATTCGGGAATAGAAGCCATCACAAAGGGTGGAAGTTTTGATGGTTATGCAGAAGAGCATTGCCGTGTTGAAAAGAGGACATGGCTTACTAGTATTCATAGATATAATAATCTTGGATTTCGTATAGCCTGCGATGCAAAGAAAGATTTATCATTTGTCATTAACTCAGATCATTCCTGGTACCATACTATTTCAGAACCTCAGTAATTAACTAAAGATCATTTTTATACTTTCAAATAACATTACTAATACCTTGATCCATGAATCCTTACTGCTTTGTTATAACCTCATTTGACAAAAAGCCCAACCTAAAAGATCTACAGGCGAAGTTCGAGACAAAGAGTTTTGAAAAGCCAGTCCAGAAAATTGACTTTGATAAGATTTACGAAAAATTAGTTAAGCCCGCTATTCTATTGGCAAAGATGGAACCACTGATTGAGCATGAGGAAAGCAATTTCGGTTCTATCCAAAAAACTATGTATGAAAAAATCATTATTTGTGAATTTTGTGTAGCTGATTTAACCAACACCAACCCAAATGCCTATTATGAGTTAGGTATGCGCTACGCTGTGAGGCCATACTCAACCATACCTATCATTGCTTCCTCTCACTTTCCTTTACCATTTGATGTAGGATTCAACCGAACTTTCGTATACCAAGTTGATCAAGATTTTAATTTGTCAAATCTAGAAGGTGACAAAAAAAATCTCGCTAAAGCTTTAAAAAAGGCTAAAAAATCCAGATCAACAGATAGCCCTCTCTATGATTTGGTAAATGGTATTTCGTTTCAAAATTCAGTAGCGCACGAGAAGACCGATATTTTCAGAGATCAAGTCGTTTACGAAAAAAAGATCAAAGATGAATTAGCATACGCTCGATCTTTTTCCAATAACGATCCAAGTAAAACAAAAGCATTAAGGATTGAAGCGATTAATGATATTGTAGAAAAGTATAAACCACTTGAAAACGTAGAAACTGCCGTGTTAATCGATATGATGATTTCCTATCGTAATATTGAAGCATTTGCTGAAATGATGAATTTCATTGAGCAATTACCACGATACGTATTTGAAACGATTATGGTGCAGGAACAATACGCTTTTGTTTTGAATCGCAATGGAGGTAAAAAAGATCCCGTGGATGAAGTAATGATAAAGAAAGCTGAAGAAGTATTAAAAAAATTAGAAGAGAAAGAAAAGGCAAGTAGCGAAACCTATGGAATCTGGGGAAGAATACACAAAGACAAATTTGATCGGGCGTATAAACAGGAGAATATGGGGGAAGCAAAAGTCCATCTTAAAAATGCCCTAAAATATTATAAGAGTGGCTACGAGTTCGATATTAGGGACGCTTACCCCGGAGTTAATTACGTTACTTGTTTGGAATTATCAGGCGATAGACAAAAAGCAAGACGATTAGTTCCTGCTGTCGAGTATGCAGTATTATCAAAAATGAAGAAAAAAGAAGCAGATTACTGGGACTATGCAACTTTGCTTGAATTGGCAGTCATTGAAAATAACTTTTCTAGAGCTGAAGAATTTTATTGGGAAGCTAAACCTTTAGCTGTGGAAAGCTGGATGTTTGGAACAACCAAAGGTAATCTCGATAAGATAATTCTTTTCAGAAAAGAACGAGGGGAGGATACCACAGCTATTGAGAAAATAGCTGAAAAGCTTTCTTAGCTTTCTACGAATTAATATATCTAGTAATTTAGACCTATAATACATTACTAAGGAGTTTTTTTTTGACCTCTTACTCTACTTTTAAATGGCTTACTTTCGAGTAATCTCACATAAGCATCCTATTGCAGTATCCGACCAACCTCCTCTGACATGACTCGAGGACTTGAGAATTCCTGGCGAGATAACGATTTAGTTTTTCCTTACCCAGTTTCTATAGAAATTTCAAAAAGGAACTGGATGTATTAATGGACTAATTACCCTTTAATTGCTATTTTGTCAAAGAGATGGATACATTACCTAAAGTTTTTATAGGGAGTACCCAGAAAGATCTTGCCAAATATAGATTGGGGGCCATAGAGGTTTGCCTAGAGTTGCATTACTCTCCGATTGCGATGGAGCACTTTCCTGCTATGGGGAGTGGAGCTACAGCGGGCAGTAAGCAGAAAATAGATGAATCAAGTCTTTACGTTGGTATTTTTGCGCACCGATACGGGCACGTAGAGAATGGTTACGATAAATCGGTTACCGAAATTGAGTTCGATTATGCGGGTGATCTAGGATTAGAAAGATTATGCTTTCTGTTGGAGGATGATTACCCTTGGCCAGAAAAATATAGAGATCATGGCAGTAAACTAGTGGCTCTAAGTCAGTTCAAACAGAAAATCAATACACTGATCCGTAAGGAATTTACCTCAGTAGAAGATTTTAAAAACAAGCTGATGGGTGCGCTGATTCACTGGGAACGAAGACAACAACAATCTGAAAAGAAAGAGCTAAGAAAACTAATAGATTCGCCTGAAACTTTCAGCCTCCATGATATTTATAATCGATTGAACGTAAACGAAACTTACCCTACCGAATCCATTTATACTGATGAGCGTATTGACAATCACGATCTAAAAAGATTAATGACGAGTATTTTTTACTATGATGAGCACTATATCGAAAATGACTATTACATTAGTTTAACAAAGGGTTCGTCCCAAAAAAGGAATAAAGATTTTTTTTTGAAGGCAGGTTCAGGTTTTCAACACTGCCATATTATTGCCGAAGGTGACGCTTGGTTTAATCATCCAGTTGCATACGACATATGTGATTGGCTTAATGTTCTCGGAAAAAGTAGATACTCGATATATTCTTTACCTAGAGGTGAGGACTATTTTGCTGTTATTCAAGATGAAAATAAGTACATCAATACTATTAGAAAGATGCATCCTGAAGTTTTACTATTAAGTGCAGGAGTTATTGAGTTAGTTAACGGACAACGAGTGGCACTGATGATAAATAAATGCCGAGATTATGTAACAGAAGAATACAAGAAAGCTCACCCACTCATTCGCGATGTGTTGATTGATAATAGCTTAAATCAAGTTGAAAAAGACTATTTAATACATGGTCTTTCATTTCTTACTAAAGAATTCTTTGTTTTACTAGGGGTGCAGGATCTAAGCTATAGATATATTATTAAGCAATTACGCAAGAAAGTTGGCAACTCGAAGATCATCACTCATGGCTATGACTATTTTATACCTTCTTACAGAAAGGGGCCAGGAGTCATCAAATACTGGATCAATCAAATAGCAGGAGTTGGGGACCAATTTAAGAGACCAATGAATACAGCTGGCATTAATGACCCCGTTGATCAACGGGCTATAACCTTTGCTATGGTACATCTTTTCAATGAGATGATGGTAAGAATTGTCAATGACCCCATTTTTGGCCCTAACGTTTTCCATATTGACTGCCGGGGCTACGCTAGGGACGACGACTGGCTCGACGAAATTCACCTTAAACCTCGCAGCCTGAAAGGTGTGGCTGAAACCTATATGGAGGCTATTGAAAATGAAGACCCTCAAAGGAAAGTGTTTTTAGTAAGAAAATAGTAATCTATTTTGTATGAAAGTAAGAAGTTATAATTCGCTGAAGAAATTACTAACCACCAAGCTTAGCTAATATAGATGCTATCTTAAATCAGTCAGTTTTTGGTAAGAGAACAACATGCTCAGTTACCAATAAACCAACCATCGGGGCCGAAGCTATCCACTGGCCAAGTTTCTAAAGATCCGTTTTTTCGTACAATAACGAAATACATTGCGTCTGCTGTTACATTAAAAGATTCTACATCTTTTGCTGGAAGAAACCTGTGTTCGTTCGCTCTATAGTCAAGTATTGGAAAGATACTCATAGAACCGTCTACCCATGCAACTATTATCCGATTGCCGCCACTAGCTATATCAACACTTTTTACTCTTGTCCAATCTAAAACAAATTCATTAATTACATGTGGGGCTTTAATGTCAGAAATGGAAATTAAACTACCTCCAACAAATGCTAAAGAATCTTCTAAACTGAAAGCAACAGGTCTCCTTTTGTATATATCATTATAGATTAATGATAAATCGGAATTATCACTGAATAAAAATACCCAGGATATTAGTGGTGGACTCGACATACCAGCCCAACCTTGTGCAGATGTTCTAACCTCATATAGGCCGAAACTTCCATCAAGACTATATGAGAGAAGATGAATATTTTCTAATTCACTAGAACCAAAAAGTGGAATTCCAGAATCAGAATGTGGCCTTGTCAAATGCCAACCATCTATAAATTTATAAGCAAATGAAAGGCTCTCCAGTGTATCTTTTAACTTTCTCGAGTAATCAGGTAGTACTGCTAGTAAATCATCTAACTGTGACTGCGGCCAACGGGGTAATAATGAAAATTCTGTCCAAGCTGGACCGTAAGGCTCATCCATCCTAGCTAATGAGCTTAAACTCAGCAGTGTATCAGAGCTTGTATCAAGCCTAAATGCATACACCTCGCGATCTTCACCAAAGACCTTTGCGCCACCAACAAAAAAAGTCCCATCATCTCGAAGAGAAATATTGTCGGAGTAGAAGGAGGCTCTGAAAGGAAAGTACCTAACCTCATACAATACTCGTCCATTAAGTCTATCAAACACGAATCTATCTATGCCTCCATTGGATATTTTTACCAGAGTATCAAGAACTGCAAGCGTCTTGGAATCTACTAATTCAATTCGATCTGAATAGCCCATTAAGAGAGTTGTTGCAGGTTCGAACTGAGCCATCCCAACCCAGCTATTATCAGGCTTTTTGACTGCTACTCGATGAGTTACTGGTAAAGTAGGCTGCATTAGTGTTTGAATTGAGGCAGCTAGATCTCGAAATCCAAATGCTATAGCTTGCTGTCGAATAGAGTCAAGATTTTGCCTCTTAGCATAACTCAATGGTGTAGATACTTCGCGCTCTAGGTCTGATACTGCTGCTTCCAACTGTGCTAAACGCGCAGCATCTCTTTGTGCTTCGGCGACTAGCCTCTGTTGTTTCGCTATGTACCTCTGTTCTTGTGCAACACGAGCACTTTCTTCAGCTGCTTCTCTAGCTCTAATTTCGCGTGCTGCTGATGAGTCTGATGCAATCCTTGCCAATTTCTCTTGGGTTGCTAACGAATCTGCAGTGTTACGAGCTAATCTTTCCGCTTCAGCGTTTTGAAAAGCAGAAAACGCAGAAAATCCAGTAGCTATTAATAGTACGGTTAAGATAAGTATCGTAAAACCTAATACGGTCTGGAAGATTCGATACTGTTTTATATCTTCTCCGACTAATTCATCCTTAGACCGCTCTAGTAATGCAGAGGCTAAAGTGCCTATTCCATCCAAAAACTTAGGATTCCGTAATGATAAATTCATTTCATCACGCGCCCAACTCAGTGATAAATAAAAGGGTGCATATCTGAATTTACCTTTTAAATTAAGGGGAATTGCGTTAGTTATGTTCCAATCAAAATCGCGTTTTTCCTCATCCCATTTAATATCACCTTCAGTAAGAACAATTAACAACTTTTTTAGGGAACCTTTATTTAGCGCTAACCACTCGTTCACTTCCTTTTGTACCCACTCTGAATCTGCTGCATCCGGAGAAGCAAGCAGAATAAAAAATTCGGACTTACTTAGAGCTTCTTGTATAGATGGCCACAATTCTGGCGTCAAATGTAATGTTGTCTCGTCGCGAAACACATACATAGCTCGTAATTTGTAGAACGGTCTTGTGAATCTATGCAGTGAACTTTGGAGAATAGGTGCGAGCTTACCATCTGCAGCATGGCTGTAGGAGATGAATGCTTTATACTTATACTTCATGACAACTTTAAAACTTCCAAATTTCGGGTATAGATTATCCTTTACTGAAGTTCAGACCATCTAAGCAATTCTTTCTAGTTCTACTTTTAATTGATTAATGTTTTCTACCAATGATTTAACTTTATTCTCGGGTGCGATAGTTAAAGCATCTAATAGTAAATCTAAGTGCTCTATCTCAGCTACTTTCTTACCCTTTGGTCCGGCCTTATCCCAGACTTTGGTGATATCTTCTAATAATTCTTTCCAACCATCGGTATTATCCTTTGTTGAAGAAGTAAGCATCAGTTTACACAATTTGATATTAAACTTAGACACTAAATCCCAATACTGCATTTTTTCAACTACATCGTCAAGTGAATGAAGCATGGTATCAAGCTCTTCGAGAGCTTTTCCCTTTGGTGGTAACTGCCCTTTACCCCACTTTTTCTCTCCGCTCAATACTAAGATACTTCCCAATTCCAGCCAATTGGTGTATGTATAAACGCTTTCTTTCTGGACAAATGATTTTCGGTAGCATTCCGCTGCTTGAAGGTGGGCCAACTTTTTCTTTGTTGTGTCGGAAGTAACGATGCCAAGACGACGGTAGGCGCTGCCTAATAACGCTTGACGCTCAGCAGTAGGGCTAAACTGTAACAGGTTATTCAGATCATTGATCACCGATCTCATTAACTCTATTGATTCATCTGAGGTTGCATTACCCTCTTGATAATCAAACACATATTTTTTTGCTCTAACGTTGCAATACTTTTCTAAAGTGCTAACCGTAAATGATGCGTCTTCCATCTCCATTAAAAGCTTAAATCTTTCAACTGACTGACCAAACTCGCATAAATTAGCGTAGAGGGATGCCTCCATCTCAGTGATGGAAGCAGTACGAAGATTAGCTCTATCTACTGCCGTTGAAATGATCGCTAATCGTTCTAAAAGAGCGCTATCGGAGTAATTTCCTGTCTCTATATCATTAGTTAAATTACCCAACTCAATTTCAGCCTCCTGCGAAACCAAGAATTCAGGCTCGTAAGGCTTATGGTTCTGCCAAGTATTTCTAAACCTATAAAAAGGATCGCCGTAACACTGGTACGCTCCCCAGGTGTTGGTACCTTTATACTTTTCGTAAATATATTTTCTTGCTTTTTGTATTGCTTCGCAAAAGGTATAATCGTCGAGCATCTTTTCGTAGAAAACTTTCGTAAAATCTAACGCGGCAGCATCGCTGATGGCCCATCCCGCCACGACCACCGCTTTCACTCCATTATCAATAAGTTGCACCCCGATATTGGCCGCCAATTTATAACGGTTACGATAGTATTCTTCGGCAACTGTATCCGTTTTTCCTATATGGCAACAGTTCACAAATACCAGCTCCGGTACGGTACTCATTTGTGAAATCTCTCGGGTTGATAAAAATGTATTCTTGCCTATGACCATACCTGAATTTTCGGGTGACTTTTCATTAAATATGCCGTGTCCTGCCAGATGAATGATCTTATAATCATCCCTAAACAAAGACTGTATGATCTCAGGCGGATAGCCGTTAATTATTGTGGTTGTTTCAAACCCATTTTCCCTAAGACTACCTGATACTGTACTACCCTCTAAATTGGCGCCAGGTAATTGGTTAAGAAAGCCTCCTATATTGGGATCAGCAATGACCAAAGCCCTATTTTTAGCAACTTCCTTAATTTTAGAGCGATAATCTTGTGTAGCTAGTTGACGAATCATACCCGCACTTACTGATAGAGGTATAGCGTTACTAGAGCTGTCTTGTAGCAACTCCCAAGGATACCAAGCCGTATTCTTATCCAAAATCCAATTAATATTACCCTGTTTTTGCAGCGTTTCTTTAAAATCATTGGGGATAAGTAATTCAAAAATTGTCCTGGCCAATGCGGGTGTCCAATGATTTTGTGTAGATGCCTGATCGATTAACTGTTCAGCAATCTGCTCGCTACTAAAAAGCTCTCTTTGTTCCTCCCGAGCACCTCCAGTAGAAGCATTAAACAATAAACAACGGATGCCATCATCATCTTTGGCATTAGTTTGATCTTTTAATTGGACGGTAATCCTCTTCCACCAATTTTCACTCAAATCAGTTGGTAACCGCTTACGAGAACCCAATAGAGTTCTAATCTTTTTAGGGTTTACCGATATTTTTAATGGGCTTTCCTTTTCGGATTCTAATTTATTTAGTGAATAAAAACAACTTAGTGTCGTATCTTCGTAAAGATCAATAAACTCAATAGCCTCTACACACTTAGCGCCCTTTCCATAAAGGTTTTTTATCTTTTTATTAGCATTATATACCCCTTGTATTATGGCTCTAACCGAGTTATCCACGGGTATTCCACCGTAGCCGCATCCAATTACTAATGAAGAGATACCAATAATACCCCGATGATAAGAAGGTTGATTATTGAGGGACACCCCACCATTGAGGTTGAGCAGATACCTCATAATGCCTTGTTCGGTGGTTTTTGATAACTGAAATGCGGTAAGTTCACCAAACTTACCGAGCCCTACGATAATAGCTCCCCTAAAATCAGCGTTACAGACTAGTTGTTCGTTGCTTCCAATTTCCCCCGGATACAGCCCTAGCATATGCCTTTCAGTAAGGGCTCCCTGCAAGTATTGATCGATTTTCTTTTCAGCATTTAGAATACCATCGTTAAGAAAATGACCAGCTAAAACTGGGTATCTAGCGTATCGAAGGTCGCCGTTACAGGCCGAAACTTGAATGGGTATTTGAAATTCCTCTTTTTTTTCTTTGGCTTCTAGCCCTAAAATTGTGTTGATCACTCCTTGTTCTGACAGATCAAAATCATATTGTTCTGGTGCTTTAAACAGCCTTTCAGTACTTCTTATCATCGGTCGGGTTTTACTCAAACTATAGGTAAACCCCTGAGATAATATCTCGAAAATACCAGGAAAGAGGTCTGGTTCATTCGCAAGGGCACCGTGGGTAACTGGTACATAGTAAACTGAGTCATTCTCAATCATTTTTTTAGGTATTCCACTTTCCCAAGTTACGCTTTGGTCACCTTCCCCAGTGTACAAGAATTCTAGCTCCTTCCCCGCATTGGTTTGATCTATCCGATAGCCACAAGGAGTGGCTTTGTCTTTACCGGCGATATACACCATATTGGAATAATCAATTTTATCCTCCTGGGCTAATACTTTATCGCGATGTTTAGCAAACTCTTCTAGATCTTTTTTAATAGGAAGGGGCCATTCCTTTCCTAAAGGATCACCCATTTTTTCCCAGGTAGAGATGCTTCCAAAATCATCATCCGGATCAGAGAGAGGAAGTAAACTAAGTATACCAGGGAATTTACAAAAGACCCCGAGTAACTTTTTTTTAGTATGAAAAATGTCAATCCTATCTAACTTATCAATGATCGAGTCTTGACCAAACAAAAAAGCCGGAATTCTGAAGGAACCACCCAAAGGCACACCCAAAAACAACAATTTGAAGCCACTGGACTGATTTAGCTGCTGCCAGGTTTTAGGGTGTTGAATGATGAAATCCCTGACTAACACTCCTCCCATAGAATGGGCTACGATCTTAATGGGTTGCTTAACAGCTAATAGTTCTTTGATCTTATCTTCAAATGATTGGGTACTATCGGTAAGTTTCTTTCGCCAATCAAAAGGGAAGGTAACGACATCATACTCACTAGATAAATGATCTTCTAACTGCCAATACGAAGTTTTTACAATTGATAAAGCCTCCACTTCTTTTTCGTCAATTTTTAGGGATGGTAGTTTTCCCGTGATGAACCGTTTATAATTTATCCATAGTTTCGTACCTTTTTTTGATAGATTAGATCCCATAATTCCGGGGAGCAACACAACAATGGGCTTTTTACCAGTCACCTTATTTTTATATAAAACTCCTCCTTCAAAGCCTAATGCTGCCTGACGTCCTCCTCTTTTGAGTAACTCTTGCTGAATGAAACTGAAGTCGGGTGATACCCCATTCCCCTTTGCCAATAAAGCGTTTCTGATGACTTTTTGGGTACTTGGGTTTTTAAAGTAGTGAAAATGGTCTACCATTCCTTCTTCATCGAGAAAGTAGTGAACCTGCCCTTTTGCTCGCTTGGCGCCCTGGTACATGGCGTGGGTATTCACTACCAAATCGTTATCTTCCAGATAGAATAATTTGCTAGCAATGACCAGTAATGCTCGTAGCTCAGGTTTGATGGTGCAATTTCCTGATATAACCTGTACTGGGCTTTCTATCGTCACTTCAGTACCTGGGCTATTGAGTGCTTTAATAAACGGAGACTTAGGATTCATGGCCTCCAAACCTGGAAGTACGTCAACCTCATTTTTACTATCAATAACTGCGGCTATTAAGTTCTTAAAGCTAGCGTAAAGCGGATTTGCGCCAACTCCGGTACCATACCCAACGAGATTCATAGTGATATTAAGTAATTTGTCTATCCGTTTCGAGGCTAGTATGGTTCCGCTAGCCGGGCAGGCAACCCGGATGAATTTACTTACGGTTAACTTCTTATTAGCGAGCAACTTCTGTAGCTCCTTAATACAACCAATATCAGTTTGCCGCTTTGTCTCATTGAGATACTTGATTTCGTTCTTATCAAAACCTTGATGGCGGTCGTTGCCACTGTTGCTGAACCGGGAGAGAATATCACCGATTAGTCCACCCCGAGAATGACTGATAATATGAAGCTCTATCTGTTGCGTTTTTTCGTCACTAAACAGCGCCTTTATCAACTCCACCGCGTTCTGTAGAGGGCTCTTGGTAAGGGTTTCGTGTTGGAGCGCAAGTATTCGGGTACCGTAGGTTTTTTCAATCGTACTCCACACATCACTATTGATTAAGCCGCCGAAAGATTCCAACGTGGAAGAAGAGGTTCCGTGAAGGAATAACAGATACGGTTGGGAGGTATTCTGTGGTTCAAATTTTTGCAAACTGAAATTCCGATTCAACTGGTACAGACCACTGAAACCCTCTAACTGTTTTTTCTCCAACTCTTTAGCCAGTTCATGAACTTTACCTTGCACCTGTTTTTTAACAAAGATATTCAGCACTTTTAGGGCAATATCTCCTACGATGCCTCGCTCAGCCTCATCAGATTGTAGGGTGCTGGGTAACTTAAATGCTTCGGTAGAGGAGCCCCGCTGCTGAGCCGCTTCTGGAAACAGTTCTTCCAAATGATCGGCATTACTATACCAAACGGTGTCATCCTCAAAAACCAATTCAACCAGATCGTCCTGATTAAGGTCAACCGTATGATCACTACCTCCTCCCCGCATACTAACTCCAATGCGGTAAGACTCTTTTAGTTCGGTTTTATCTTCGTTTAAATTTTTCTCAGTAGAAACAGTTTGTTTCTCACCTCGGAAAGCAACTTTTTGGACGGACATGAGAGAGGATATTAAATAAGCATATTATTATACCTTCGCTAAAAATTTTACGAAGGCACTTTATGGTTTGAAAGTTTTAAAGTATTACTAATCGTCGCTTAAACAATAATCTGGTTTCACATTACACTCAGTACAACAGGACTTAGAATCTGACTTATTTAAGCTCGTTGTTTGTTTCATTGCTTCTTGAAGGTTCTCTTCCCAACCTTTGAGATCTGCCAATACTGTATCTACCCTATTTTTAATCTCTCCTTGATAGTATTCTTTACCTATTACATTTTCAACATCTTCTATAGCCCGTTTTTGCAAGATTTGAGGTTTATTGTAACTATAGCTTCTGATCTCTTTACCACAATCACAGCGAAGGAGATCATAGATTTTGCGGTACATTTTTCTAACCGAATCCAGATTGTAAGATGTATTATGTAGATAAGCCAAAGCTAGATTTCCCATAACCCAGTAATAATCTCCACCAAGCTCCAGTGCTTTGTAGCTAATTTCAATAGACTCTCTTAAGTGCTCCTGGTTAATACTTTTTTCAGCTATAGCTAAGCTGTAATAGCACCAAGCTAAATTACCTAAGCTGTAGTATGATATTGACTCTATCTGTTCATAATACTTTATAGCCTTGCTAAAATGCCCTTCAAATACTGATTTTTCCCCGATGTAGTCGTAGTATAGATCTAATATTATTTCTTTGTAGCTACTACTCTGGTTACTTATATACTTAGTTTTTAGCAACTTAAGATAATCATCTACTCTATCAAATCTACCTCTTTCAATGTACCATAAGAATATAGTTCTGAGATCAGTATGAGGGATACTTTTTATATTTTGAGTCGTAGTGCTATCTACATTATAAATAGCTTTGTGCAAATTATCCAAGTCCGTGTGTGCAATCAAAATATTTTCGTCTTCTGAGTTTAAGATTCTTGCAGTATCTAACTTATTGACTGCTTCAGAAATCCTATCCATTTTTTCTAAGAGCTTCCCATAATGGTAGTAAACTAAACTTTTTTCCTTTTTACTATAAGAATCCTCTGTTTGCAACTGTTTGTATTTACCAATCAAATTATTACTATTTACTCCTCTTTTCTCTTCTATGATAATTTTAGAAAGAGAAGAATAAACGTTTGAATCTAAAGAGTTTAATTGTGCCAATAAATTGTCCTGCTCTTGTCTTTCAAGACCTCTATTTACGACCTTATCGTATAACAATCTTGAAAAGTTTCTATTAATAAGGCTGCTCTGGATTTTTTTGCTATGTATAAGTTCCTCGTATATAGAGGTTGATTCGTCAATGAAACCACCCTCAATTAACAACTGAGCCATCTTATTCCCAATAAGCGCATATAATCCGTTCTCAACGTCAACTTTTTCAGAGTCTACGTTTCTAGCATAGAATTGATGAAAATCATACGCTTCATTTCGGAGCGAATCTTCTTTACTATCTTTATAATCTCCTAAATACGAATCAAAAGTATTATAGATAAACTCTGCACTATTATCTTTTGATAAAATAGACAAAGAATCGAAATTATTGATAGCCATTTTGAACATTTCAATCGCTTCAATATAGTCTTCTTCAAGAACAAGTAAATTCTGGTATTCGTAGTATGACTCAAAATTTTTAGGGTTGCGCTCTAAGGAAATCATGTATTTTCTCTTAGCATCCGTGAAATCTCCTTTAGCTTGGGCTTTATTTGCTAAATTATTATTCCAGCTACTTGATAAATAATCTTTATTAAAAAAGAGGACCAACGCAATTATGCCTAATACAAATAGAGAAAAAAGTTCTAACTTCTTCCAGAATCTTTTAGTCTGATCGTGAGCCGCTTTCAGTATAGGCTGAACTAATGTGTCGTGAGTAATCTCATATAATTCTCCCTTATCGCCATAGTTTCTTAATATTCTGTTATTTTCTAGCTCATCCAAATATTTATCCTTCAACCCTATCTGATCTCTAGTCATTGGATTACGAGTCTTCCCATCCTTACCAATAAAGTTAGTTTTTAGAGTCCTATGTATCCTCCATTGAGTAAAGAAAGTATATTTACTTATACAACTAGCTATATAATTTTTTAATATTCTAGACAACCCAGATTTACCTCCTAAATTTTCTTCACTAATAGTAATTCGGCATCCAGGTTTCTCTTTCTGTTTTTTTAAGACAATATTTTTCTCAATGTGATGACATAATAGCTGTAACTCATTGGTATTAATTCCGCCAGACAAACTATTAGAATTAGACAACAGGAAATTATTGATAAGGGTTACTGCATCATTATTGTAAGAAAAAGGGCGAGTTCTTAAACTAGAATGCGATACCTCACCAGGTCGAGTAATGCTTTCAGTAGATTTATCTGCCGTCAGAGGTTTCAGTCTGAAGTAATTTACAAAGATATCCGGTATTTCATCGGCTACTTCTTCTAACAATCCTAAGTAGTCTCCCCGAATACTTATAAGCACTTTAACATTAGGGCTTCTTTGATTGAATGTCTCATAACCAATGCTCTTAGTTTCTGATGTGCTAAACCTATTATAAGTTAATAAATCTCGCTTTTCGGCTGATACCGAATAGTAAAGCTTGTTAGTTATTAAGCTAATGTTTTTAAAGAATTCTTTTTTATTAAAATTATCGTGGTGGCGAAATACCTCTTCGAATTGATCAAGAATCAGTACAGGGGTTAATAAAATACTTTCTTGGTAAAAGTTTTCCAATCGGCTAATATGCCCCTTCTTCCAAAACTCGATTGTTTTAAAAAACAACCAAAAATCCCAGACTTGTTTCTTTGTATTATCTTCGGCATTTTTCTCGCTTTCGTAGCTTTTGTATTTTCTTGTACCTGTCACACAATAATCCCTCAAGTCTTTAGGAACATCACGAATATACTCACTGTGCAATCGTGTGACTTCATCGAGTAATCTCGTTGAGGGGTCTATTTTATAATCATGGAATCTGATGAATAATGGGATACAATTATTTCTCCTTAGCTTCTCGCTTAGACTCGCCTGGAGTAATGATGATTTTCCAACCCCAGATTTTCCATAGAGCACTACCAATTTTTCTGCTAGTACTTTATTGAGAAGCTCACTAGTATCCTCTGTTCTTCCAAAAAACAAAGATCGATCTAGGTTTTCATCTTTAAATGAGCGAATACCAGGGTATCTATATTGTGCATTCATTGTAGAATCTATTTTATCAATGCTCTTTGCCTTTCAATTGACATTTTTTGCCTCTCTATTGACATTTCTTGCCTCTCGGCTGATATTTCTTGCCTCTCAATTAGCCTCTGCCTCCAATCAGTTTTGATTTCGTGAATGAGATTGGCTATTGGTCCATCTTCGTACCTAATTTCATTAATATCTGGATCCTTATATTCGCAACCTTCGTTGATGACAAAGAAGAATGGTTTACCACTCATCTCATATTCTCTTTTCCAACGCTCCCTTGCAATAGAATTTTCTTTAACAGCATATCTTTCTTTCTCTTCGGGATTATAATGAATAGTACGAATGCTAACAAAGTAATCACATTTGGAAGATATACTCTCCTCAATCACGGGATTGAAGCCAGCTCCGGGTGGCAAATCATTCCTATCTACCCAACCTCTAATTGTTTGTTTTTTAAAATCTTCGTTTAATTCGTCAGCTAGTTCTTTGTCCTCACGGCAATAACTAATAAAAACTTTGGGTGCATCGACTGGTAGATCATCGTTTGCTAGTTCTTTATATTTTGAATGTAACTCACGAATAAATTTACTAGTGGATGCATCATAAAAATCCAGTGTGAGACCTTTTTGATAGAATACTAAAGTAGACACATCGTTAGGGATTGGACTATGAAATGCCAAATTTCTACTACCTTCGCGCTCGATTTCAATTAGGCGAAGTAAATACCTTAGATGCCATTGATTGAAATCAAACCCAAGAAACAACAAAATATTTCGTTTATCCTTTAACTCTCTAGTAATTGCATCAGGTAACTTGTTCTTTACGGTTTGCAATCCGATTAAAAAGTCTATCCTTTCTTGCTCAGTTAGAACTAACGATTTATAATTTTCATCTTGATAAGAGCCATAAAGACAATATATCATCGGAAATTTTTGCGTGCCAGCAGTATCTCCTTTTATCTTATCATTATAGTCATTGAACCGATGATACTTATCGCTACAGACTTTTCCGTTTTGTTCAAAACCCCATGAAATTAAATCATCATAACAAGAACTTATCACTAGCTTAAACGGCAGTGATGTTAGCTGTATATAAATATTGTTCTCTTTATTTTTAGGTTCATTAATTATTTTACTTTCTTCTCTCTCTTTGTATGCTTTTACGTGCTCTTGAATAAACTCCCTTGCTTTTACCTTCAATGCATCCACATCATTATTATTATCGAAAACATATCGCTGGGCAACCTGATGCAAATTATTTAAGTCAATATCTCTTTTTTCGGATAACTCGCTATATAATTCTTTAGCAAGTTTGTGTGCAATGACCTCAGTATTATCAATACCTAAAGAAGTGAAATACGGCCCAAGTATTAAAATACAATTTCCATCATTTATTTTATTAACTAAAGTTGATAAATCGTATTCTGAGTCTAACTCTTTTTTATGAACTATATGTTTATCTATAACAGTAAACTGTCCTGGTGGTTCACCTGTGTCCCAAGCCTTTTTTAAAAGTTTTGTAACATCATCAATCAGCATCCCGTCTCTCAACTGAATATCATTTGCGCTAAAATCTTCAATCAAGTGATCTTTGTTGTCTTTGATGTATATTATTAACTCATCAAATGATTCAGACAACAAAAGCTCTTGTAAGGGGACATCACTTTTAATTAAAAACAGCTTTGTTGCAACGATTCTTTCTTTTCTAGCGATTCTTAGTTTTTAAGTT
>CAKZYJ010000372.1 GCA_937884755.1 uncultured Flammeovirgaceae bacterium
TCAGGTTTGGTTTCCACAGGTTTTTGGTTAAGTATTAAAAATATCCGAAAATATGGAAACTTCTCAAACAAGAATTAGTAAAATTATTGATAATGCCTACTGAGAAAACGGTAAGTATGACCTAAAAACAGCTTTTTGACACAAAAACGCATAAGTACGCTTTGATATGTATCGCTTTCTAATTTTCACCTTAGTTATTCTGTGCCCATTCAATACTAGCGTCTTGTCCGTTCATACGCTCGAATCCATCAGATCTTGGGGTGTTGTTTTTCACTCGCATAACAATAAGGAGAGTGATGCTTTTACTGATAGACGAGTCATTCAATATGATGAAGGAAACTTTGGAAAGATCAACCTTCACGATTTGAAAGGAAGTGCCGTTACAACGTATTCTCCCATCGTTTACGTCAAGCGCCCCAAATATATTTCCGAGTTTGGCGAACTCCCTCTAATAGACAAGCAATACAAGCATAATTATGATCAACCGGAAGATAAGCTAGATTCCCGCTACGTGTATAATTACATTGATTCTACGCTGAAAATTTTTGATTTGCCGGAAGGAAAACACCTTGAACCTTTGGCTAAACACTGGCAGGATCGAGTTATGAAATACGGAGTAGAAGAAGAGCCCTTGTACAAACGAATTAAAATTGCCCGTCAATACAATAAGGAGATCTTACTAAACTATCGCTTAAACGATGTTCATTGGGGAGGCCCTCAAGTAGCTCGTCCTGAATTACAATCAAAATTTTTTCTGGAGCATCCGGAGTATATGGTTAATCCTGACGGAACAGCCTGGAAGGATGGTGCTCTGAATTTTGCGATACCGGAAGTTCGCCAATACCTTTTGCAGTTCTATCAGGAGGGGCTCAATCGATTTGACAATGACGGCATTCTCATCGATATGATGCGAAACCCTACGGTCTTTCCTCCCGGAAAAGAATGGGAATATCGAGAGCACCTTACCAACTTCCTCCGGCAAGTGCGCCACTACGTTGATCACTCTAAATTTGCGACGAACGGGCGAAAGATGACAATGGGCATTCGTGTTCCTTCAACACTGGAATACTGCGAAAGCAAGGGCATGGATGTACGTACCTGGGTTCAGGAAGGCCTCGTCGATTTTGTGGCGGTATCGACATTCATGAAGCAAGATCCCAACCTACAGGTTGATGCCTTCCGAAAAGCACTGGGGCTAAAACAAGCGAAAGTATACGCAACGATGCAGCGACGAAACTACGGATTTGGATATAATGCCAGTTTTGGTCAATACCGGGGTATGGCCGCCAACATGTGGGGCAACGAAAAAGCCGATGGCCTCCTTCTTTTTAATTGGATGCAACAGTCCCGCGACCAATACCAGGCTTGGATGTCTGGACAACTGCTTAATGGCCCCCATCCAGACTTAGTCAACGAATTGGCTTCACTAGAGACGCTTGCCGGACGTAACAAAGTATACTCAATAGCTTGGGGTACTGACGGACAATACCCCGATATGCCAATGTTTAATCCTTTGCCACTTGAAATCCCAAACGGGAATTCCCGACAAACGGAGTTAGGGATATTTGAGAACATTCCTGAAAACCAGCCTCAGTCGGTTACTGTCGTTGTTCAAGTGCGGAAAGGTGAATCTGTCGAGATAACTCTCAACGGAGAAGACTGCTTAGAGCATTCAGATGGTGCGGGGCATCTTCCTGTTAAGCGTATTACCGGGTCCGGACGAGCGGACAAAAATCAAGGGGTGAACGATGCTTCTATAGAGACGGATTACTTCTACTTTACAGTACCTTCCGGTGTCCTCCGGGATGGAATGAACCAAATTCAGTATACAGCCTTCGGCAATGGGTCATCTGGTTCGGTCACTGTGGTTCGCACCGATGTATTTGTCTCTTATGGCAGTGAAGCACAGCACGGATACTTTTGATTGGATCTATTGAACCAATGGAAGCCGAAGTACCTTCCAGGGTCTTTTACTGGACTGGATGCACCGTTGAGGTAAGGTTGGCGGCTAGCATAAATCCCCCTGAATGCTGAAGGAGGAAGCGCTGGAAGAATGGATCACTTACCAGCAGGAGCAGGGCATTGAGGGTAATCTGATTGGAAGGTAAACCAATTCCCTCAGCCATTACTACTCTGGCTCAGAATTAATTTTTATCGCTTGATTTTCAGATAGTTAAGACCTTTTTCCTCTCTTGTTTAAAGAGAAAGACAGGGTGTTCCGTAAGTGTTTTTTCTCAGTATGCCCCTAGCAAATATCTTCTCCTGGACAAAAGGAAGGAAGGAAAAATAAACAAATTTGACATAGTGAGGTAGGGTGATCTAAGCCCTCTCGGTATTAGTATCGAAACACTCAATTAATCCTCACCTGTAAAGAAGATACTAATCACTATAATAGCAATGACCACCCTGATCCATTGGTCATTGGCTCAGGAAAAAGTGACACTTAGCGGCTACATTAAAGATGACAACAGCGGTGAAGAACTGATCGGTGCTACGATCTACGTTGATCAACTTCAGAACGGAGTAGTAACCAATATATACGGCTTTTACTCCCTCACCTTGCCCCAGAGGCGGTACAATATCTCCTACAGCTACGTAGGTTACCAGACGACTTCACACAATAGACCTCACTGAAAACCAGGAGCTTAACATTCACCTTCAGGATGCTACCACCCAGATGGAAGAACCTATCATCTGTATACCACTATGCCTAGTCACGAGATTTTTACCGCCTCGGATGAAATGCACGCCGTAATGTCGGTAGACAGCCTGACCTGGGAGATCGATGAAAGAGAATAGGCTGACCCCAAACGGAATATTTTACGCCGACGATGAATTGCTGGAAGGCTACATTTACGGGCTGGAGGCCCCCACCTTCTTCCGAAAGGACGACGTGGCCACTTTCGTGATGTACCTTATCAGCCGGGAGGTGTATCTGTTTTACGGAGATCTGGATAATGCGATGAACGGAGACGGCGGCATGTTCAGTCCTTCACCAGTGAACCCCCGCACTAATATCAGCCACGAAGGTTCGCCTGGACTAGGGCTGTTTCAGGTTTCTGCTGTCACCCGCGAGTCTATTGTGGTAGGGGAGTGATAGCTACTAGTCTATTTCTTAGTCAGTAAGATAGTTGCCTCATTATCTACAAACCAGTGAACCTCTCCGTGGGTAGGACGGATCAACTGGGCGGGATATTTGTCTGGCTCAGAAGGCCCTTCCAGCACATGCTTCAGGGCATCGGCTTTTCCTTCACCGTAAGCAATAAATGCCACGCTATGGGCCTGGTTTACTAGTTGGGGAGTCAGGGTAATACGGTAGCTATCCAACTTAGGAACGAAAACTTCTTTTACCCAAGTCATTTCCTTTTGGGAAATAGATACTCCCGGAAACACCGAAAGGGTATGACCATCGCCACCCATACCTAGCCATACCAGATCGAAGCGGGGAGTACGGCCATTAAAAAACCGCTGGAGCAGCTCCTCGTACTGTAGGGCCGCCACATCAGCTCTCAGTTCACCCTTTATGGGATGAATCTGGTTCTCGGGGATAGGCACATGGCGAAGCAATGCTTCCATCGCCATTCCGGCGTTGCTATCCGGATGCTCCATGGATACGGCTCTCTCGTCGCCCCAGAAGGCGTGGACGTTTTTCCAGGGTACCTTGGAGGCTAGTGGTTCCTGAGCTAGCAATTCGTACATAGCTTTAGATGATCCACCCCCCGACAAGCAAACTGTGAAACGGCCGTTTTTTTCTACTGCCTCCTGGGCCTTTGAAATAAATAGTTCAGCAGCACAGTAACTGAGATCGTCTATCTCGTTATACGTATGTAAATTGATAACCCCAGCTTTAGACTCGTTATGTTTATCCTCGATAACAGTTTCTAATACATTACGGGCAGGTGGGTTGAACCAGCGATGACCATCTTGTGCTAAAAGTTTATCAGCAGCGGGTGGTCCCCAACTTCCAGCATCGTAGCTCGGGTAATTGGTAATGGGTGAATTTTCCCATGCATTCAGAATGGGCATAACTACCTCCCAGGCCGCTTCTACCTGATCGGCTCGCATGAAGAGGGCGGCATTACCAGCAATGGCATCCAGTAGGAGGGTTTCGTAGGCTTCGGGAGTTGGCGCATCGTAGGCTTCGTCATAATCAAAAATCATTTCTACTGGGTTCACGATCTGGCTCACCCCCGGCCGCTTAGCCTGGAAGCGAATCTTCATACCCATTTCGGGCTGAATATTGATCACAATCCGATTAGGGTCCTGATTAATCTTTCCGTTAGATACAAAAGCTCGGTGGGGAGCAGATTTTAGTTGAATAGTAATGGCTGTCGTTTTATCGGCCATCCGCTTGCCGGTACGAACGTAGATCGGCTCATCCTGCCAACGCCAGTTATCAATGTAGAATTTAGCCGCTGCGTAGGTCTCGGTATTGGAGTCTTCAGCTACTCCTTCGGCATCGCGATAGCCAATTACCTCTTCTCCCTTAATCCAACCGGGGCCGTATTGTCCACGTACTGCATGGTCTTGTACTTCACTTGGGCTGTATTTGCGCATGGCCCGGATTACCTCTGCTTTTTTGTTCCGAATTTCATCAGCATCCAGCGAGATAGGTGGCTCCATCGCTATCATTGCCACTAATTGAAGTACATGGTTCTGAATCATATCACGCAGCGCACCCGAACCCTCGTAGTATCCGCCGCGAGTACCCACTCCTACCGTTTCCGATACGGTAATCTGGATGTGATCAATGTAGTTACGGTTCCAGATGGGTTCGAACAAGGCATTGGTGAAGCGGAACGTTAGAATGTTCTGTACCGTCTCTTTCCCAAGATAATGGTCGATGCGGTAAATCTGCTGCTCAGCGAAGATTTTAGTTAATAACCGGTTAAGCGAATGAGCGGTTTTTAGATCGTGTCCAAAAGGCTTTTCTACAATAATCCGGGTACGATTGATGTCGTTACAAGCCCCAGCCCGGCCCAGATTAATCGCAATGGTCTCAAACAATGAGGGAGATACTGACAGATAGAACAGCCGATTGGCTTCTTTGGCACCCCACTCTTGCTCATGCTGCTCAACCACACCCACTATTTCTTTGTAAGATTCCAAATCTTTTACGTTGGAAACGTGGTAGGAAATGTGTTGGGAAAACTCTTCCCAGCTTCCATTATCAGCTTTCCGTCGGGAGAAATCGTTTACACCTTCTTCCAATACCGAGCGAAATTCTTCATCCGAAAACTCAGTTCTTCCCAAACCAATAATCTGAAAATCATCCGGCAGATAGCGATCAATGTACAGATTGTACAGGGCGGGAATGAGTTTGCGTTTGTTCAAGTCACCACTACCACCAAAGATGACAATGGTAGTCGGATTTATATTTTGATAGTCAACAGAATTCATTTTGTTAGAGATTAGAAGTTGGAAGTTGGAAGTTGGAAGTTGGAGGCCGTCGCGGCGAGATTAGAAGTAGTTGACATATATATTATCTAACTTCCAACCGAGTCACGGCGGCATCCAGCCTCTAACTTCTAGCTATGATTTGTTCCACTCGGTGTGGAAAGTTCCGGGCTCATCAATACGCTCGTAGGTGTGTGCTCCGAAGTAATCGCGTTGCGCTTGAGTGAGGTTAGATGGCAATCGTCCGCTACGATACGCATCAAAGTACGAAAGAGCAGCATTTAACGCGGGCATAGGCACGCCTTGCTCAAAGCCTAACTTGGCAATTTCTATCGCATCCAGATGCAATTGCAACAGTATCTTCGCCAAATGATCGTCCAGCATCAGGTTCATGAGGTCTGGCTGATGATGATAGGAAGCCATGATATCCTCTAGCAATTTAGCCCGAATAATACAGCCACCTCGCCATATCTTGGCTACATCCGCCAGATTCAACCCATAATCAAACTCCGTAGATGACTCTTTCAGTAGTGCCATGCCCTGAGCGTAGGTGATGATGGTAGCGAAGTACAGCGCATTTTTCAGCTCGCCCTTCAGGAGCTTCTTATCTTCTTTAAGCTTGGAGTTTTCGTGCACCAGAATTTCCGCTGCTTGTTTTCGTTCATCCTTTAGAGCTGATAGATAACGAGAAGTTACTGCGGCATCAATCACCGGAATCGGAATACCCAGATCCATCGCTACCTGCGAGGTCCATTTACCGGTTCCCTTTTGCTTAGCTTTGTCCAGGATACTATCTACCAAAAAACCTTTCCCCACTTTAGTATCTGGTTCCTTAAAAATATCGGCAGTAATCTCCACCAGGAAGGATTGTAATTCCCCATCGTTCCACTCAGTAAAAGCACGATGAATTTCTTCGTTGGGCAGATCCATGCCCCGCTTCATCATATCATAGACTTCGGCGATGAGCTGCATGAGACCGTACTCAATACCGTTGTGTACCATTTTAACGAAGTTACCCGCCGAGGTAGTGCCTAGGTAGGTTACACAAGGTTCGCCGTTTACTTTAGCTGCAGCGGCTTCAAAAATAGGACGAACAGTTTCGTAGGCTTCTTTACTACCACCGGGCATTAGGCTAGGGCCATGACGTGCACCTTCTTCCCCGCCCGAAACGCCAATGCCGAGATAATTGATACTCTTACCTTGTAGCTCCTCCATGCGCCGGTTGGTATCGGTGAAGTGGGAGTTTCCTCCATCAATCAGCACATCACCATCATCTAGCAACGGAAGTAGTTCTTCAATCACCGAATCTACGATGGGGCCGGCGGGCACCAGCATCATAATCTTACGGGGAGTTTTCAGGGCTTTTACAAACTCCTCCGGTTCGGTAGCCCCCTTTACGTTTTCGTTTCCTTCTTTCTCCAGAGCGGTAGCTTTGCTATCGTCTTTATCCAGGCCGATGACCGAAAAGCCACTGTCCGCCACGTTCAGCAAAAAGTTGCGTCCCATCACGCCTAGCCCTACCATCCCAAAATCATATTGTTGTGTTTCCATAAGTTATTATATAGTTGTGTTATGGTGTTATAGTGTTTTTGTGCTAAGGAGGTCTAGGTTTGAAGTTTTCGTTTTAACATACCCACAACTTCAAACCATAATACTCTAACATTCTAACACCCGAACACTATTTAGTTTAGCATTCCTCATCCAGAGCAATTACTTTATTCAATCTTCTAGTGTGGCGTTCTTCGCCGGAGAACTTTGCTCCTAAAAAGGCTTTGGTCATTTCCTTGAGAAGTTCTTCCCCGAAAACTCGGGCTCCGAAGCAGATGATATTCATATCGTCGTGCTCTACTCCCTGTCGGGCCGAATAGGTATCACAAATTAGGGCCGCCCGCACTCCTTTTACTTTGTTAGCTGCAATAGAAGCGCCTACTCCGCTACCGCAGATGGCTATGCCACGTTCTACTTCTTCACTAGCTACTGCTCTAGCTATTCGTTCGGCAAAGTCCGGGTAATCGTCTAAAGCATCGTATTCTGAAGCTCCGTAATCTACTACGGAAATCCCGTCTAGGGTGTGAAGAAATTCTTTTAGTTTCTCTTTGGCGTGAAACCCACCGTGATCGGCAGCAATACCTAGTTTCATAATTTAGGTTTTATAGTGATCGTTGATACGCAAAATCTTGCATCTCAACGAAGTTAAAAATTATACCTCCGCTGTTTCAACGAGTTGTTTGGCGTGCTTTACTACGTTTTCGGTGGTGAACCCAAACTCCTGCATCAGCTTCTTGCCCGGAGCTGATTCTCCGTAGGTATCAATTCCAATCGCTACGCCTTCGTCGGTAATATACTTCTGCCAGCCTAAAGTTACTCCAGCCTCAATGGAAATACGCTTGCGGATGCTCTTAGGAAACACACTTTCTTTGTAGGAATCGTCTTGTTTCTCAAACAACTCCCAGCTTGGCATACTTACCACCCGAGCGTGAATACCCTCGGTGGCTAATTGCTGTTGGGCTTCCAAAGCTAACTGTACTTCCGAGCCACTAGCTATCAGAATAAGTTGAGGAATGTCGTTCGCATCTTTTAGCACATAAGCTCCTTTCTCTAGGCTCTGGGGACCGGCGCAGTGCTGGTAGTCTATTACCGGGATGCCCTGGCGGGTAAGTACAATAGCAACCGGACCATCTTTATGCTCAATGGCTACGCGCCAAGCGTGGGCAGTTTCGTTAGCATCGGCCGGACGAATAGTTACCATATTAGGGATGACCCGCATAGACATGAGGTGTTCTACTGGCTGGTGGGTAGTGCCGTCTTCTCCCAATCCGATACTATCGTGCGTGTACACAAAGATAGAGCGCTGCTTCATAATACCCGCCAAACGTAACGTGGGCCGCATATAATCGGTGAAAATGAAAAAGGTAGAACCGTAGGCGATGAGTCCGTCGGTTAACGAGAGACCGTTCACAATAGCACCCATCACGTGCTCCCGAATTCCGAAGTGAATATTTTGCCCACCGTAGTTACCTGGCTCAAAGCTACCGGAGGCTTCTACTTCAGTTTTGGTAGATTCCACCAGATCAGCTGCCCCGCCAATGAGGAGCGGTAGATGAGGAGCAATGGCGTTCATCACTTTCTTGCCGGCATTACGGGTAGCAATACTGCCCTCTTCGGGCTTGAAGACTGGCAGATCGTTCTTCCAGGCCGAAGGATACTGCTGTTTACTAAAGTTAAGATACTCCTCCGCTAAGTCACTATATTCCGATTTATAGGACTGGAACATGTCCTGCCACTCAGCTTCTTTTTTCTTACGGCTGTTTACCGCTTCTTGGTAAAAATTGTAAACTTCATCCGGTACATAAAAATGCTTGTCCGGATCCCAACCCAGATTTTTCTTAGTCGCGGCTACTTCATCTTCTCCCAGCGGAGCCCCATGGGCTCCCGAGGTATTGATCTTATTCGGGCTTCCGTAGGCGATAATGGTTTTCACCCGGATGAGCGAAGGTTGGTCTTCTACCATTTCGGCAGCACGAATAGCCTCTTCCAGGGCATCCAGGTCGTTAACATCCTCTACGGTCTGAGTATGCCAGCCGAAAGAACGGAAGCGGGCCTCTACGTCTTCGGTGAAAGTGATACTGGTGGTTCCGTCGATGGTAATGTTATTGTCATCGTACAGGTAAATCATATTACCCAGCTTCAGGTGACCAGCCAGCGATCCGGCTTCGGAAGAGATACCCTCCATCAAATCACCATCACTACAGATTGCGTAGATTTTGTAATCAAAGGGATTCTTACCACCCTGAGTGTATCGATCAGCCAGAAACTTCTGCCCAATGGCAAACCCTACTCCGTTGGCAAAGCCCTGCCCTAGGGGGCCGGTAGTCACTTCAATGCCCGGTGCCAGGCCGTATTCGGGGTGCCCGGCCGTCTTACTTTCCCACTGACGGAAGTCTTTCAGATCATCCATCGTCAGATCATAGCCGGTCAGGTGCAGAATGCTATATTGAAGGATACAGGCGTGTCCGGCCGAAAGAATGAAGCGGTCCCGACCCGGCCAATGAGGGTCATCGGGGTTATAGTTCATGATTCGCGACCAGAGCACGTGGGCTAAGGGAGCCAGACTCATGGCCGTACCAGGATGTCCGGAGTTAGCTTTCTGGACGGCATCCATAGAAAGCGTGCGGACGGTATTAATGCATAAGGTTTCTAGTTCGTGTTGATTCATGCAACAAAAAAATTTATGATAGAAATTAGGTTAAACTTAGAGAATTGGTTTAGAAAAAAATTGTAGGCTAATTGACGTTTGTCCGAAAAGTGGTGATATAGCAGTTGGATCATCAAAAAAATAGGATAAGGTTACTAAAACGTCTCCGGTAAAGTTATAAATATTTTATCATCTTATGCACCCTTTAGTTAAAAGAAAGGGTTGGCAGCCAGCTACTTTATGAAAGAACGTATTGAGCAGTATTTAAGAGTACGTAACGATCAGATTGGGTATGTGTTTCCCAATATTACCACCGCCTCATTACGTACGCTAGATTTAAGTTCTAATAACCATCGGCTCACCCCAGAGATTGTATCAGATACAGCCCAATTCGACCGTCTGGTTCAGCAAATGCTCGCTCCGAACAAAGTAGGTATTGGCGGATATCTGGAATCTCGCTCCCTTTACCAGCGTAGTCCACTATTCTCAGAAGAAGAAATCCGCAGCCTGCACATAGGAGTGGATGTCTGGACCCCGGCTGGCACTAAGGCACACGCTTCTTGGCCAGGACGAATCCATAGTGTTTATGATAATAGAGTCTTCGGCATCATCGGCGCTACCTTTATTCTGGAGCATGCTGCCGAAGTGTCTATATTTTTTACCCTTTACGGTCATCTAAGTCGACAGTCGCTGCAAAATATAAGGGTAGGCCAACTCGTTGATAAAAGCGAAGAAGTAGGTGAGGTGGGCAATTATCCCGAAAACGGAAGCTGGCCGCCGCACTTACATTTCCAGGTGATGACTGATTTGCTAGGCTATGAGGGAGATTTTCCGGGGGTTATTGCTCCTTCCCAGAAACATTTATACGAAAGTATTTGTATTGATCCCCAGCTTCTGCTTACATTTAAGTAGCTAAAACAGTTGTCTTTTCAATTAGTTGAATTGTGAAGCAACCGATTATGGATGAGTATTATCGCACACTAGGACTATCGCGAGGAGCCTCCATCACAGACATCAAGAAGGCCTACCGTTCATTAGCGCTCAAGTATCACCCCGATGTCAACACTGGCCAGGAAGCCAAACGCCGCTTCCAGCAAATTGCCGAAGCCTACGAGCAATTGTTAGCCGACCATCAATCAGCCACTGCTCAGGTTTACGCCCAGGCCAGTGCCCAGTATCAGGCACAGTTTCAGCAGTTTTATCGGCCCCAACCAGTTTTCAACAGCCATCCCGCTGATCTGATAGCCTCCGATATAACGTCTGTCCACCGCGTAGTATATGTACTACTTACGTTATTGGCTTGGGGGGTAAGCCTATTTTTTATTGTGTTGCCAGTCTTTACTGGTTATCTAATGGTAGAGAAAGGCTTTAGTGCCTGGGAGGGGGCTATTATGACCCCGCTTTCGCTGGCAGGTATGCTGGTGATCTACCGCACCGTACGCTACCGGAAAGATGCCTTTGCCTAATAACAGTTAGAACGCTGGAGTGTTGTAGTTCCTAGAATACTAGGAAAAAGTTCAAGGTTCACAATTCTTAGTACTCTGAACTGTGAACCTTGAACTTGTAACTTTAACCCTACCAGAAAATTATCCCGGAAGCGTTCTTTTATGTTCATTGCTGTATCAGGAAATATTGGGGCGGGCAAAACCACTTTGGTTACCCGATTGGCTCAGCATTTTGGCGGTCGGGCCGAATTAGAGGCCGTACGAGACAATCCTTATCTGAACGATTTTTATCAGGATATGGCCCGCTGGGCTTTTCCGCTGCAAATTTACTTCTTAAGCCACCGTTTCGAGCAGGCTGTTGGTGTTGCTTCTCGTCCGGAGCCAGTTATTCTGGATCGGACTATTTACGAAGACGCTCATATTTTTGCCTACAACCTGTTCAAATCGGGCTATCTGAGTAACCGCGACTACCGCAACTACCACCATCTGTACGAAACTATGATTGATCTGGTGCCCCTGCCCGACCTGGTTATTTTTCTGAAAGGTAGTGTCGCCACCTTGCAGCAGCGTATACAACTGCGCCACGCAACCCGAGACTCTCAACGTCAGCACGAGAACATCATTCCGGAAGAATATCTCCGAAACCTGAACGAATGCTACGATCGCTGGATAGCAACATTTTCATTAAGTCCGGTTTTTACTATTGATATTGATTTAGTAGATTTAGCAAAAGGGCAGGCCTTTGAGCAGCTGTTAAAGAACATTGAACCATATCTACCCCTATCTACATGAAGAACCTTTACGTTAAGCATACTACTGATAGAACCAATATCTACCGCAAGCTGGTAGCCATCCCTTTCCCCGAAGGGGAATTTACCTACGAGAGTACCGACATTATTGCTACGGATAACCACTGGCAAATAGATCAGCATACTGTTTCCTACCGGGAACTGCTGGTGATGTATGAAGACGGATACTTTACCATTGAGAAAGAAGAATTTGACCGGGCGGAAGCACTACTGCGCCACAATCAGGGGTTGGAGTAGTTGGGAGTTAGAAGTCGGAAGCACGGAGTTGGAAGAAAGAAGTTCTTAAGTTCAAGGTTACAAGTTATAAGCGACCGCGTGGCGTCCATCCACCGTGGACGCGGCGTCGCCCGCCAGCGACAAATAACTGTAGACTGTTGACCGTCGTGGACTACTGACCAATCAGCAATTTAGCCATCGAGCAATTGAACCGCGATTTCTATGGTTCATGCAAGTGCTGGTGCATAGTTTTTTTCATATT
>CAKZYJ010000373.1 GCA_937884755.1 uncultured Flammeovirgaceae bacterium
CCCTCACATTGCTTTTTCTTCAAAATATTCGTCCTTACTTTAAATACACTACCCTTTTATGGATAATTACTTCTCTAAACGAATTATTAATTTTTTTCTTTGAAAACTCTCCTCCATCATTGATAAAACCTTTATTCCACTCAAAATTTACTTCTATTCCTAAATCTCCAATGTTATAAGGGTTTACTCCAAAATAACTATACCAACCATATTCATCTTTTGTCGTTTCGTTGTCATCGTCAAAAATCGAACGAATTAGTAGTTTTCTGTGCCGAAACCTATGGCTACCCATAATTGGTTTAGCTGGGTCAAATGGCTGCAAAATATTATCATTAAGGTCGTCTCTTATTCTTTTTCTTCTCTGAATAAGGTCTATTTTAGACTTAACTTTAAAATCTGTGATCACACCAAAATATATATTTAGCAGATCAGGAAATTCAGAATATAGAATTGCCTCGATTATTGAATCTGTCCATATTATCCAATCACTTATTTCATTATTAGCCGATTCATTTTTTATATGATCTAAAGTTCTTTTGCTAATATTACAAGAAACTACAATCATTAAAATATCTGGTTTGATATTTTTTTCTAGGATCTTCTTTAAGACAGAATCAAAATCTTTATTTGAGAATCTTTTATACCGTTTACATTGAATATACCATACTTTTTCACTACCGCTATCGATCTCAGTTGCTTCAATATCTACTCCATCATCAATGCCCGACCTACCAAGATGCAATACTTTTTTGAAATTGAATTTTCTGTATATGAGGTTAACCACTAAGTCTTCAAACCTTAATGCATCTAAATCTTCGAAGTGCAGTTTATTAGTTGTCTTTGATGACATTTCTTCGTTTTAATTACTGAGAGCACCCAGGGCAGCCGTCGTCCAGTTCGTCGGCTAATTATTTTTCAATAATCGATTTCCGAGCTTGGCACAACAAACATCCGCATTGCTATTTTGCCAAGGTGAGGGCTACCTAATGTTGCCAGCCGGTTTCTTCAATCTTTACGATGATTTACTCGAAGATAATGATACAGCTTTTCATATTCCATCAAATCATCTTTATCTGTTACATTAACTTCCTTATGATCTTTGAACATCAACTTTAATGTTCTCTTTTGCTCACCACGGAAAATGAAGAATTTTTCTGACCAATTCTCGAGATTTTCAAGTTTGTAATCCTTCTTTTTCCTACCTATTTGCTTTACTCTTAATAGTTTATCAGACTTGGACAATCTAAATTTTTTGTGTTTTACGAGAATTAGCAAAACCATATAAAACCCAAAAAGAGCAGATGGACCAAATATCAAGCTCAATTCAGAATGTTGGCCTATGCTTTCTAAGGTGATATAAACCATAGATGCTGAGAAGAGAATCCAAAACCATACAAGTTTGATATTCATTCTATTTCTACTGACTAGCAACAACTACATAACGGCAACAAGTCTCTGTTACTTCTCTTTAATTTCGGGCTTAGCTTGGGAAAAAACGCTGTATTCGGTTAACTGCTTTTCGGCCATTTCATATAGTATACTATACTACGAGCAGTGTTTAACACAGCATCTTTCTAGCACTTCAAGCTACCACTTAATAACAGAAAAATGAAAGGCATTCGTTGAATTGGGGGGCAGCCATCCAATACTCAACATTTACTAATTTCACCTTCGAACATCCATTGTACTAGCTCGCTTGTGTCTAATCTTTAATGAACCGAATGTACGTAGACATTTTCAAAATTTTAGAGAGTAAAACACGGAATTTGAGCGGTGCCTAATCTACCTCTCCTTCTAACTCAATGATGGTTTTGGGGGTGCCGGGGCCGCCATTGGCTCCTTCGTAGCGGAGAAAAAGTCCGTCGGAAGTACGGTACCAGAGTTCGGCTGACCAGAGTTTGGAAAGGAGGAAGTTATCAATCGTCAGCTTTATTTTTAGCGCTTGATAGGTTTGGCCGTCCATCGTTAGCTGTTCAATACCTTCCTTTTCGGCGCTAAGCTTAATGGGGTCCATATCGGATACTAGTTTTAGTACCCAAAACGATAGTTCCTCCTGATCGGAAGCGGCGAAGTAACTCAGTCCGTGATCCAGTTTGTTGAACCACAGCCGTTCGTCTACGGCTACTGTTTTATCAATCGGCTCCCCCTGAAACTTGCCCTGAATGTGAATCTGATCGCCCACCCGCTGGGCGGTAAATTGGTGGTCTTCTTTTTCGTCGCGTAGCACCCATTTTTCGGTGCCCATATCCGGATGGAAGGTATGCTCCGAGTAGCGTTTTTCTTCCGTTAGCACCAGTTTGGGCTGGCCCTCTTCGTGGTACTTACGCACCGCTATTTCGTAGGGATTATCTCCGTATAAACCGGCGTAGCGATACTCCTGAGCAGACAGCGATAAAGCAGTAAACCCCAGTGCAGAGTACAGCACTGGGGTTAGTAATTTTTTCGCTATGGAATGCGATTCAAACAAATAGCAATTGGTTAAGCACTCATTTTCTTGGCTTCCAGCCACTCCGGTTTGCGGGTAATTACCTTCGCTTGCAAGGCATTCAGTAAGTTGTACAAGCCAAAGTAGGTACGGTTAATATACAAAGCATCTTTGGGACCACGAGCAGTACGGGATCGTCGTACTTCTTCGGTGTTAGATACCCGCTCACTGAGCGCAAATATCTGGGTGAAGTAATCGTCGTCGGCAAAGTCAAACTCATCGTAGTGGAACGGGCGGCCCAACAGTTGGATCATCTCAACAAAGATGGCTTTAAACACTTTCTTGTCCGCGGCCGAATCATTCTCATTAATGAAAGATAACTCGTGGAATATCTCATCCAGTTGATCGGGTTTCAGCAGAATATCCTGACGGATAAGACTGAAGTACTGCTGGTAGAACTCCTCGGGAATCTCTTTTACACAGCCAAAGTCAATCACGCCCATGGTGCCGTTATCGCGGAACAGGAAGTTACCCGGATGCGGGTCGGCGTGCACCTGCTTGAGGTAATGTACCTGATGGTTGTAGAAATCCCACAGTGCCTGACCAATACGGTTCCGTACTTCCTGCGAAGGATTGGTAGCGATAAATTCTTTCATATGCAGTCCGTCTAACCAGTCCATCGTGATAATGCGCTCGGAAGACATTTCCGGATAGTAAGTCGGGAAATCAATATTATCAATATGGCCGCACTGCTCCGAGATCTCCATGCCACGCCGCACTTCCAGATCGTACTCAGTTTCTTCAATCAGCTTTCCTTCTACCTCCTGCAGGTAATGCTCCAAATCGCGCTCGTTGATGTTGAACAGCCGTATGGCGAACGGTTTTACAATCTTTAAATCCGAGCTAATACTGTTAGCCACGCCGGGATACTGTATCTTTACGGCTAGTTCCTTTCCGTCAAGCGTAGCCCGGTGCACTTGCCCGATAGAAGCGGCATTCTTAGCGCTTCTACTAAACGCATCGTACATTTCAGTGGGCCCCTTGCCAAAGTACTTCTGAAAAGTTTTCACCACCAGCGGATACGATAGTGGCGGAGCACTGTACTGCGCCATCGCAAAACGGTCGGTGTATGCTGTAGGGAGCAGGTTCTTGTCCATGCTCATCATTTGCAGTACCTTCAGGGCGCTTCCCTTCAGTTCGCTCAGTTCGTTGTAAATATCGGTAGCATTATCCTCGTGCAGGCTCTCGCGGCTCACATCCTGGCTCAATGCTTTTTTGGTATAATACTTTACGTAGTTGCCACCAATCTTCGCTCCGGTGCGCACAAATCGGGTAGCCCGCTGTACCTTTGAGGTGGGAATTCTGTTCTGTTCTTTCATACTGATTTGTTAGAAGCAGCCAGCAAGTCTGCCGACTGTTTGTTTTTAATTTATCGTTGTTGGTACAGGAACTTAGCAAAATCAACCGCGGCATCAATCGGGCCTCGCCCCATAATATCAAATGATAGATTTACTGCCTTTTCAATGGCCTCGTCAGTACGCTCAAAGTTCGGACTGTCGTCCTTCACCCAGAAGTAAATCACAAACTGCAATTGTCGCCACAGTCCTTCGTCATAGCGATTGCCGATAATCGGTCGGTTCACGATCTCGCCAATCTCCTTGCCCTCGGCTATCAGTTCGTTAGCAAAGTCAACGAAGGCCTCTTTCAGGCGGCTAAATACCTCGTTGCTAGGCATACGACGACCTTGAGTGGGCATCTGGTTTACGCGAAGCATGACGTAGCTCCGGTTGTTCTTCAGCACCTCCATCATGGTATAGTAAAACGCCAGCAGTTTCTCCCGCACTGAATATTCCATGTACACCGCATCGCTCTGAATACGCGTGATAGTTTCGTCAAAAAAGCCTTTCCAGATTTCTTTCTCTAAAGCCGAGAAGGAGTTGAAGTAGTCGTAAAAGACCGATTCCTTCTTCTTCTGCATCTTCATAAACTGATACACGGAGGGTGGGGCCTGACCGTGCTCCAGTAGATAATCTATATACGCTTCTTTCAGCTTTTCGCCCTGATCGGCGGTTTTCTTTTCTTTATTTGTTGTTGCTGCCATAATTCTAGATTATAAAATCTGAGTTAGACTCAGACTTACCTTAGATAGAAGTTAATACGTAACTATTTTGTTTAATGTTATATTAAAAATATTAAACATGTACTTTAAGAAATAGATTCTGCTATGATTGGGGTTTTTCATTGCTGATCAGTTAGTTGTACGTCAATCGGGATAGGCTGTTGCTGTTAGCGTATCTTTAATTCCCCGGTAACCACTGGCAAACTACCCGTGAGAGTATAATCTAAAGTAGAGAAGGTTTGTTTGATCGTTGCAATCTGGACCGGAGTGGACATTGTTAGGGGTTGATCTGATATATTTGTCCTCCGAGAATTATTTCTCTAACTTCCCCCAATACAACCTCCTATTGCTTCATGAACTCTTCTGCTCACCTCTCTTCCCGCGTTATACTATTACTCAAACTTATTTGCTTTGCCTTATTTCTGGGGCGAGCCTGGCAGCACCTGTTTTTTTCTACTCCGATGGATACCACCTTGCCGGAAAGTGCCAAGTGGCTAGTGCCAGCTATGGGCGTACTGTATGCAGTGCTGGCAATCGTATCACTTCTTATTACCTCCCGGCAACGTTGGTTAGGCTACGGCTTGTTGTTGGGCTCAGTACTGTTGCTTATTCTCAGTCTGTTTTCGTTCCGCAATGCTAATTATCAGCTAGCTCAGCTGCTGGAACACGCCGGGCAGATCGGATCACCGGTACTGCTGTATCTGGCCCTTTTCGGAAAAATGGACGTAGCCCGATTTCTGTTTTGGGTAAAGGTCGCCGTAGCCGTCACCTTTACCTGCCACGGACTGTTTGCCGCCGGAGTATTCTACCAGCAGCCGCCTCACTTTATTGCCATGACCATGAGTATTCTGGGAGTAAGCGAACCGGTAGCCCGTACATTTCTGCAGTTTGCCGGACTGATGGACTTTGTGGTAAGCATCGGTATTTTTCTGCCAACTACCGCCCGCTACTGTTTGCTCTACGCCGTAGCCTGGGGGTTTTTAACCGCACTGGCCCGGTTTGCGGCCAATGTACAGTGGGATGCACTAGGGCTTTCCCTGCACCAATGGTTGTACCCGGTGGTTTACCGGCTGCCGCACGCTGGTTTGCCGCTGGTAGCACTATTTCTGGGGGCCTATCGTCCCTTTCCAGTACGCCACCGCGCTAAAACCCCGGCCTGATTGATACCCCTTCGCTGGCTCATTTACAGAAGCTGGTTAGTGTTGTTCACTAGCTGCTTATCTCAACCCGAGATTCCAGTTTCTGCCCTTAGCCGGTTCGGAAAAGGTATTCCGTTAGCTACAGTAGACGACGACCGATTGGAGGAGGTCTCCGGGCTAGTAGCCAGCCGCACTAATCCCGGTATGCTATGGGTGCACAACGATAGTGGTAACCCAGCCGAGATTTACTTACTGGATAGTCAGGCGGTAGTACGAGCCGTGTATGTGCTCGGCCCCGACCAGCGGGACTGGGAGGACCTAGCCATTGGTCCCGGACCGGAAGCAGGCCAAAACTACCTGTATCTAGGAGATATTGGCGATAACTTTACTTTCCATTCGGAAAACTACATTTGCCGCTTTCCTGAGCCAAAATGGCCGGGTACCGCTCAGTCGCGTAACGGTACGGACGCCATTTATTTAGACACTATCCAACAAATAGATACCCTGACTTTTGTCTACCCTGACGAGCAGTGGGATGCCGAAGTACTATTGCTAGACCCGCTAACGAAGAACCTCTACGTGATGACTAAGGAAATGTCTAGTATCCGCACCTACTGCCTACCTTACCCTCAGCCTACTGACACTACAATTGTAGCTAAACACCTACTAACTGTGCCTTTTGAGGGTGCTAATTTATTGGACCGCCTGGTGGCGGGAGACATCTCCGCCGATGGACAAGAGCTACTGCTTAAAACCTATCAGCAAGTCACCTACTTTATTCGTAAGGATTCTGCGCAATCGGTAGCCGAGTGGGTACTGCAACCCGCCGATACATTGCCTTACCTAGCCGAACCGCAAGGGGAGGCTATTGGCTGGGCCGCCGACGGCTCAGGCTATTTTACTCTCAGCGAAAGCCAGATAGGCTCCGATCTCTATTTGTATTTTTATCCTCGCCGGTCCGAGAGCAACTAATACTTTCGTATCATTGTATTCTCGAGTGAGAAAAACTCCAGCCGCCTAATTATGTATCTGAACATTCGTAATAGTCTTTATTACCATTTTCAATTCCTTGGTGATGGGTTAAAGTAGTTTTTTAAAAGAAATACAGATTGATAAATCGGCCA
>CAKZYJ010000374.1 GCA_937884755.1 uncultured Flammeovirgaceae bacterium
CTACCAATAATAAAGAATATATACTGAATGTCAACCCCGACTCTCGCCCGGATTATTCTACGTCCAACCCTAAGCTAAACGCACGCAGAAACCTCACGGCTAAACTCAGTTACGATGAAGGGAAAACCTGGCCACTCCAGCGAGTTATTGAACCCGGCCTGGCGGCCTACTCGGACGTAGCGGTAGGGAACGGTGGTCAAATTTACGTGCTTTTTGAGCGAGGGAATACTGAAGGTAACCAATACGCTTCTCTTGCGCTAGCTACCTTTTCATTAGAATGGTTAGAGCAGAGCCAGCCCAAGACATCGGTTAAGTAGAGAAATACTTTTTGTAAGCCGGTTTACGATACAAAAACTGCAACCCTAGTACCGGGTAAAGAAGAAAGTCCATCAGCCAGAAGGGCGAACGGAAATAAATATCGTCTACGATCTGACTACCATCACCCTGCTTTAGCACCCGGTGATGATGTTTCCAGTATTTGAGAAAGAAGGGCAGTTGTACGCCCTCATCAATGAAGTACCACTCCTGCTCGGTCTGCCCGTCTTCGGTAATCAGGCTGCGCCAGGTCTGGCGAAACAGGATGAAGTTAAGCTCCAACTCCACAATATCACCTTTGCTGGACCCATCGAAGCGATTGAGTCGCACCGGGGGAAAGGGCGGATTGAGTTTCAGAAAAAGATCTTGGGTAAACCCCTCTTTTACGGCCAGATAATCTTGGGCTACGGAAGTACGAATAGTTAGTCGCATACGAATGAAGTAACCCGCCTGCTGCCGGATGGTTTCGGCTGAACATCTTTCGTATCAGGCTCGTTGTGAACGTATGACTATTGTTATTGTCGGAACCAACCGAAAAGATGCCAACTCCCGCACTATTGCGGCCTACTACCAACGGTTACTGGAGGAGGAAGGCGAACCTAGCCAGATTCTAGATCTTATTCACCTCCCCCCCGATTTTCTGGCCACTGCCCTGTACGAGAACAACGGACAGAATGAAGAATTCAACGCCTTCCGACAGGTACTGGAAGAAAATGAGCGCTTTGTGTTTATTGTACCAGAGTACAATGGCTCGTTTCCGGGAGTGCTCAAAGCCTTCATCGACGGGTTAGAGTATCCGAGTAATCTAGCCGGAAAAAAAGCTGCCTTGGTGGGAGTGGCCGCTGGCATGTACGGCGGCGCATTAGCCATCAGCCACCTAACGGATGTTTTACACTATCTGGGCATGCAGGTGCTACCCACTAAACCTACCCTAGCGTTTATTCACAGTCACCTATCGAACGAAGAAATTACGCACTCGGCCTACCGGCAGATGTTGGTACAACAGGTAGATACGTTGATTGCCTAAATTTTATTCATGTCGTTATCTCTTGTTATCCACAATTAGAATGAATAAAACCAGGCACTTAAAATCAAAGAGAAAAAGGACTTGGACGGATTTACGTGTCGAGGTTAAAAAACTCTGCGTACAACTAGATATTTCAAGTGAAGAATTTTCTGAGGTAAATATCAACCTATGGAAAGAAATTGAATCTAAAGTTTGGACGAGATTTTCTTCAAGCAAAAACTCAAGATGGATATGGGAAACCTTGGTGGATTCATACGCTGCAACTCCAATAAATTACAAAACCTTCAGATTAGAAGAACTAATAGATTCCTCTGAAAAGGTTTGGTTTTTACTTGACGAGACTGTCAATGAGCAAACTAAATTTTGGATTTACGAAGGAACAATTAAGGCGTTTGAAAAGATTTTTTGGGAATCAGTATGGATTGATGAGATATTAATTGTTTCAAAGAAGTACGAGTGGATATTAATCATAAATCATCACGACATTATGATTGGAACAGGAAAACTAAAAGACCGAATTAAACAAATGAAAAAAAGGGTAATGGGTTAAAGTAGTTTTTTAAAAGAAATACAGATTGATAAATCGGC
>CAKZYJ010000375.1 GCA_937884755.1 uncultured Flammeovirgaceae bacterium
TATGTTTTCCTGGTTATGTAATACCGCTATGCACATTGGCCTTACCGATATGTCAATTTACCGCTACGCTAAGCGAGCTTCTTACGGACTAGCATCGGCAGTCGGGATGTTTGTAGGGCACTACATGGCCTGGCTTGCCTCGGGAATTTTGTGCGCTACCGCTTTACAAGCCGGAAATTTAAATCCTTCGCCGGGCGAGATTGCTTTTTACAGTGTAGGCTTAGCGGGAGTCATTTGTGTGATTGTAGCCGGATGGACAACTGCCAACCCTACCATTTACCGAGCTGGACTCGCCTTTCAGGTAGTGTTGCCCAAACAGAAGCGGTGGCGATTGACCATGATTATTGGGGTGATTGCTACTTTGTTGGCTTGTTCGCCCTGGTTGGTTTCCAAATTAGATCAGTTTCTGGGTATCTACGCCTTGGTAGCCGCTCCGGTCGGTGCCGTGGTACTGATCGATGTATTTCTCTTCCCCCGACTCGGGCTTCAGAGTAATTATGCTGAGGTAACCGGTTCGTCCTTCAATCCGATTGTGTTTGTTACCTGGGCATTTTCTCTGGGAACTTGTTATTGGCTGTACGACTATACTGGAGCCGATTTCATGTTTTTTATGGCAGTACCCGGCTGGTTCATTGGAGCAGCCCTGTACATTATTTTGAGTAAATTATTTCAGCCTAAAATGGTCGCGAATAAACCCACCGCCGCATGAGAAAGTTACTGATTACAATTTCTTTTCTGGGGCTAGCCCTAACGATTATTCCGGCTTTTTTGGTCTACCACGAAATTATCGATTTCGCTAACCATAAAACATTAGCTCTAATTGGGACTTTACTATGGCTAAGCACCGCACCCTTTTGGATGAACAAAAAACAACCATCTAATCCATGAGTAGAACATTAGATTATACAACTTATCTTGACAAAATTCACGGTGGCTGGATTGGCAAATGTGCCGGAGGTATTTTGGGTGCGCCCATCGAGGGCATCAAAGCATTTAATCAGATTGAGCTATCCGAAAAGTTGTTTGAAACCAACTTTCCCAACGATGACCTGGACTTGCAGGTACTCTGGTTGGATATGGTGAAACAGAAAGGCCCCTGGGTGCGCGAAAACGACTTTGCCGATCACTGGAAACAGCACGTTCGCTTTCCCTGGGGAGAGTACGGAGTGGCTTCGCGAAACATTGAGCTAGGAGTGTATCCGCCGGAATCAGGTACGCACAATAATCATTACTGGTATCGGGGCATGGGTTCGCCCATTCGTAGTGAGATTTGGGGAATGCTGTGTCCGGGAATGCCCGAACGAGCCGCTTTCTACGCCGAGATTGATTCTAGCCTGGATCATCGCCAATTTTCTATCGATGCTGAAAAGTTTCTATCGGCTTGTGCGGCGGAAGCTTTCTTTGAGAGTGATTTGCGAACTCTCTTCCAAGTGGGGTTGAATTTGTTTTCCGAAGAAAGCGAATTGCACCAGATGGTAACGACTGTGATGAACTGGGCGGAGAAGTGCAGTTATGAAGTAGCGATGGGCAAGATCAAAAGCTTTTACGGCGACGCTGATTTTACTTCAGCTCCGATGAACGTAGCTTTCACGCTATTGGCGCTGCTAAAATCGGAAGGTAGCTTTGACGGAATTATGGATGCTCTACATCTGGGACACGACAGCGATTGCGTGGTTGCCACGGCGGGGGCATTGTTAGGGATTGCCAAAGGCTACAAAAATCTAGACCCCAAGTGGAAAGAACTGGTGGGTGACGAACTGTTGGTCAGCCCTGAAATTGTGGGTATTGAGCATGCCGATACCATTAGCGGCCTAGCGCAAGAAACGGCTGAAGTAGGAGTAACCTTTATCCAGCACTTTGATGAAACTCAATTAAACAATGCCCCCGAGATCAATCTTTCATCTCCATTGCCTTGTCACGTAAACGTTTATCGTAGTTTAGAGGATGCCTCAGAGCTTAATGTAAAGTGTGAAAATTACACTGGCAACTCGCAGTCGATAAAATTAGTTTTCCAATCTGGTGATTTGGTCTTTCCCGAAAATACAATGGAACTGTCGGTAGCAGGCCAAGAGACAGTTGAGGATACAATCGCTTTTAAAATACCCAAAACTTCCATTTCCAAATCCTCTCGAGCGTATTCAGTAGAAGTGCAAGTTGATGGCGAGCAGGTACAAACCCTACAGCGAGCATTACCATACTACGGAAATTGGTTGCTGCTAGGGCCTTTCATTCAGGATGATCCAGCTTTAGTGCCAATGGATGAGGATTACCCCGACCATGGACTGGCTTCGTTACCTTCGTTTCAGTACATGAATCAGGATCGGGTAAATATTGATACGGATTTTATTACGCTGGAAAAAGTTCGGAAAATTGCTGAGCAGAAAGATTACGATGCCCAGCCGTTTATGGCACAGGAGATTCAACCGTCAGGTTTTGTCATCAATTTAGGTGATTACTATTTGGGCAGAGGGGAACGAACGTTGTATCTGTACACTAAACTAAAAAGTACCGAAGCCCAACAGGTATGGCTGACGATGGGCTGTAGTGTTTTCTTTCGGGTGTGGAATAATGGCGAACTGGTACACCATCAACAAGAAATTCAAAGGTGCTGGCCTTACGCTACGCGGGAGCTTATCTCACTACAACCAGGAGAGAATGATCTACTGATTCGGGTGGATTCGCCAGTAGATGAGATAAATTTAGAAGTGGGCTTTAAAGACTTTGCTGGGAAACACGCTCACCAAAGCTTCTGGAATACTGATCTAGTGCCTTATGTATAGAATTCTAATTATCGGTACTCTGCTACTGGTTTCCTTCACCTTGCAGGCTCAGACTACATTTGAGAACACTACTTATCGAGGGGTAAACTGCGGAGTGACTTTGGTAGAGGAAGATGTGAAAGCCCTGGCTGATCTGGGTGGTAATCTTATCCGGCTAAGTTTTCCTTCTAATCCGCTGATGGATATTGAGCCTCCTTACGATTTTAACGAAGACGCTTTTGCTTATCTGGATAGTGTACTGCATTGGTCGGAGAAATATGGCATAGGCGTAGTGATTGATCCGCATCGCTACCCCGGCACCGAACACCAATGGACCATGCTTGGCAGCGACCCTTTCTGGCAGGATTTTGCTTGGCACGAACACACCATTCGGCTATGGGAGTTTATCGCCCAACGCTACGCTCAGTACAGTGATGTGATTGCCGGTTATGATTTACTCAATGAACCGGGAGTTCCTAAGCCAGTGAAAGAAGGTTCACCCGGAGATTTGAATTTACTTTACGCTAAATTGACCGAAGTTATCCGCAAATACGATACCCAACATACGATTATCCTGGCTGCTCCGCGTGTGATGAACGAGGCGGGTAGAGGCTCTTACATTCAGGGATTACCTACACTAGAGCTGCCGGATGATGAGCATTAGGCGGTAGAATTTCATATGTACGAACCTCAGGCGTTTTCCCATCAGGGAGTGCTTAAGCAGGATAGTGATATAGTGGAGTATCCCGGTGAAATTGAGGGGACTAGGTGGAATAAGGAAAAAATCTATGCGGTTTATCAGCCAGTGCGGGATTTTCAGCAGCAGTATCCGCAGGTTCCGTTGTTTTTGGGCGAGTTTAGCTGCCCGCGTTGGCTGGGTGAAATGGGTAATCAGTATTTGGAAGATATTATTCAGGTTACCGAGCAGCACGATATTTCCTGGACCTACCACGCCTTCCGTGAAGCCAGCGTTTGGAATGCCGAGCATTCTAATACTGATGCAGCCGATACCACTCGCCAAGCTACTACGCCCCGTCTGGAGCTACTCACTCGCCTTTTCGAGCGTAATGAGAATCCCTAAAATAGGCGGTAACTGCCACTGCGGCTGAAGCGGGTGAGATCGTAAGCGGGCATCTCCCGATCGTTCATATACTTGTGCTTACTCACTTTAAACAATTGAGCGATATGATCTGAAATAGGCCCTTCGCCTACCAAACGTCGCCCCCACTGGCTATCGTTTACTGCCCCGCCGTGTAGTTCCTGAATTTGCTTCCACACCTTTGCCGCCCGGTCGGGAAAACACTTCGTAATCCAGTCTTTAAAAAGCGGACCAATGGCTTTGTTGAGCCGCACTACCGTATAACCTACCGATAGGGCTCCTGCATTGGCTACCTGCCACATTAGCGAAGGAATTTCGTGATCATTTAGTGAGGGAATAATGGGGGCGATCATGGCTCCGCAGGGGATTCCAGTGGTGGAGAGAGTCTCCAACGTTTGTAGTCGTTTGGCAATACTGGCCGTGCGGGGTTCCATCTTAGAGCGTAGTACTTCATCTTGGGTAGTAATGGAGAAGTAGACGTGAACTAGCTTTTCCGCTGCCAGATCTCTCAGAATAGGCAGATCGCGCTCAATCAGTCGGTTTTTGGTGATAATGCCTACCGGATTTCCGTACTTCAAAAATACCCGCAGCAGTTTATGGGTAATCTTCAATTCCCGCTCGGCGGGCTGGTAGCAGTCGGTATTTCCCGAAAGGGCAATAGGCATCGCCCGCCAGCTGTGTCGTTGGAAGGCCCGTTCCAGAAGTTGGGGCGCATTAGGCTTAGCGACAATCTTCTGTTCAAAATCCAGCCCGGCACTAAATCCCCAGTACTCGTGCGAATTGCGGGCGTAGCAATAAATACAGCCGTGTTCGCAGCCTTGATAAGGGTTGATAGAGTACATCATCCGTAAATCGGTACTATCTACCTTATTAATAATTTTTTTCGGATGGTCGATGATGATCTGTCGCTGAGGCGAAACGTACAGGTCTTCGTCAATACCTTCAGTATGTTCCCGAACTACTCGTTTGTCCAGAAAAGAATTGGCCGGATTGAACTGAGCGCCCCGGCCTGAATGATACGATTGCTGCATAAACTTATTATAAGCAATTAATACTTAAAATAAGTATAAAATGTTTAAAAAAGACCGCTTTTAATATGTTTTATTCGAAAAGGTAGTTATAAGCTAAGCAGTACTTACGCGTAAGCATCCGTCTACATTTTTGGTTGTAAAATACTGTTTCGGTTGCCTTCGGTGTCTCTAAACGCAATATACCGACCAAACCCCGGAATTATATGAGGCTCGCCCAGAACTTCACTACCTTGTTCGCCTATTCTATTCATGGTCTCTTGTATATCCCCCACCCCAATGACAATGGAAGGATACTGATCAGGCCAATCTGGTTTCACTGGGAAGAGGCCACCATTAATGGCTCCCGCCGCTTCGCCGGATTTTGCATCTGATTCAGCCGTAGTGACCAAAATATAGTCGCCCATTTCTGAGCCCAACGGTTTGGTTTTCCAGCCAAATACCTTTCCATAAAATTTTTGTACTCTATCTGCCTGAGTATAGGGCAGTTCAAAGTGAACTACAGGGTTCATAAAAATTCAATTATTGGGGTCAGTTTTCACAAACTTCTTTGAAATATTCTAATGCTTTTGGCCAAGCCTTATCAAACATATCTTGGAATGCTTCGTCTACGGTCATGATGATTTCAAGCTTCGTTGCGCTGTCATTTTCTTTTTTAAAAACGTATTCTTCTAAAGAGCCAATCCATTTTCTCATCATCTGGTCGGTTAGTTCAACTTCCATGTTATCTGGATTAACCATTGCAATATGCTTAGCTCTGATATATTCGTTGGGCTTGAATTCTTCAAATACCACTTTTGTCCCGCCTTGGCTATTATCAAAATAAGACATATACGCTCCTTTCTTCCATTCACCTTCGTAAGTCATTCCATCACCCCAAGCTTTCGCCCATTCCGGATATACTGATTTATCGGTCATCTTATTGAAAACAAAATCCTTCGGTTTGTTGATAATTGTAGCGTAAGTCAATTCTTTCATAATCAGTAAAAACTATTCGTTAGTATTCATTTGAGTGCTTATAGCCCAATAATTTCCTGCGAAATCATAAAATGAACCTCTGGTGTCAGGATCACCATCTTTATTTACCGGTTTTTCAATGATAGTACACCCATTCTCGATTGCCTTATCAAAAGTTTTGAATACATCTGGAACATATAAATGAAGCATTGTTTTGTTGGCTGGATAGCCATCCGTGCTGTCACTAATCATGATTACTGAATCGTCTATTTTAAGTTCTAAGTGAGCAATTTTCCCATCAGGGCGGGTAAATTTTCTCAATTCTGTCGCATCAAAAACTGCGGTCAGTAAATCAATTAACCTTTTGGCATCATTTACGATTAGATAAGGTGAAAGTGAACTGTAATGCTGCGGTTTGTAATTCTTGTTCATTTCTTTTCAGGAATACAGTATGAAGAAATCTTTTCCAGCTCACTATTTTCATCAAATTCGTAAACATCACAGGCTATAATTAAATTAACTCTTTTCCCTTCTCTGATAAATTCGCCTGTTCCCCTGATTACAACTTTATTGTCAGTCACGATTATATCATCCGTTCTAAAGTTCGTCTGAACCGACTCGAAATATTTAGAAGTTTGTTTACAGTTTGTAATAACTTCTGCTTTTCCTTTGAACCGATTTTCTCCGACTACATCCCAAACTATTTTTTCAGATAGAAAAGGAAAAGTCAACTCGAAATTTCCACTAGAGAATGATTCTGCAATTTCTTTTTGTGTTGGTTTCATGTTTTAATATAGCCACAAAGGCATATATTTTCTCTTATTTTCCAGGATGATCCAGGTGTGTACCACTGCTATGGCAATAATCATTCGCCTGATTGTTGAACCATAAGTAAGGGGTGATTTTTTGCGTTATTTGTGCCATGTTTTTGTTGTTTGGGGACAGTTAAGCATCCCCCTAATTCTAAACTTATCAGTACAATAATACGAAGCATTCATTTGCACTATGCTTTACAATTGCGACTATTTCGGGGGTTGATTGCGACAAGACTTCTAGGTAACTTTCAATTGATTTCCATTGCATCCTGAGAGTCCTCTGCAAGAGACTCTGAGAAAATACAAAGCTGATGAAACACGTTTCTATTCTCGTACCCAAAGGACAGTATAGTATTGTCAATATTGCCGGTTCCTTCCAAATTTTGAGCTGGGCCAACGATATGTTTTTTCAACAATCCCGAAAACGATTGTTTGCTATTGAATTTGTAGGGCACGAGCGCCCTGCTAACGATGCCGAAGGGTTGTATACCGTTACTCCACCTAAAATAGTTAAAGAAGTAGGTAAGACAGACTTGATCGTTATTCCTGCCGTTCACAGTGATTTGAGCAAAGCTATCAGGATGAATAAGGAAGTCATCAACTGGATAACTACCCAGTACCAAAAGGGAGCCGAAATAGCGGCTTTCTGTATTGGTGCCTTTCTGCTGGCAGAAACCGGTATTCTCAACGGGAAAACTTGTTCAACTCACTGGGGAGAAGCCAGTAAGTTGCAAAAGATGTATCCTAAAGTAAAAGTACAACCCGAAAACATCGTTGCCGAAAGCGACGGGGTTTATACCAGCGGTGGGGCTTACGCTTTTACCAATCTGGTAATTTATCTGATTGAACGGTACGGCGGACGTGAATTGGCACTTACAACGGCTAAAGCCTTTATGATTGACGTGGATAAAAATAGCCAATCGTTATTCATGATTTTTAATGGACAAAAAGATCATGGGGATGATATGGTGTTGAAAGTACAGAGTCAAATAGAAAAGAATTACGATCAAAGTGTAACCGTAAAAGAGTTAGCCGATGGTCATGCTACCAATCGACGTACCCTGGAAAGAAGGTTTAAACAAGCTACCGGAAACTCAGTGATAGAATATTTGCAACGAGTGAGAGTAGAGCGAGCCAAAACTATTTTGGAGCAGCCTAAAAGATCAGTGGCAGATGCCATGTATACCACTGGCTATAATGATTCTAAAGCGTTTCGCGAAGTGTTTAAGAAATATGTAGGGGTTAGTCCGGCAGATTATAAAAAGAAATTTAGCGCTGCCCTCTCTACAAGTTGGTGAGGTGGTAATGTACTTACCTAGATACGTTAGTCCCGTAGCTTAGGAACGCTACCTCAATAATGCCGAGGTTATTCTTAAACTCAGCTACCGAAATAGGAATTTCAACTGTTAAGTCTTCCCTAAACTTCTGACACTTTTTACTGATGCTGCCTATTGGAGAAGTTTTATCGCTTCCTCTAAAATGGTATCTCTTTCTTCAGCTATATCAGCTTCAGAAATGGTGACTTGCACATCAGGCGCTAGCCCTATTCCTTCGTAAATGGTAAAATCAGGCGAAGCTACCATCCAGGATGATAGCCGGAAAACCCAACCGTTGGGAAGTTCTCGTATAATTGGATTACCCGAACCACCACCGGTAACTCCTCCGACAACAGTGACCTGGGAAAACTGGCGCATAGCCAAAATAAAATCTTCGGTAGCACTATAGCATCCGCGATTGGTTAAAACTGCTACTGGCCGAGAAAAATACGTACCCTTAGGCTCAATATAGTCATCCAACCAATCAGTAAAATCAGTGGACTGGGGTCCATTACGGTATCTGAACCGACGATAAAGTCGTCTCTGGTCGGTAAACCGAGCGGCTATTGTATTGCTATTGGTATCGCTACCGCCGCCATTAGAGCGAACATCAATAATAATTCCTGCTTTATCGGCAAACTGCTGAATAATTACATCAATATTTTCAAAAGCAGCCTGGTTGCCTCCAAAGGAGCGAATACTGATAAATCCCAGATTAGTGTTGACAACGTCAGCATAAAATATTTGGTCAGCCGGCTGTATAACGTTCTCCAGATAACGGGAGGCGAACTCTGGACTATTGACCGGAAACCCTTCGGTGAAATCGTAACGTACCGACCGGTTACCTGCGAATAGATTTACGTGCCCATCTTCTAAGTTCAGAATAATTTCTTCAAACAAGTCGTACAACTCCTTATTCGTAGTAAATCTGGCTACCCGAGGACGATTGATCTGATAGACCGAATCCCAGTCGATTTGTTTAAGAGCTAGAAACGAGTAATGACGGTCAAACTCCTGCCAAAAAACCTCAAAGTTCTCAACCAGTGTATTCTGAGGATTTTCTTCTATCAACAGACGTTCGCAGGAACTTCCCGCAAGCAAAAGCAGAATCAAGTAATACTTCTTCATAATCGAATCCCTAACCCAAATAGTAAACGATGACCGCCGTAGGTAACGTCGTTAACCCGATCAGCTTGATAATACAGAAAATTATAATCAGTGCGGAATACCCACTTTTCACTCAACGCCCGGATATAGGAAATACTAAAGCGGTAATCTATTAACTGGTTAATGAACGCCCAATCCTGGGTGGTAGAACCCGTAAACTCCCGACTTAGCAGGTAGGAAATAACCGGAACACTCATACTTGCCTGTACAAAAGTACGAACTGAGATGGGCTTAATCAGCGTACCGCTCAGTCCCACTGAGCCAAAGAAATCGCCAGTATCGGTGGTAACAGAATAAGGACTATACAAGAATGAACGAGGAAAAGCATTGAAAGATAAATAAGGGCCTAAATACAGGTTGGCATCCAAACGATTGAACCGCAGCAGCTTGGGTTGGTATTGGTAACGAAGTGATAATTGGGTTCCATCCGCCCTGCCTTCGCTCAGGTCATTCGTAAAGCTAGTGCGGGCGTAGCGCAAATTAAGCGTATGCAGCCGGGTAGTATCTACGGTAGCGTAACTCAACAGCCAAGTGGCAGCCGCTCCAGTGTAAGTCAGGTTCGAGCCGATTTCATCGTTCACCGACATACGTTGTATCCCTACCCCTATCCCGATAAATTTTTCTTTCTCAGCCAACAATGGTTTGGAAGACTGACCTATCAGCATTTGGGGGAAGAATACAATCGCAGTTATCAGCAGCGCGAGCTGGATCGAAATTCTTGAAAACGTGAAACGCCGATACGAATTGAACATTGGGAAATGTAAAGACAAACGACTAATGCGACAAGAAACAGTTAAACAGAAAACAAAGATTTACGCCTCTTCGCTTAAAGTCAATCATATTCTATGCCAGCCTCTTGGATTAAGTATATCCCGTAGTTTCGGATGGTTTCAATAACCGGGATACAGGTTTTACCTTTCTCCGTCATAGAATACTCAACCTTGGGTGGCACTACCGCATACACCTCCCTATGAATGAATCCTTCGGCTTCTAGCTCCCGAAGCTGGGTAGTGAGCATTTTATCGGTAATGTGCGAGATATCCCTTTTCAACTCGCTGTACCGCATCACTTTATTCTTCAATCGCCACAGAATCGGTATCTTCCAGGTGCCACCAATTCTATCCATTGCAAACTCTACCGGGTTGTAGTAAAGCTTGTTCTTGTACATAAACTCAGGCATAACTGATTGATTTTCAGAATACTTTCTAAAAAGTAAGTATCTATGTTCGGAGTAAGTGTCTTGTTAAAGATAGTACATACTCCCACATTTACAGAAGAAGCAGAATAATAAACAGAATTGATCTTATGGATACTACAGTGAAAGAAGAAAAGCGGTACGTGCACGCCCACGGTATGCCGGCCAAAGGTAAAATATTGATGGTTACCAGTAGCCCCACTGTTTCCGAGCAAACCGGCTGGCCCATCGGGTTTTGGGCGGCAGAACTTACCCATCCCCTGCACGTATTTCAGGAAGCCGGTTACGAAGTGAAACTGGCCTCTACCGAAGGCGGAGAAGTGGTAATGGATGCGTACTCTGATCCTACGGACGAAAGCGGCTACTCCGCGCAGGACATAATCTCTTTGGGTTATATGCAGCACGATTGGTTTAACCGTATGCTTCAGCATACCCAAAAGCTAACGAAGGTGAATGCCGACGATTACGACGCTATCTTTTTGGTGGGTGGTCAGGGACCGATGTACACCTTCCGGGGCAATCATGATTTGGAGAAGCTGTTCGTCTCATTTTACGAAGCCGGGAAGCCCAGTGCTTCGGTCTGTCACTCTACTACCTTGCTACTGGAAGCGAAAAAGTCTAACGGAGAATTGCTGGTAAAGGATAAAACCTGGACGGGCTTTGCCAATTCGGAAGAAGACTACGCCGACCAAGCGGTAGGTCAGAAAATTCAGCCCTACCGGATTGAGGACGAAGCCCAAAAGTTAGCGGGTACCAACTTTAAAGTAGCCGACGCCTTCGCTTCCTACGCTATCACCGACGGTAACCTGGTGACCGGTCAGCAGCAGAATTCAGGAGCGGCGGCGGCTCGTATGGTGGTTGATCTTCTATCAAAATAGTCAGCAAATCCGAAAAAAACAGGTTCAACGATTATGTATGAGGCGAATAGTAGTACTAACTACCCTTGCAGTGCTAGTTCTATGGAATGCAAAGACCACCGCCCAAAGCTTGGAGTTGATGCCTGGCATCGAGCGGATATTTGTAGATGTGCAATGGTTGAAAACATTTGATCAGAATAGAAAGTGGTCGTTGTTTAGCCGATCCAGAGCTACGGTTGATTACGAAGAAAACACCGATCTTTTCACGGGAGCTTATCTTAACTACACTACTCCATCGGGATTTGGGGGAACGATAGTGGGACGTATCTCCACCGGGGGTGCAGGGGGAGATGTAGGAGGTCATTTTTTCAAGGCGAAAGAATCTTTTCTGGTCTATGCTTTAGCTTCGGTGGCTATCGATACCGAATTTGCCTATTCTTGGTTTTCCATTGTTCGGTATACCCCTCGGTTGAACGATACCTGGAGGGTTTATACTAGTTTGGAATTATTCTCTAATCTCAACACTGACGGTCACGTAGCCAGCGTACAACGTCTGCGAGCGGGGATAGATCGCCAAGGTTATCAATTTGGGCTAGCTCTTAACCTAGCTGGACTAGGAAAAGACTATAGCACCACCGATACCAACCCGGGCGTATTTGTAAGAAAGCAATTTTGAAGATAACTTATGACTGAAAATAAAGAATTGGCACGTATGAAAATAGCAATTATCGGTACCGGCAATGTAGGCGGAGCGTTAGCCACCCAATGGGCTGATGCGGGGCACGAAATTAACTTGGGGGTTCAGGATACGGATAATTTTAAGGGTCAGCAGTTGCTGGACAACCCGAATACACAGGCCTTTACGGTGGCTAGGGCAGCGGCCAAGTCAGAGGTTATTTTGCTGGCCACTCCAGCTCCAGCCGCTATTGAAGTAGCCCTAAGCCTGGGCGATACTGGCGGTAAAGTAATTATTGATGCCATGAACATCATCATGGGTCGCGGCCCGCAGGGATATTCCAATACTTCGGATGCCATACTGGCTAATACTATGTCGAGAGACGTAGTGAAATGCTTTAATACCACCGGCTACAACAATATGGAAAATCCGGAATACCCGGGAGTGGCTCTTGATCTATTTACCTGCGGCGATAGCCAACGGGGTAAAGAGATTGCAATTCAGTTAGCGAAAGATGCCGGATTTGCCGAATGCTACGACATTGGCGGAAACGATAAGTTTGAGATGATGGAGCAATTCGCGTGGTTCTGGATTAACCTGGCCATGTTTCAGGGGCAGGGTAGAGAGATTGGCTTTAAGCTGTTTAAGCGCTAAAGTGCTATTTGCTTGATGAGCCAGATAGTTTAGTTCATCGTATCTACTCTATATCGTATCTATCTTTACCGTCAGTTAGCCAGTGTAGAGAAAATCGGACAAACACATTTTCCTGATAGTCGTCTTTCTCAAAGAGTAGCCCAATATCACCATTAGCAAGAATACTCAGGGAAGAATAAGCTGAAGATCCGCCATAGATCGTTTTCCCTTCGGTCCAGCTTTGGCCCTCATCGTAACTTATTCTTACGGTTATGTTTCTTCGGTTATCCTTCGATTTTGCATTGGAAAAGAGAAGCCGGTTTTTATCAGCCCCTTCTTCCACCGACGTATACCTGATGATACTGGCATTGCAGCCCGGATCAACAAGCGACGCATCTGGTTTTGAGTGCCAGGTTGCTCCCTTATCGGTTGATGTATGCACAAATCTGATTCCCTGATCATTTACTCGACTGTTGATCATCCAGGTACCATCAGCTAACTCAACGATCTTAGATTCATCGCCAGGTGTAATCGGAGTATCAATCAAATACCAGTTTTCACCGTGGTCGTCACTGCCAAAAAGGTGAAGGCTATTTTCCAGATTCACCAACGTGTGCAATAGTTTACCGCTACTGGTTTGTATACCCCGCCCCGAAGTAATAAACTTAAAGTCGTTATGCCATTCGGGTTTCGTGATTTGAGTCGTTATATCAATGGGCGTGCTCCAGGTTTGTCCATTATCTGTACTCTTTATTACCTTTAGGTAGTAGATATCTTTCTCAAGGTCTAAATCCATGAAATTGAAGAACAGGAAAATTGCACCGGTCACGTTATCTACGATCATGGATGGGTCTGAAGCTGATTTCCCCCATGGATAATCAACTACAGTTTCAATCTCAGTCCAGGAATCTCCATTATCGGCACTGCGGCGGATGACTATGTTGATATCATTGCTCCATTTTAAGTCTCCGCAAGAGGGCACTCTTTCGTCAATAGCCGCTACCAGGTCTCCGTTGGGTGCCGTAACAATTGCTGGTATTCGGTAGCATGATACTCCAGTCGGCGGTTTAGCGTCGAATAAGCTCTTAAAATCAGGGCTTTCATTTTTAGGTAGAACTTCTTCCGTCTGGGGATATACTACGAATGGTATTGCTAAAAGGAGTATTACCAGTAGATCTTTCATTGGGGTTGTTGTAGTTCTTTTAATACATTGCAACATACAAGTAGTTACGCGTTATGCGGGAAGATACGAAGTAATTAGACTTAGTGTAGGTCAACTAATGCGCCCGATGGCAGAGTAATGTTCAATAGTACCACAAAAGCTAGTGAATTGCGTTGTGTAGGTAATGAGTATAATCTGCCGATGGGCATTAGCCCTGTTATTTTTTAGCTGGCCAGCTATCTTAGTAGCCCAGGAGCAAGCAGGGTCGGTGTTTGATCTGGCCGATAAAGTCGTCGATATGTTCTCGGGAGAAATTCCCCGCTCATCGGGCAAGCTACCGCTCAAATGGGTGGTAGCTCCGGTGGTAGGTTACTCGCCCGAAACCAGTTGGCAGTTTGGAGCCGGGGCTAAACTGTTGTTTCCGGCTTCGGCCGATTCTACCCGTACTTCGTTTATTGAGGTGGCCGTTCGCTATACCCTCAACCAGCAGATTCTTACTTCACCGGAGTATACCTTTTTTTCCCCGCGAGAGCAGTTTATTCACCGGGGTGAGCTGGTGTACCGTAAGTTCCCACAGTTCTACTACGGAATTGGTAACGCCACCCCCGAAACCAACGAAGAGCTTTTTTCCTACACTACCCTCGGCATCGAGCACCTCTCGTACCGACGGGCCTACCGCCAACTTTACGCCGGAGCGGGATTCCGGGTGTCCAGCACCTACGACATTGAGTTAGACCCGGAAGGCCAACTGGCGCAAGACTTACCAACCGGCAGTAGCCCTTACCAAGTAGTTGGTTTTGATCTGGGGCTGATGTTTGATAACCGGAATAATGTGCTGAGCACCACCTCCGGTATGCTGGCCGAGTTTCGGCAGCGCATCCACCGCCAGAAGTTAGGCAGTGATTTTAACTATTCGGTAGGCATTCTGGATGTACGTAATTACTGGAGGCCCTTTGAGCACCGTAAAGACATTGTAGCGGTACAGTTGTACGGTTACTTCAGCTACGGCGAAACTCCCTTCGTTGAATTAGCTACCCTGGGGGGTGATATGATTATGCGGGGCTACTACGAAGGCCGCTACCGCGATAATCACCTGCTGGCTGCTCAGGCCGAATATCGCTGGCATATCTGGCGAGATTTAGGAGCGGTAGGGTTCGTAGGCTTAGGGGATGTAGCTTCACGGTTCGGTGAATTTTCGTTGCCGGATATCAAGCCCTCGGTAGGAGCCGGATTGCGCTATGCGCTAATTCCCGAAGAAAATCTTAACATCCGCTTCGATTTTGCAGTGGGAAAAGGCACCAGTAACTTTTACATTAATATTTCGGAGGCGTTCTAGCCTACAGTTATTTCAGATCTTCTGGAAGATCTTAGCATCTAGGTTTGTGAAGCGATATTTCTCTTTATCAATAAGCGGCACTAACGCGTCGTAAAATCCGATGATCAAATACCCTCCTTCGTATAAATGATCGTGAAACTGATCGAGCAAGCGTACTTTGGATTTATGGTTAAAGTAGATCTTCACATTACGGGAAAAAAGGAAGTAGGCTCATAGCAGGTAAAATCGATGTCGTACAATAACAATAGATCCCATAAATTGGCTGAATTAGAAAGGTGACGAAAAACTAACCTGGCACCTCTTGTAGAACCACTACTATTCTGGACAATGCTCCCTCTAGGTTTTGCATACCGGTAAATGAGCAATTACACTTCACATGTTCGCCGGTACTGGCAGTTAGGGTTAAAGCACAAGCAAAGGAGGTTTGGTGCTGCAAAGTAGTATTCATATCCGGCAAAGAACTGTCGGCTGGTACCAAGTCCTCGAGTTTCATTTTAGCAATCTCCCGCCGCTTATAACCAAACCTTTGAAGAAATAGGGGATTGGCTTTCTTTAGATGGCCTTCCAGATCCATATCAAGGGTGATAACGGCATTGGTAAATACCTGGATCATACCGGCCAGATCATTCTGCTTTTCCTTTTCGTGGGTAGTAAACTGGGCAAACATCATGATTTTCCGAAGATTACCTTCCAGGTCAGAAATAGGATTGAAGGTGCCGTTCAGCCAGAGTTCTTTACCGGCTTTACTTTTTTGCTTGAACTCTCCCGAAAAGGGGGTGCCGGTTTTCAGGTTTTCCCACATCATTTGGGTTTGCGGCTTTTGGGCTTCGTCTTCGGGCAGCAAATACCAATAGTTTCTTCCGAGTAGTTTTTCCTTTTCGTATCCGGCAACATTCAGGAAGATCTCATTGGCATCTACAATGGTTCCTTGGGCATCAAACTCTACGATGGCATTGGTTCGGCTAATAGCTTCCAGCTTATATGAATAGTCTAAAGACTGCTCTTTGGTCTCCGTGACATTGGCCTGAATAGAAATAAACTTCTCAATGTCTCCTTCTTCATTTTTGATTGGATTGACCGTCAGCGAAATCCAGTAGCTCTCTCCACTCTTACTGTAATTCAAAATTTCTTCGTAAAACGGATTCCCTTCTTTTAATTTCCGACGAATTCTATCCACTGTTTCAGGGTTGGTTCCGGGTCCTTGTAAAACGTGACCTGGCTTTTGGCCCATAACTTCGTCGGCGGTATATCCCGATAGGTTGGTAAATCCGCGGTTTACGAACTCAATCCGGCCATGTTTGTCAGTAATAAGTACCGAGTTATCGGTGTTATTAGCTACTAACGAGAGTGTTTCCATCTCCTCTGCCAGTTGTCGCGTGTTTTGCAGTAATGCCTGCATATGGGCATTGGTTTGTACCATCGCTAAGGAAGAAGCAATGTTCTCAGCTAGTTTTTCCAGAAAAACGATCTTATATTCTTCCAATTCCTCAAAAGAAGCTAGCTCGATTACTCCATAAACCTCTTCGTTCGATAGCAAGGGAACGATAATAACATAGGACGGCGTCGTTTCACCTAGTCCGGAAGTAATAGTGGTGTATTGGTCCGGTACGTGCGTTAGACGGATAGTTTTGCGTTCCTGAGCACATTGCCCCACTAAGGTCTGCCCTAGTGCTAACCGCTTTTGCCCGTGTTTTTTTTTATCGTAAGCATAACAGGCAGTCAACTCCAGAAATACTTTTCTTTCTTCCTTTGTCTTGATGAAAAAAGCTCCCTGGTTCATGGCCAGGTACTTTGTTAGTTCGCAGATTACCTGCTCACTAAATATTTCCGTATTTTCGGTGTTGCTTCTTAGAATATCGGCGAAGTACGCCAACCCTTCAATGCTCCAGGTACGTTTCTCTTCTTCTGTCCGATACGATTGGAGTGTGCCCTTAACCTCCACTAAGGCTTGCCCCAGATATTCGGTCGGACTCAAGTAGTGCAGTTCATCAGATGTGTCGGTTTCGCTCAACGTTCTAATATAGTCAGCCGCTTCTTCCAGCTTGTGATACAGGGTATTAATGGGAGAACTCCAAGTGTCATCATTGCCTTCTTTCAAGGGGGTATTCAACTGCCCATGAGCCAATTGACTCAAGGTACTAAACCTTTTGGACGCTCGTTGTTGGGTTTTCCACAGAATCGCTACGGGTACCGCTATGCCTACCGTTCCCACCACCAAAACATAGTACTCCCGGTTGGGAATGGCTGAGAACAACAGCACTACTACGGTCAGTAGGAATACCAGTGATAATCCAATGGTAAAGAGGGTGGATCGGTATCGACGAAGTAGAGAATTCATGCAAAGGCTAATCAAAGGTTGGTGGCGACATACTTTTCTATGCGATGAAGAAAGTCAGTGGTAAGCCGCCAGAAGAATTGCGGTTGTAGTTGGGTATTTTCTTCTAAGAGGAATCGGGTATTAGCTGTTAAGCAGTAGCCATCATCCGCCGCGGCAAAGTCCTCCTCAATTTTTCCCTTCATCTCCTGGCGGGGTAGGATGAACAAGTGGGGAACGCCACCGAAAACATGCAAATCGAGTGCATTAGAAAATTCGGTGAGCACTGCGGCCGAAAGGATGTTGTCAATCTCCTTAACGATGGCTTCCTGCATTACTTTACGCTGTTCTTCGTCGCTAATCGAGGGAGCACATACCCCTTGTAGTGCCGAACATTCCGATTCGGATAATAATAAGTAGCTTCGTCCCCCGGCTTCTCCCATAATATCGGTGGTCACTAAAGTCATATTCCCGTCCTGATAAGTAATTGGGACTTTAGTACTGGTTTCGGCAATTTCAAAACACAGTGCTTCAATGGTTACCGGTTGTTTCACTAAGGAAGAAAAAGAACTAGCAGCGTTATTATATCCGATTTCAATCAGGTGCTGCACGATGCGTTGCTCTTGGTTGGTCAATGCCTTCATAGTTGCTTACTTCGAGATAAGATTTTGGTTTGATAGTGGGTATTTCCCTGAAAAACAAAACTGATAATGGCCAGAACATGCAGTACTAAGCAGACATTGCTATTACCCAAAATAGTGCCCCCGCTGACAAACTTTACTTGGTCTACCTGCTTCATTTCTACAATCTCCTTTCCTGTAATTGTTTCTCAAGAGCAATTTTATGCTTTTTCATCTCTTCAATATCAGAAGACGAAGCTGCTTTCTTTTTTGGTGGCAGATGCCATAGACTTTTCTGCTGCTTTCATCACGGTCGTATTTGTTATTTATGGATTGATAAAAGTTGATGAAATACCATTGATGTATCTTGTAATAACAAATGTCATAAAACTCGTATTGTAAAGAGCTATGACATCTGATTTTCATGTTCGGAAAGGGTAGCAATCAACTCCTCAGCCTCAAATGGCTTTACCAAATAACCAATGGCCCCCAGGCTTATTCCTTGTTCCACTACTGACTTTTGGCCAACAGCACTAATCAGCAATACTTTGGACGGCAAATCTTCTTCTTTGAAAATCGCCAAAATATCTGTTCCTATCATATCAGGCAAGATGTTATCCAGTGTGATGTAGTCCGGTAAGTGCTCAAACGCCATGTCCAGTGCTTCTTCACCATTAGTCGCCTCTCCAACTACTTCAAATCCACCTGAAATCAGTGCTTTTTTAATTAGGGTTCTCATAAATAACGAGTCATCCACTATCAATACTGTTTTACTCATAATCGTTTTTATTTAATTTTACCAGTGCCCTAAGTGATTTCAGACACTTTAACTGTGATTTTTTGTTTAACTAAAATTTCCTCAAGCCTCTGTTCTCTCATTTGAAGCTGACACTCCTATGGTTTACATTGCTATCGTTTCCTAAAATCCATATTGTAGGTTAGAGTCAGCATTAATGTGTGGTTTTGCTCCTGATTAATGCCATCCCCTTTCAACACCATCTGATTTAGATACCCCAATTGTACATTACCGGTATTACTGAATTGGTGGCCTAATGCTAAGTAAAGCCTGTTTTGATCAAAATTCTGAGCTACATTTTCTCCAAAACCGATGAATATTTCATCGTATATGCTCAAGAATAAAGTTCCTTTTTGCATTGTATTGCCATTTAATGGCACAGTGACCATACCTCTGTATCTGATACGATTTCGATACACCCGACCACTTTCTTCCGCCGCAGAGGAACGTTCATTCCAACGCTGTTCCAATCTATATCTATGATTTAGAATCCAACCGTTAAAGAATTGATTAACGGTTAGGGTTTGCCAGATCCTGTGCTCATCCAACTCTTCAGGCACGGGTAATTCTCCGTAGGGAAAAGTGATAATATAGGCATAGCCAGCTGTCAGTGTCAGCTCTTTATTAAAGCGATAATCCAGACCAATTCTCGCTAAAGACTGTTGCCAATCTTTAATCAAACCCGATCTGCGAAATTGGTATTCGGTATGTAGCAACCAGTTGTCCGACAGCCTGTGATTGCCAAAATACATGTACCAGGCATTATTTTGATTTACGGTTTCACGCTGACCGTAAGCTGATAGCGCCGAAATGCTCAGCAGGACGAACAATAAGCCTTTGACTGAGCTCGATTCTACGTACTTTTTCATCTTCATTTCATTAAGCCATTCTATAATTAATTGAGGTTAGAGCGTGTTCTGCTAACATGCTCAAAGCAGCGACCTTATCCACTGCTCCTAGTTTTACCGCCTCTTTAGGCATGCCATATACTACGCTTGATTTTTCGTCTTGCGCTAAGGTGAATGCGCCCATATTATGCATAGCCAAAAGTCCTTTGGCCCCATCGGCTCCCATCCCGGTCATAATCATACCCACTGCATTTCGGCCCGCATGTTTCGCTATAGAATGAAAAAGCACGTCGACCGAAGGTCTGTGACGATTTACACTCTCACCACTACGAACATGCACGTAGTATTTAGAGCCACTTCGCTGCACTTCCATGTGATAATTGCCTGGCGCGATGAGGGCTCGCCCTCTTAGGATCGAGTCTCCGTCTTTCGCTTCTTTCACCTCGATCTTGCAAAGGCTGTTCAACCTTTTTGCAAAAGAGCGCGTGAATACCTCAGGCATATGCTGAACGATTACAATTCCGGGACAGTCAATTGGCATTTGCTCGAGCACGGTTTTAATAGCCTCGGTACCCCCCGTTGAGGCTCCAATACCAATAATTTTATTACTGGTTACGGTGAGGTTCGTTTTCACCTTGGAAGTAGGAGCTTGATGTACTTGGTGGAATCGCGCTTTCCTTCGGATTACTGATTTTCCCGCTGCTTTTACGATGTCGATGATTTGCTGGGCACTCTCAGAAAATGTGTCCACGCTCAATGTATTCTTTTGAATGATGTCTACCGCACCTAGTTCAAGGGCACGAATAGCCAGTTCAGAACCATTTGCTGTCAAACTCGAGATTATGACCACGGGTATGGGGTGCTGGCTCATAATACGCTGTAAGAATGTTATGCCATCCATTCGTGGCATCTCTATATCAAGCGTAATAACATCTGGCACCTGTTTACTTATCTTCTTGACGGCCACAAAAGGGTCAGAAGCCACGCTGATCACCTCAAGAGCCTCGTCTGAATTTAAAACATGGCTCAGTGATTGACGAACTACTGCTGAATCATCTACGACTAATACTTTTATTATGCTCATCAAGCTAAGGATATTCTTTATCAGACATATTTTAAAAAAATCTTATGTGTACCAGAATTCATCATAATCCTGCGTCCACGTTTTCCACCTATATCTGATTTTATCACTGGAATTTCATGATGCTTTAAAAGCTCGAAGGCAATTTGTATGTTTCTTTCTCCCACTTTATATACATTACTTTCCATCAAGCTATTAGCGCCCCCAAAAACTTTGGCAACCAGATTATTCTTGTTAGCACCCAGCGCTAGCATTTCGTCTATAAGCCTTGGAATGGCTATGTTTCCGTATTTAGGTGTAGCAAGACCTTCATCTTTCCATACAGGTAGCATAAAATGATTCATTCCTCCGAATCGTAGTTTTTGATCATACAGGCAGACCGCAACGCACGAACCTAACACTGTTGTGACGTCATAAGAGGCTTTGCTGACGAACAAGGTAGAAGGCAGCAAAAAGTGTCGTTTTGTAAGGGTTTTGGGTATCTCTGCCATTAAAACAACACATCCTCTTCAAATGATGCTTCTTCAAAATCTCCGGTATTATTAGAAATATGCGGAAGGATCAAGGTGAAGGTGCTTCCCATGTCTAATTCGCTGTCAAGTTGTAGCGTGCCTCCTAATAATTCCGTGTACTCCTTCACAATAGACAAGCCCAGTCCAGTACCTTGATGGGCTTTAGCTATTCCTTCATCCAGTTGCTTGAAGCGATTAAAGATCACCTTTTGATCTTCCTTACTTATGCCCGGACCTTGATCTGAAATGGAAAATACTAACTCTATTTCATTCAGCGCTATATCGATTTTTACCGATTGACTCTGGGGTGAGAATTCAATGGCATTCCCAATAAGATTTAAGCAAATGGCATGAAACATACCTGGGTCGGTGGTAAGATACTGGCCTGACTTTACGTTGTCTACGAGTGTTACACTGATGTCTTTTCTTTTACTTTTAAAGTGCAAGTCCTGAATACTATCATCAAGTATACCGGACACTTGCACCTTACAAGGCTGAACTACCACTGTTCCAGCCTCTATGGATGCCGCTGCAAATAGATTACGCATTTTGTAATCAAGCTCGAATGCCTGTTCAAAAGCCAGATTCGCCTGTTCATATACTAATTCTGGATTACTGTAGGCCATTCGCCTGATGTTCTTGGTCAATCCAAGAATGCTGGTCAATGGATTATTAATTTCATTAAGAATATGGCTCAAAAAGCTTGAACGTTGGCTTTCGGCTTTGAGCAACTTAGTACCGAGCTGCTCTACTTGATCGTTAGACTGTTCCAGCCTATCCTTTAGCTCGAGGATCTGATCTTGTAACTCTTTATTATTATCGTCTCCCATAGTGTTAAACTGTTTTTTGAAATGTGGTAGGCATCAGTTGTTTTAGGGGTAAGTGCATCTCGAATAGTGATTCAGAATGCCCAATGAGTAAATAACCGCCAGGCTTCAAGCACTGAATAAGCTTGGTTATAACTCTCTGTTGAGTTTGCTTATCAAAGTAGATCAATACGTTTCTGCATAGGATTACATCCTGTATGGTATTTATCTTATACTCCCTATCCATCAGATTCATTCGCTGATAGGATACCTTTTTCCGAAGTAATGGAACAACTCTTACCAAGCCTTTTTGCGGATCCTTGCTTCTAAGCAAGTACTTTCTTCTTAAATTTTCAGGAATATCTGTGATCCTGTCCTCGCGGTAAACCCCGTTGGCTGCTTCTTTCAGGACTTTTATCGATATATCAGTAGCTAAAATCTCATAATCCAGAGGCCCGACTTCATCTATGGTTTCTTGCAGCACCATAGCTGTCGTGTAGGGCTCTTCTCCCGTTGAGCAGGCCGAACTCCATATTCTTAATGACCGTTGACTATTACTTTGTCTGAATTCTGGTACGACTGTATTCTTTATAAATTCAAAATGTCTCGGTTCACGGAAGAAATCTGTTTTGTTGGTCGCTACTGAATCCAGCATATGCACTAGCTCTTCTTTACCTTGCAAACTTGTTACGTGCTTATAGTACTCCTTAAAAGAGCTCATATTCAATGCTATGAGCCTTTTCTGGAGTCTGGCTTCCAACATAATACGCTTAGAAGGTGTAAGATTTATTCCACACTGCTCGTAAACAAAGGCACTAAATCTCTGGAAATCTTCTGCAGCCAGCTTTATCATTAGAATCACTAATTACATTTTGTAGTTCAGGAGATAGCAACTTGCCGAATATCAACTTTTACTCTACCCAGCCCGAACCTCCGGTCTGGATTAATATTGTTGAAAGTCGTTATCTGAAAAATCACCCTCGCCAAGCTCTATTTTAACACCGGTACCGTCCCCATTGGAGGTCTCTGCCTTAGTCATACGTCCACTATATGTGGCTGGACTTGGTGCTTCCCGGTACGCCTGATGCTTTCCTATACTTCTTTCATTCCCCTTTCGCACTGTTTTGGAAAGCACATTTTGATCAATTTTAAAGAAGCCTATCGCTGCCCTTAAGTTTTCCGCTTGTGAGGAAAGTTCATCTGAGCTGGCCGCCATTTGCTCTGCTCCAGCGGCATTTTGCTGAATCACCTGGTTAAATTGCTGAATGGAAGAATTCACCTGACCGGCACCTGAGTTCTGTTCAATGCTGGAAGCGGCTATTTCTTGTACTAGCTTAGCAGTGCTCTGAATATTCGGTACGATTTGCTCCAACAGCTTTCCTGATTTATCTGCTATGGAAACGCTGCTAGTGGAAAGCTCATTAATCTCAGAGGCCGCAAGCTGACTTCTTTCAGCCAACTTCCTCACTTCTGTAGCCACTACAGCAAACCCTTTTCCATGATCTCCAGCTCTGGCTGCTTCCACTGCAGCATTGAGAGCCAGCAGGTTGGTCTGTCGGGCTATTTCTTCAATAATAGAGATCTTATCTGCAATCTTCCGCATCGACTCGACGGTATTGATTACCGACCGACTTCCTTCCTGCATGTCATCAGAAGCTTTCAAAGCAATCTTTTCTGTCTGTTGTGCATTATCGGTATTCTGTTGAATGTTAGATGCCATCTGCTCCATGGATGAGGATATCTCCTCTGCAGAGGCAGCCTGTTCCTGAGAGCCCTGCGACATCGCTTGAGAAGTCGAGCTCATCTGAATACTGGCCGAAGCTATATTATCTGAAGAGGTACTTACAAACGACATCACTTCTTTAAGTTTAATTACCATTCTGTTCATCATTTCCAAAAGCTCCCCGATCTCATCATTAGAGTTATTCTTTATTTCGACGGTCAAATCACCTTCCGAAACTGCACTCACTACCTCACGTGCCCGGCCGATGGAAGACAACACCGAGCGGATGATCCATACGGAGACCACTATTGATAAAATGATACTCACTGCTAGCAGAATGAGCATGTTAGAAGCGGCATCCTGGGCTTGAACATTGACATCCGCCTTTGCTTGGTCTAATGCATTTGTGTTTTTGGTGACCAGTTGAGACAGCGTTCGGATTGACTTCATGGCAGCAGCCCGCGCTTCTGTTACTGAAATGGTAGAAGCGACCTGATTTGCCGAATCCGTATTTACGAGACCGGCTGCTTTTATTTTATCAAAGGCTTTTTGGTAGTCACTCCAACTGTCCCCAAAGTCTTCTAAGATTTGAATACCACGCTCATCTGATATACTTCTTACCACTTCTATAGCGGTAAGCATTTCTTCGGTGCGGTCTGCAATTTCTTGTAAATAGGCCTGCTTTTCTGAAAGCCTTTTCTCTAATAAAAAGTCCTTTTCTCTTTTGGTAATCAGTTGGATGAGTTCCGCCGCTCTTTGTGAGTTTACAATCCTTTTGACCTGGATATCCACCAATCCGTTCAAATTAACACTCATTTCGGATAAGTTGGATTTTCCAAGAAAATAAATCCCTGTGGCTAAAATGATCAGCAGAGAAAACCCGGTGATCAACCTTGCTTTAATAGTAAGTTTCATATTGTTATTAAATAGGGTTAAAATTCATGTGAACCTCCTCCTAAATCAGGCCTCGGTATTTTTCTTTTTAGTTACTGTCTTCTCTTTTGGTTTTTCTACGATTGTCGTATCTGACTCCTTGAGTATCGTAATTTCCTGGGAGCTAAATACTTTGTCCATGTCCAGCATTAGAATAAAGTTATCATCCTGCTTGACCATGCCGGTAATAAGATCACTTCGATAGCCGGACTGAAAAGCTGGCGGATCTTGAATCTCTTGGTCTTCAATATCCAATACTGCCTGTATGGCATCTACTAAAGCACCCAGCACAATTTCCTGATTATCCACCTCCACATTCAGAACCACAATACAGGTATCCACCGTATCTTCGATACCAGGCATTCCAAATTTTATCCGGGTGTCTATGACCGGGAGCACACGACCCCTCAGATTAATGACGCCTCTCATGAACTCCGGTGCCTGAGGGACTCTAGTGATCTTGGGTACCTCTATAATTTCCAGAACCCGATTTACGGACGATCCAAAAATTTCATTATCGAGTTTGAAGGTCAGGTAAGATTGACTATTGATAACTGAGCTTTCCATAGCTTACATTATTTGATGATTCGTTTATCAATTTTTTTAAGAGCTTATTGATGTCGAATACCAGCGCCACTGTGCCATCACCAAGGATGGTGGCTCCGCTGAATTCTTCTTGATTGCGATACATATGTCCCAACGGTTTAAGTACGACTTGATGCTCCCCTATGATGGTGTCGACAGAAATACCTACTTCTTCTTCCATGAATTTCATCTTGATGATCTGATTCATCTTCGGAGAAGGTTTCAGACAGTGTAGCGCTTCTCTCAAATGAAATACCGGCATACGATTACCATCCAGAACTAAGTGTTGATGTACATCGGTAAGTAAAGTAGCGGGAACCTCATAACATTTATCCACCAGGTGCAAAGGGATAACGTAGGTATTTTCCCCAATTTCGACCAGAAGCCCGTCAATTATGGATAAGGTAAGAGGTAATCGGATGGTAAAGGAAGTTCCCTTCCCTTTTTCTGATTCTATGAAAACATCACCTTGAAGGTCTTCTATACCGCGCTTCACTACGTCCATGCCTACACCGCGCCCACTGATATCACTTAACTCTACTGCCGTTGAAAAACCAGGCTTGAAGAGCAGTTGATATATTTCTTGTTCTGTAAGCTCGGTATCTTTTGTAATTATCATCTTATCAATGGCACGCTGTCGTACTTTATCCAGGTCAATACCGGCACCGTCATCGGATAACCGGATGATGACATTGGTACCGGAGTTATAAGCCTCGATACGAATCGTCCCTTTTTCTTTTTTTCCGTGTTTCCCTCGAACATCCTTGTGCTCAATGCCGTGATCAATACAATTTCTCATAAGGTGTAGCAATGGGTCACTTAATTTTTCTATTATGGACTTGTCTAATTCCGTATCTGTACCCTCGGCAACTAACTCTATATTTTTATCCAGCTCTTTGGATAGGTCTCTCACTAGCCTTTTAAAACGAATGACCAGCGTGTCGATCGGAATCAGGCAAATGGAGAAAGCATTATCTCTAAGCTTCCTGGTAATTTTTGCCATATTCTCCGTGATCGCCCCGAGTTCGGCCACTTCCAGTCCATTAACCAGCATACTCAAGCGAGCCTGGGTGGTGATCAACTCGCTTATCTGGTTCATCAGCGTATCCAGTTTCTCTGAGGAGACTCTGATGCTAGAGACGGTTCCCGTTTTTATGGAATTGTTAGTATCAGCAGTTTCAGTGGCACTCTTTATTACAGTTTCTTTGGCTTTAGCATTTTCTAGTTTGGGATTCAATTTGTTCACCACTTTTTTAAGTTGCTCAAAATCCACAGGTCTCGCCTCATTTTGATGGGTCTTAATAAAGCTGTTGATGTCTTTTTTTATGAGTAAGTTGCTATCAGCAAGCCACTCGATCTGCAAATCACAAATGCCTTCAAAGAATAGAAACTCATTTTCTATGTCTTCTTTCGTCTTATCAGTGGCCAGCAGGACATCCCAAGACAAATAACTAACGTCGGGCCTAAACGTGTCTAGCGCCGGAATAGTATCATTAGACGCTACCACCCTGCATTTGCCTAACTGATGGAGTTCATCTATGACGTAGAGTGGGTTGTTACCATTGGTAAGCGCCTTATCGGCAGGAGCGAAATGGATGAAGTACGTTTTCAGGCTTTTAAATTTTGAAACCGCCTCATTCACGTCTTCAACCTTCGTCGTATTAGTACTTTCAGTATCCCCATTACCCACGAGATTCAATACTTTTTGCTTCAGATCCTCATGAGTAGCCGTCAAGTGGGGTTGCGATACATGAGGATCATGTATCGCTTCTTTCAGGTGATCTAAAGCATGTAATGTAATAGACAAAATGTCGTCATCCAACGCTTGGTCTCCGGATCGGACTCTGTCGTACACTGTTTCTAAGTGGTGTGTGAGCAGGCCAATCTTTTCCAAGCCGAACATATTGCTACTACCTTTGAAGGTATGCATTATGCGAAATACTTCTTCAATGGTTTTAGTATCGGCCCTGTCTTTTTCCAAGCATAGCAATGCATTTTCCAGACTATGAAGTAACTCAGTGGCCTCCTCTATATATATATGTCGAAACTTTTCGTCCATTCAGCGTATGACTTTTCTTATCACTGACATTAACTTTTCTTCATTAAATGGTTTGACCATCCAGCCTGTGGCTCCAGCCTGACGCGCTTCATTCTTATGATTAATCTGAGTCTCAGTGGTGAGTAATATGATTGGCAAGTATTGATATTGGGATCTGCTTCTGACTGCCCTTATCATAGATATCCCATCCAGGTTGGGCATATGATAGTCCGTAATTACAAAATCAATCTCACGACCGTCGAAATATTGAAGGGCATCAGTTCCATCGCAACCCAGGAGCGTATTATATCCTATTTTTTCGAGCGACTGCTTTAAGAGGTATCTGATACTCTCCGAATCATCAACGATCAGTATGGTCTTATTTTTTGTCATGATCAAATGTCGTGATGTTATATCCTTCCTTCTCCAATTGGGCAAGTAGCCCAGTGTATTTCAGTAATTGAGCAACGTCCGTATTTAATTCGATCGTAGCGCTTTTAATTTTTTCTTTCATGGTGCGCTGTACTGAGAATAATATCTGCACGAAGGCTACGTCTATAGCAGTCACTTTTTCCAACTTGATTTCTACTTCTTGCCCGGCCTCGAACCTGCTTTTTGCCTCTTTAGTAAAGGCTAAAGCCTGCTTTATGAAAAGGTCTCCTGTATATGAAAGAAGGATTTGTTGGCTATCCCGTTTTACTTTACTTTCCTTCGTAGAAGCATTAGGTAGAACTTTATCCTTTACAAGATTATTTCCCAGGGCCATATTCTTTCTGCTTTAAATTGAGTAATATTTCACTGTAGAAATTATTATAGTCAATAGCACTTTGTGAATCCGGCATATACTCCAAAACAATACAGCTTCATCTCTTGAATATCAGAGGATGAAGCTGCTTTCTTTCTGGTGGCAAATGCGATAGATAGACTTTTCTGCTGCTTTCATAGCGGTCGTATTTGTTATTTGTGGATTGATAAAGGTTGACGAAATACAATTACTGTATCTTGTAATAACAAATGTCATAAAACTTGTATTGAAAGAGCAAAGCAATATAGTTTACACAAGAAACAGGTAATGTATTTTTTCTTTTACCTCAATAGCGTTAGTGCTTCTGAGAAGGGCTTCATTGATTAGTTAAAAATTGAATTGTAATATTTAAATTTTTATGCGACACTCTTGCGTTGGAGAAGATTAAAACTACTCTTTTAAGTAGTTTCACTTAGATAGTATTACCACTACCCTGGGTTATTAATTGGGCGTAATGTTGCTTAGATCAATAGCACAAAACTTTATAATATTGCAACAAGGATGGAATTTAGTACTACCCAATAATGGGTAGTACTAGAGAACATTTTAATTTTTGATCTGATTCAGGCATAAAAAGCGCCGTATCTGTACCTGATACGACTAATGCTACAGGATATAGAGTAGTGAGAATTGGGCTTGTTCGTCAACCGAATATCCGCTGAAACAGTCCCTTGGGGCGCATGTCCTCTTCGGGTAGTTCATCATCAGGCTTAAGTGCGTTCCACACCCGATCCCAACCAGGGAAGCCACCCAGATTACGATCATCGATATACAGGTCGGCTACTATTTTGGGGCTATCTTCTGAAGTAAGTGGCTCGTCGGGAAAGTTGCTGTTGATAGCATAGAACTCTACCCCATTTTCTCGGCAGAAATCTACTGCTTCCTGTAGTCGCTGACCCTTACGGCAGGTCCATAGAATCAAGCGATGACGTTCCTCTCGAAGGGCTTTAAGTGTTTCAAAGGCAAATAACTGAGGTTTCCCAATACGCGGGTAGGCATCTTCCACCACCGTTCCGTCAAAATCTACCGCAATAATTAATGATCGCATAGCTTAAGTCTTTTCTATTCCAAGCAGGTAACGTACTGAACGTTCAAACATGTTCAACCTGCTTCACTATTTTTACTTTTTATAGCAAATATACAGGATTTGCCTTGAGATTCACTCGGCAAATGCATAATCTTACCTGAACAACAGTTCAGCTTACTATGAATACCCGCAAGCGCCGACAGCAGATATTTAGTACCGCCCTTACACTGTTTAGCGAGAAAGGCTACGATCAAGCTTCTATGCGAGATATTGCTAGCCACGCTGGTATCTCGTTGGGGTTAACGTATAATTACTTCAAAAATAAGGAAGCTCTGCTGATGGCTATTGTGGAATCTGGTATTGAACAGATTGAGCAAGACTGGCCTAACTACTCCGCCGAAAACCTTCAGCAGTGGCTAGTGCGCTACTTTACTATTCTGGAAAAATACCGTAATTACTGGCTATTGCTTCGTGCTCTTCGGCTACAATCATCGTTAACTCAGCAGTTGGAAGGTCACTTCGATGAACTAAATAACTTTATTATCGGCGATTTGGCGATTCTAATGCAGCAGAATGGACACAGTAAAGCCCTACCTGAGGCTATACTGTTGTACGCTACGCTCGACGGTATGGCTACGCAATACTTCACCAATAAACGCTACCCGCTTAATAAAATGCTGGCGCTGCTGCAACGTAAATACGATCCGGCTACTTCTCCGGCAGAAGCGCCTTAAGCTCTTCGGCTTTCTCCGCTTGTTCTTCGGCCAGATTGTTTGTTTCGGATAGGTCTTCCGCCAAGTTGTATAGTTCATCTACTTCAGGGGCTGCTTCCTGTCCTTGATAACCATAACTTCTTCCGAGGCCGCCCCCACCGCCATCGCGAATAAACTTCCAGTTACCTTGTCGCACTACGTTCTCACCGATAATCATTTCCGGCCGGATGGGTTCGGTCGCTTCGTTCTGAAAAGCCGGCAGCATATTGTAGCTGTCTTTACCGACCAAAGAACTACTATCGCCCACTATGGCAGCCAGGGTAGCGTACATATCGGTAAAGCCCATCAGGTCGTCACGCTCAGTTCCGGCGGGAATTTTTCCCGGCCACTGGGCTACAAAGGGAATGCGGTGGCCGCCCTCCCAATGGTCAATTTTCATTCCCCGCAGCGAAGCGGTACTGCGGTGATCGAACTTTTCTACATCTTCAGCAAACCACACCGGCCCGTTATCGCTGGTGAAAATGAACAGCGTATTTTCGGTGTACCCGAGCGATTCCAAGGTGTTGGCTATCTGCCCTACAGTATGGTCTACCTGTTTGGTAAAGTCGCCGTACTCACCTACTGAGGTAGTGCCGACAAATTCTTCGGTGGGTACCCAGGGAGTATGAGGTGCAGTGAGAGCGAGGTATAGAAAAAATGGTTGAGTCGCATCCTGGGCATGATGGCTTTCTATAAAGGAGATAGCTCGATCAGTAAATTTTGGCAGCACTTCCTCGTGACTAAAGCCAGGGGCCATATCGCCCCCCCGCCAGAACGCGCCTGAAATGCTCGTAGTAGCATCTTCGCTCTGGTTATCGGCTACGGTATCGGAAGGGGGGGCTACCGCCCGGTCACCTTCAATATAGAAGTAGGGCGGAATATCCAACGAAGCGTGTATTCCGAAGAACTCATCAAAGCCCTGGTCTATCGGCCCACCCCGAAATTCCTGATCGGCCGGGATGTTGCTCCAATCAATGTTATCAAAGCCTAAATGCCACTTGCCCACCATCCCGGTATGGTAGCCGTTCTCCTTCAGCAGTTCGGCGATGGTCTGCTGATCAGGATCAATCAACGCTCGCTCCCGCCAGTTGAGTTGGGTGCGGTAAGGGTACTGCCCGGTGATGAGTCCGTAGCGGGAGGGTACGCACCAAGGCCCGGGTGAGTGCGCGTCGGTAAACTTCACTCCGTTCTGGGCAATTTGGTCGATATGGGGAGTAGGTATTTTCGATTCGGGATTATAGCTGGCTGGGTCACCGTAGCCCATGTCATCGGCTAGGATAAAGACGATGTTGGGTAAAGCTGGTTGTTCTGTTTCGGATGATTCTTCGGATGCGGGTTGGCAGGCGAATAAGGTGGTGAAGATGAGGATAGTTAGTATTAGGTGTTTTTGGTACATAGTTTATTTTATATCGCGTATTGAATTAGCTCTATGGATTATTTATAAAGCTCAGATTTTACTGCTCTGCCCTTGGGCCGGGCGGGCCCTTACTTTTTCCATCGATGAAAAAGTAAGCAAAAAATCTAGGAAACTTTGAAACTCGCTTCGCTCAGACAGCAAATTTTCCCAAACGTAGGGAAGAAGATTTTTTAAATCTAATCTATCAGAGGGTTAAAGAATTAACTGGGCCAAGGGAGTACGTTGGCACGGGTGGCCCACTGTTGCCAAAGGTCGGCTAGTTCTTGTACCATTTCGGGGTGGTCTTCGGCTAGGTTATTGGTTTCGCTGCGGTCGTGTTCCATGTGGTATAATTCCCAAGGGCCTTCTCGGCCTCTAGCAACTAACTTCCAGGGACCACGGCGTACCGCCCGGTTTCCTTCGTGTTCAAAATATATTGCTTCCCTCGCTAATGTATCTTCACTAAAGGCTGAGGCTAGACTCACTCCTTCCATAGGATAAACAGTTTTTCCGTCTCGCTCCTCAGGGTAGCCGGCTTGGGCTACATCTACACAGGTGGCCATAATATCGATTAAGTGGCCCGGGCTACGTCGCCATTCTCCCTTAGCCGAAATTCCCTCAGGCCAGTGAACTACCAGCGGAGTAGAAATACCTCCTTCGTGTACGTCGTGCTTATACAGGCGAAACGGGGTGTTGGACGTATTAGCCCAGGGCACTCCGTAACTTTGGTACGTATTCTCCGGCCCAGGCATTAGATCGGTATGACCATTTCCCAGCACCACCGGTTTACCGTCAATGGTTTCTTCCGGAATAAACAACTGCCTTCCCCAGCCTTCCGAAAGCTCTTCGGCACAGCCGCCGTTGTCGGCTAAAAAGAAGATGAGGGTATTTTCCAGAATACCTTGCTCTTCCAGTGTTTGCACAATACGGCCAATGCCTTGGTCCATACGGTCGACCTGGGCGGCGTATACTTCCATCCGTCGGGCCTGCCAGTCTTTATTCTCAGCTTCCTCCCAGACGGGAATACGCTCATCACGCTCGGTGAGGGGCCAGTTAGCGTCAATCACTTCCATTTCGCGCATGCGCTGCAAGCGCTCTTGCCGTAAGCTATCCCAGCCAATATCGTAACGCCCCTCATAGCGAGCAATATCTTTGGGCAGAGCGTGTAGGGGCCAGTGGGGAGCGGTGTAGGCGATATAGCCAAAAAAAGGTGTATCAGTATCTGATTCCTGAATGTACTTGATGGCCTTCCCCGAAATGACATCGGTATAGTAAAAGCTAGTATCCTGCAAATCTATGGGCGTATTACCTTCGGTGAGGGTAACCGGATCGTAGAAGCTTCCGGCTCCCAGAATGGTACCGTAAAACTGATCGAATCCGCGCTGCCGCGGCCAGTTATGGGTAGAAGTAAGCGAGTCGCCACTCCACTGTCCCATATGTTTAGTCACGTGCCACTTACCGCTCATAAAGGTTTGGTAGCCCGCCTGCTTCAGTACTTCGGCAATGGTCACGTTGTGCTCGTTTAAATCTCCCCGGTAGCCATCGGTACCCCGGTCACTGGTCATATGCCCCATTCCCGCCTGATGGGGATACAGACCGGTCATCAGACTAGCCCGCGTTGGACAGCAGCGAGCGGTATTGTAAAACTGAGAGAAACGCAGTCCGTTAGCCGCCAGCCGATCTAGCGTAGGAGTACGAACCTCACCGCCGTAACAGCCAATATCCGAGTAACCCATGTCATCCGCCATAATCAACAGAATGTTGGGGCGACTATCCGCCGCAGTATTAGTTTCTTCGGAAGGGGGTGAAGTCTGACAGGCCAGAAGTAGCTGGCTACCGACTAGCAGTGTCAGTAAAAGTTTGCGTAGTTGCATGGTCGTCGTAGTTGAGATGCTTGGCAACCATGAGTATAGACAATTTAGACCAACTATGCCAGTTAGATTGTAGATTCTGCTTTTAGTCTTCGGTTTAGATAGAAGAGTAGCCCCAGTGTCAGTAGCAGTGCCCCAATAACCAAAGGCAGGTAAATCAGTAGATTGTGATCAACATAATCCCACCAGGTAAAATGGAAGAGTGAGCCTCTTGAATGACCTAAAAAATGAGAAATAGCGTAGCTTGTGAGATATATAGTGATCATAAAGAAAATCGAGGGAAATAACGATCGGGTTTTCCAGTAAATCCAACCTGACGTCAGACTAAAGAAAAAAACAGAAGCAAATTGATGATATAATAATAAAGCGCAGAACAAACCACTCCAGAAAATAGCCCTAGTCGGAGTCGCCGTCATTAGCAATCCTCTCAGAATGATTCCACGAAATAATGACTCCAGCAAAATCATATTGCCGATGCTAATTAGCACGATTAGCAGAGGGTCAAAATTTTCTAGTATTAAACGTTCAGCTTCCCAGCCTTCCTGGAAAAAAGGGGAAAACAGGGAAAGTGGTTCTAGCCAAAAGAGGCATAAAAACCCAATGAGTAAAATTACTCCATACACGTATACCGGAACGGTACGAAACGAAAAAATAGACATGTTGGTCTGCGTTTGTCTTTTTCTCCAGATAGTATATCCCATGGGGACTCCTAGACTTAGTATGATCCCAATCTCGCCAATTAATAGATAATTTTGCTCATACCATTGCTGCCGCATTTCTGGATCGGCTATTCCAATAGAGATTGCCTGTACACCTTTAGACGCTAACCAACCAATGGCAAAAGCCATAAGCAGTAATCCGAAGCTCTGAAATAGGTCAGGATAAAAAACTTTTTTCCCTTCCAGCAATTCTTGGGTTTTCATCTCGGTTATTTTTAGTTCATCTTCCTGTAGTGTGTCGAATGCCTTATCGAGGGCTAGCTGAAATGGCCTTCCCTGAGCTACTTGTTGTTCGATAGCCACGCAAAAGTGATCCAGCAAGTCTTCCGCCAACTCGGCAGTTTTTACGCCTTCCTGCTGAATACGCTTCTTGATGAGACTAATCTGGGATTTAGTTAGCATTGCGGAATCAGTATATACTTCTGCAATCCCGGTTTCATCTCCAACAGCGATTTCATAGTGGCTAGATAATCGGCAAACTCCTGTAGTTTTTCCCGAGCGGTAGTATCTCCTTGCTCAGTAAGCGAATAATAAATCCGCGTTCGGTTGCCTACTTTTTCCTTCTCGGTAGTAAGCTCGCCACTGGCTTTGAGCTTGTGCAATACCGGATAGATTGCTGCCAGCGTCAATGTAATTTTTCCTTCAGTAGCCTCGGTAATGGCCTGGGTAATCTGGTAGCCGTACATCCGCCTATTGTCGGATAGTAGCTTTAGAATAAGCGTGGTTACGGTTCCTTTAACGAGTTCGGATGAATACATAAGACAATTATATATAAAATTCTTATATATTGCAATCTTATATATAAGATGTTTTCTTATTTCCCAAACTTCGCGTACTTTGCTTTTCACCTAACTACCTAATCAATATGCTATTACGCGTTTCCTCCACTATTTTTTTAACCTGTTGGCTACCGTTAGTGGCCTTCTCTCAGTCATCCAGCAATTTGAAATTTTCACCTGAACGACTCAGCCGAGTTGATTCATTTCTACAGTCGTGGGTAGACGAGGGAAAAATTCCGTTTGCTGTATCCATGATCGTACAGCAGGGAGAAACAGTGCACCACCAAGCCTATGGTTGGAATGACACCGAACAGCAGAACCCCATTGATACCGATGCCATCTTCCGCATTGCCTCGCAAACCAAACTGGTAACCACCATTGCGGTAATGATGCTGTACGAACAAGGGCACTTCCTGCTGGAAGACCCTATCTCCAAATACATTCCGGCCTTTGCCAATCCGCAAGTACTGGAGCGCTACGACTCCGCCACCCTGGAATACGAAACCGTACCAGCCCGACGGGAGATCATGATTCGCGATCTACTTACGCATACAGCGGGCATTCCCTACGAGCACCCACTGACTAACCATCCGGACTTTGATATTCCGTTTCTGGCTTCCCTGGAAAGCCGGGTGCTGGAAGATGCAATCAATCAACTGGGAAAGCGCCCACTAATGCACGATCCGGGAGAGAGTTTTTCCTACGGCCCCAATACCGATATACTGGGGCGACTGGTAGAGGTGGTTTCGGGGCAATCGCTGGCCGAGTTTTTCCGGCAGCATATCTTCACTCCACTAGGTATGAACGATACATACTTCTATCTACCCACAGAAAAAACCAATCGCTTGGTGACGCTCTACAGCAAGCCATCAGCAGAAGCTCCGCTAACCGTGAGTGAAAACGAAACGAACCAGAGTTTTGCCCGCAGTGGAGCACAGACCTACTACTTGGGCGGGGCCGGATTGGTCAGCACCGCCACCGATTACAATAAGGTGTGCCAGATCATTTTGAATAAAGGCGTCTACAACGGGGTTCGACTACTGGCACCGCTAACGGTGGAACTGATGACCAGCAATCACATTGGTGACTCGGAAGTGTGGGATCGGCACGATAAGTTTGGTTACGGCCTAATGGTAATTACCGAAAATAGCCATTATGGTGACCAAGCTCCGGTAGGCTCAGTAAAGTGGGGCGGTGCATATTGTTCGGAATATACCATTGACTTTGAGAATGAGTTGGTGATGCAGATCTACACCAACGTTCAGCCCATCCACAACTACAGTGAGTTTGTTCGCAAATACCGCGTACTGGTATATCAGGCGTTAGTAACCAAATAGAAACCACAGCCCGAAAATCAATGAGGATGCACGGTTACATCCTCATTCTGCAAAAGCTTCATCCGGCTAGTATGTAGATCACAGTCTTTGAGCTAGTGATTTCCGGCAGTGATAAACTTAAAGTATACAGTTACTACATGCGTGCCGGATTCGGCTTTTATTTAAACAATATTATACAGTTTCCGGTACCTCAAACCCTTCTCGGTAATCCCGACCTAGCATTTTGTCAGCTTCCGGATCGTCTACGAAAGTCTCTGCTTTCGGATCAAACGTCAGCACCCGATCTAAGCGGTAGGCGATATTGCCAAGGTGCGCTAATCCCGAAGCCAGATGCGCGGTTTCTACCGGGCCATTTAGGATTGATTTATCGTGTTTTCGTACCGCTTCAATAAAGTTTGCAAAGTGACCGTCGGTGCCCCCAGCTCCGCGAGCCATGCCGGTTCCGGCGTCGCCACCATCATCTCCGGATTGGCCCAGCGTTCGTTCCCGGCCCATATAAGTCTGGTACTTATTGTAGCCATCCACCACCAGTATGCCTTTGTCGCCGTAGAAAATATTACCCACTGTCACACCCTCTTCGGTGTTGGTGCACCAGGGGCGCACTTCAAATTGGATGATTTTACCTTCGTCGGGATACTTATACACCGACGTGAGTACCTCCGGTACTTCTTTAGCGTCATCCCAGAGAAATTTTCCGCCCATCGAAGTAATTTTCGTCGGTAGGCCGACGTCCAATCCCCACATGCAGAGATCCGTTTCGTGGATGCCCTGATTGCCCACATCACCGTTGCCGTAATCCCAGTGCCAGTGCCAGTTGTAGTGAACCAGATTTTCGGTGAAAGGTCGCTTTTGAGCCGGACCGGTCCACAGATCGTAATCAATACCCTCAGGAACCGAGGAAACTCCTTTATCGCCGATACTAGGTCTCCATCTGAAAACCAGTCCCCGAGCCATATACTCATTTCCGATGTAGCCATCCCGTAACAGCCCAATGGCTTCGTTAATGGCTGGCGAACTTCTCAGTTGCACTCCGTGCTGTACTATTCTGTCGTACTTCTCCGCAGCCTCTACCATTTTGCGACCTTCCCAAATGTTGTGCGAACCGGGTTTCTCAACGTATACATCTTTACCAGCCTGGCAGGCCCAGATGGTGGTAAGGGCGTGCCAGTGATTAGGTGAGGCAATACTGACCACATCAATATCCGGGTCATCCATCACCCGACGCAGGTCCTGCTCCAAGGCCACATCTTCGTTGTAGGTTTCCTTAAACTGCGTCTGACGCTCTTTGAGAAGGTTCATATCCGGATCACATAGCACCGTAACCTTCACATTCTCCTGATTCATCAGGCTACTAATGTGATTTTTACCCCGGCCGTTGATGCCCAATACTGCGGCGTTAATTCGGTCGTTAGCCCCGAAAGCCTTAGATGAGATGATGGTAGGAGCCACGATGGCTGCCGAGCTAGCCGCGGCTGTCTTTTTCAGAAAGGTTCTTCTTGATGATTCCATAGTCTTGTTGTGAGTATTTGTTTTGATTTTGTTTAGTAAGCCGAGGCATAAATTAGGCAAAATTGATGAATCAAAGAAAACTTGGTTATCCAAATAAGCTTTCGGCCTAGTGCCTGCCAGAATAACGAATGTCCGATTTGCGAATTTAGGAAAAGATTACATCTTGCATTATGCTTAGAAGATACTTGTTCAGTACTCTTATTCTCTCCTTATTTCTGCAAACTGGATACGCCCAGCAGTACCTGGATTATCAGTTGCGGCTAGAGCCAGTTTGGGCTCGCATTGCCGACGCAATGGGTGAACTGGGTTCAGTAGAAAGCGTAGAATTTTCTCCCGACGGAAAATATCTGGTGAGTGGCACCAAGTTCGACAACTCAGTGATTATGTGGCGCACCTCCGACGGCACCGAACTTTGGCGACAGTACGCCGCAGAGGAAATTGAGCGAGTAGGTTGGTCAGCCGATGGTAAATACGTGGCTGCGGGCAGCGAAGATTACCTGGTAACAGTCTACGATGCCGCCAGCGGTGAGATAGCAAAAACGCTAAAGCAGAACCGGGGTATTGACGGGCTTACCTGGTCGAACCAGGGGAGCCTGCTGGCCATTGGCGAAGAAAAAATCGAAGAGGATGGTAAGCCCACGCAGGGCTGGGTACGTATTTACGAAATGCCTTCGGGCGAAGAAGTAGCTTCCATGGATTTTGGCAGTACCGTGAACGAACTCTTCTTCTCTCAGGACGATGCGTATTTGCTGGCGGTAGGGCACGGTGCCGTGAAAGTGTTTAAAACCACAGACTGGTCGCTGGCACAAACCCTAAACCCCGACCACTATGTTACCTTCACCAGCGGGGTGTTCTCGCCCGATGCTCGGTACGTGTTTGCAGTAGGTCAATCGGATCAGAACCGAGGCAATGGCTACATCTGGGACTGGCAAAGCGGAAAGCTAGCGAAGACCTTCAACCATTTGGGCAAAAAGATTGAGTCGGTCTCCTGGCACCCTAATGGTGACTATATTGCCTATGCCGGGCACGATCCCCATATTTTTGTGTACCGGGCGGCGGACATTCTGGAAAAAGAAAATGACCGTATACCGGTAGCCGCCAAAGTATGGGCCGGCGACCACGCTGAATACATTGACTTCAATCGGGACGGTAGCTTTTTAGCCAGCGCCCATCAGAACGGCCTAATAAAAGTATGGGCCTGGATGGGTGAAGACCCCGAGCTAAACGACCGTCGCCACCGGGGTGTTTCTGCCACCCAAACCGATGCCAAGTTAAAGAAATAAGTGAAGAAAGTGCTGAGGGCGGGACTCGAACCCGCACGAGTGTTACCTCACACGCACCTGAAACGTGCGCGTCTACCAATTCCGCCACCCCAGCAAGATTGTAAACCTAGCTATTTCTTTTGGTATACACAACGGAGGATTGGTGTTGCAGTGTTATGGTGTTATAGTGCACCGTTTTTTATTCGGTTGCTTATGTTACTTTAACACATTTACACCGCACGGCGGCCGCCCAAACACTATAATACCATGTTCATATTGCTTCAATAGCAGCGAGGGTTTCTTGTAACGTCAGGTGAGTAGTATCAATGGGGTATACCCACTCTTGCCATTTATGACTGCGTTGTTCTTGGTTTACAATATCAACCCGTTGCTTCATTTGATCTTCCAGAACCCGGAGTTCGTCGCGACGATGGTTTTCACTAATGTCGCAATAGAGCCATACGAATTTCAGCCGGATATTGGTTTCTTCTTCCAACCGGTTTTTGAGAATCTCTAGTCCGGCAGGGCTCCATACACCATCAATGGCTACAGGCATTTCTAGTTTGAGGTATTCCTGAGTGGTAACAACCGTTAAATTAGCTACCAGCGTTTCTTCTTCTGCCGTGAAGCGCTCAAAGCTATCATCATGAATCCATTCGGTGAAGTAATCAGTCTCAATGGCTACTCCCTGTCTGGCCTTAGCCCAGGCTCGGGCAGTGGTTGTTTTTCCAACGCCACATGCACCGGTAAGTATCAGTATTTCAGGCATTTAAAGATTATCTGAATGATTAATGAATAGTAACTAATGATTAATACATTCACTTATTCCTCACTAGTCATTAATCATTGCTCAATGGCGATGCCCATTTTTTCCATTAGCTTACTGGCATTAAAGCTCTGGCAAACACCCTCGTATAGTTTATAATCAAAAATTATCTCGTCGCCCTCAATGGTGCTGGTAAAGCTGTAGTTATGAACCCTAGATAATTCATCAGCTAGTTTTCCTAATTCCAGGTCGTGGGTAGACACAAACCCGGAGGCTTCTAACTTACTAAGCTGTTTAATCAGGGAGGCCGCACCGTGGTGACGGTCGTGGGAGTTGGTGCCCTTTAGAATTTCGTCTAGCATAAACAATACTGGTAGACGGGGGGCTTCTAGCATGGTAAGCAACTGCCGCAACCGGCGCAATTCGGCGTAAAAAGAGGACACATTTTCCTCCAGCGAATCCTGAGTGCGCATGCTGGTAAATACCTGCATCACACCTACTTCAAATCGCTGGGCACATACCGGAGCACCCATTAATGCCAATACTACGTTGGTTCCCACAGTTCTTAGAAAAGTGCTTTTGCCTGACATATTTGAACCGGTAATTACGTTAATTGCTCCCCGGCCTTCCATCCCAAAATTGTTGTTTACTCGTTGGGTAGGGGGGATCAGGCAGTGCCCCATTGCTTCGGCTAAAATATGGTGGCGCTCATTGGAGATTACAGGAAAGGTAAATTCAGGTTGAGCAAAGGTGAAGCTAGCAACGCTATTAATCGCTTCAATTTCACCCATACTGTTCAGCCATCCGGCCACCTGATTGCTAGCCGCCGCTTTCCATCGGTCAGCCCGCAGCAGCCAATAAATATCCAGCAGCAGAATAGCGTTGAAAACATGGTAGAGCACGTTAGCTCGAGAATCAAAATTGGATAGTATGTATTCTAACTCCTTCACATACTGCGAAGCAGAGCGACCCGATTGAAGCAAATTACTCTGTAGTAATTGCAAACGAGGGGACTGAAAGGAGTGCTTTTCTACGCCTTCCATCATATACCGGTAGGCTTTTAGGGACGCAACGTGGCGATTAGTCTGTTGATGAACCTCTTCTGCTACCTTAGCCTTACTACCAATTACCGATAGGTTCACTACTATCAACAACAATGGTATATACCAATGGATCAGACCTGTCATACTCAACCCAATAGTAACAACTGTGACGATAGCTAATCCGGCCTGAACCAACCGATATAGTTTCTGATTGGCGAGCGCTGCCGGAGTAACCACCCACTTAAGCAATTCTTGTATATCTTCCGCTTTGGTATCCACTACTCGGCTGTGAGCCTGCTGACTTTGCCGCCAGTCAATCTGTGGGCTTAGTTCCTGAACGGCATTCTGCCGTAGTTCTACTTCTTGCTTGTCGGCAGGGTGCTGCAACCAATCGGCCAGAAAACCTTTCCCTTTTTGAGTAGTACTACGGTTAATAAGTTGAAATAGCGAATGTTCCCCAAACACATCCAGATCGCCCGAGTAGGCATGAATCGGGTCTTGGTACACCAGTCCGGCATCGAAGGCATGCAGGCGATAATTGAGCCGTTCTGTTTCTTCGCCATTAATGGTAGCCAACCGTTGGGTATGATCGAGCTGCCACTTGATGCGCTGGTGGCGGATGACCAGTACCACAAAACCTACCACTGATAAAACCAGGATTCCGATAAACCAATTGGTTAACCGGGCGTTGGCTAAGTAGACGATGCCGATAATGGCCGCCAGAAAGAAAATAATCCGTATTCCAGAAAGCAGGTTGTATTTTTTCTGAAGCTGTTGGGCTTGTTGTTGAAATGTTAAAAAGCGGGTTTGAAATATGGTAGCTACTGACTCCTTCATAATAACGATTGATGAGTAATGACAAATGAATAATGACTTTGGATATACCAGCTTTTATTAGCTATCCGTCATTTATCATTTTGATTAACGTTTACGTAAAAATGCTGACAAGTTTGTAAAATTCCCCCGCTATTCATAAATCTTATTGTATCTTAGCTGTTCTGAATTAACGCTTTATGTCCTTTCCTAACGCCGCTACCGCTTCTCCACCCGCAGTACCTTCTCCGCAAGGAATTGATCTGGTCAGGGTCTGTCAGGAGTTCGGTACTCCGCTTTATCTGTACGATGCCGACGTTATCGTCCGGCAGATTAACGAGCTGAAGAATGCCTTTACTTATCCGAAGGTAAAGTTTAAGTACGCCGCCAAAGCGCTTACCAATATTTCTATCCTTAAACTGATTCATCAGCAGGGTATTGATCTGGATGTAGTTTCGGTTCAAGAGGGGCATATTGCCGTGAAGGCTGGTTTCTCGCCCAGCCACATTATGTACACCCCCAGTGGAGTTCCGTTTGCCGAGATTGAGGAAGCCATTGAACTTGGCCTCCAGATGAACGTAGACAGTTTGCCGCTGCTACGCTACGTTGGCGAGCGTTATGGTAGCCAAATTCCTTGCTGTATTCGCCTGAACCCGGACATTCGGGCGGGTGGCCACGAGAAAATTTCGGTAGGGCATAACGAATCAAAATTTGGCATTGCCTTATCTCAACTAGATGTGATCGCTGAGGTTGTTCAACAGTACAGTATCAATATCAACGGTCTGCATATTCATACGGGATCGGATATTAAGGATGCAGAAGTGTTTGTACAGGGAGCTCAACGCTTATTCGCTGCCGCTCGTCACTTTCCCGATCTGCAATTTATTGATTTCGGTAGTGGATTTAAGGTGGCTTACAAGGAGGGAGATATTGCCACTAATATCTCTGAACTGGCTACGCTGCTGGAAAATGCCTTTCAGGATTTTTGTCTGGAGTACGGCCGCGAGCTGGAAATGTGGTTTGAACCCGGTAAGTTTATCGTCAGCGAAAGCGGCTATCTACTTACTCAGGTTACAGTAGTTAAGGAAAATCCAGGAATTAATTTTGTACACGTAGATACCGGTCTCAATCATTTACTGCGGCCTATGATGTACGATGCTTACCACGAGATCGTTAATATTTCTAACCCGGATGCTCCGCTGCAACCTTACAACATTGTGGGTTACATCTGCGAAACTGATACTATTGGCGAAGGCCGCATGCTTTCTGAAGTGAGACCCGGTGATATTCTGGCTATCAAAAACGCCGGTGCTTACGGTTTCAGTATGGCGTCTAATTACAACTCTCGTTTACGCCCGGCTGAAGTACTGGTCCATCGAGGTGAGGCTAAGCTGATCCGCGAACGGGAAACTTTGGATGATATCATGAAAAATCAAATAGAAGTTGATTTATGAACCTTCGTTCATTTTTGGTAAGCTTTTCTGATAGACTCTCCGGAAGCTTGCTAGGACGTATTACCCCCCCCTGGGCCCCTTTTTCAAAAGGGGAATTGCACTCGTTCTTAAAACTGCCTAATGTCTTTATCTTAAAGAAAGAAATTACATTTTTGCTCTCCCCCTTTTTCAAAGGGGGTAAGGGGGATTTGAGAAAGATAATTACTTACGCCCCCTGTCTACTCATAGCTTTTCTTATTCTATCCATTAATCCAGCGCAAGCCCAGGATAAATTTCGTTCGTTCAATATTGGAGCAGGTTACACCTTACCTAAGTTTTTCGACGAAAGCTCTTCCTCACTCCGCTACCAGGGACATGCTTTTTCGGTAACGGGCGGGTTTCACTTTAGGAAGGATAGTAGCGTACTCGATCATTTGGACGCTCGCTTTGACTACGGACAGATGTCAGCCTTTGCGTTTGAATTCGCGGATGTGAATTACTTCCGAACTGAGATAAATTACAGCTACAAAAAACGGCTACGGAATATCTGGCAAGACCGCTTACAGTGGTTTGTCGGCGGATCATTTAATTCTTTATGGATGCTCTGGAACTTTGAAAACTATACTAATAATTCTCAAAACAACAGTTTTTATCTGTCATTGAGTCCAGCTAGCTCTCTGGTGTATCCCTTCAAGCTTTGGAACCGTCGCTTTCGTGCCGAATACGCGGCTTACTTACCATTACTCACCTTTGCTATACGTCCTTCCTATGGCACTTCCCGATTACCCGGGTTTCTGGATGACGAGCGGGATGAACCAGTAGCTCAGTTTTTTGAAAGTGGCAAGCTGACTAGTCTCAACAAATTCTTTCGCTACAGCAACACTCTCTCGCTGGAATACTTTCTCACCAACCGTAACCGGCTGCGCCTGAGTTACGAATGGAACTATTTGCGCTACAGCGAGCCTCGTTTAGTACAATCGGCCTCGCACAATATTGTAATCGGCACTATGTTTAATTTTTGATATGAAGAAGACTATAACCTACCTGGGCATCGGACTTTTCTGCGTTGCTCTCTTTGCTTGTGAAGAAGCCTTTATACGAGATGAGTACGACGATAATGCTGTGGACATCTTCAACTCCATGTGGACTACGGTAGACGAAAATTATTCTTTCTTTGATCTGAAGGGTATTGATTGGGACGCCGTTTACGAAGCTAACCGCCCTCGCGTAGAAAATGGCATGCGCCGCGATTCGCTCTTTAATGTACTAGCTGATATGCTGTTTGTACTGCGCGATGGACACGTAAACCTACAAGCTGGTTTTGACCTTTCCCGAAACTGGGACTGGTATCTGGACTTTCCTCAGAATTTCGACTATACGGTGATTGAGCGCAACTATTTGGCAGATGATTATGAAATCACTGGTCCGTTCCGACACCGGGCGATAGATTCCATCGGCTACATCTACTACGAAAGCTTCGAGGATGACTTTAGTGAATCTATTGTCGATTATCTGGTTACTTCCTACGCCAGCCGCATTAACAGCAACGACGATACGCTCATTTTTAAAGGGTTGATTATTGATGTACGCGACAACGGTGGAGGTAGTATAAGTAATGTAAATACGCTCGTAAGCCGCTTCGCTGATGAACGCCGCCACGTACAAAATTGGCAGTACAAAGATGGCCCTGGTCATAACGATTTTACCGAACCTATTAAGAAGTACGCCGAGCCAGAAGGCGCATTTCAGTATAACGGACCCGTGGTAGTGTTGGCTAATCGCAGCTGCTATAGCGCCACTAACTTTTTTGTGCAGATTATGAAGAATTTCCCTAATGTGGTGGTGATGGGCGATAGCACCGGTGGTGGAGGCGGGCTACCGATTAACCGGGAATTACCCAATGGCTGGACCTACCGCTTTTCCTCTACGGTTACCACTACCGTGGCCGGTGAGAATATTGAAAACGGAGTAGCCCCTGATATCCGGGTAGATATTACTGACGAAGACAAGCAAGCCGGCCGGGATACCATTCTGGAAGAAGCCCTGGAGTTAATCGGTCAGGTGTTCGATGAGCAAATAAACGGCGGAGCCTGAGACTTGGTTTTGCCAATTTCCACTATATTTGTTCTAAATACGAAAGAAGAAACATGAAGTAAGAAAAACTAATTTCGTATTTCACATCTCATATTTCTTCTTTTTTTTGGGCGTTAGCTCAGTTGGTTTAGAGCGCTGCCTTGACAGGGCAGAGGTCACTGGTTCG
>CAKZYJ010000376.1 GCA_937884755.1 uncultured Flammeovirgaceae bacterium
CACTCAGATCGTGGTATCCAATACTGCTGCCGAGAATATGTTAGCTTATTAGAGAAGAATCAGGTTCAGATTAGCATGGCCAGTGAATCCTATGAAAACCCAATCGCTGAACGGGTCAATGGTATCCTGAAAGTGGACGCCACGCGGAAGAGTTACTTCAGCCTGGTTATCCTACGCATAAAGAGGCTAAGCTTGCCATCCGAAAAGCGATCAGGATCTACAATGAGAAGCGGCCTCATCGAAGTTTGAACATGATGGTGCCTGAAGAAGCTCACCAGATGTCTGGACCGATTCGCAAACACTGGAAGAAAAACAAATACCGGGAGCAAGCCAAATCCCGAAAAAATAATGCTATTAGAAAGAAATCAAGAACCGAAATCTTCGTCTAAAACCTGTAGAGTAATTTCAGGGAATGACCAAAATTTCGGTGTATGAATTTGAAAATGAGCGTAATATAGAAAGTAGGTCACATCCAGGCTTTTGCCGTGGGTGGGGCAGTTGGTGGAAAAGCAGTAGCAGGTTTGGGTTTTATAGTAGACTTGCAAGCTCGGAGTGCTATCCTCGTGAAAGGGACAGTGCAGCCGGTGGTTCTTGTCGGGCTTGTAGCCGTAGTGCTGCAATACGTCTGATAGGGATAGTCTGGATTTGATCTCGGGGATTTCCAACGGTGAGAAAAAAGTTTTTTGTTACGTATCGGTGCCAAAAGTACATGATACGTTCCAACTATCCAACACCTATCCCGATTGTTTTTTACCTATCAGGGTCATATTTTTACCAAAACAAGCATGAAAGCGCAACAAACAGCACCCATACGTATGGACTTTGGTAACAAAATGATGAGCGCCCGCAAACAACAAGGGCTTTCCCGTGAAGCACTCGGGCAGCAGATCGGCACCTCGGGAGCGATTATTGGCCGTTATGAGCGAGGGGACATGAAGCCTTCTATTGAGATTGCGGCCAAGATCGCCCAGGCCCTGGAAGTCTCGCTGGACTACCTAGTGGGCATCACCTCTGAGCAGTTGAAAGACCAGACGATGCTACGGCGGCTGGATGCCCTACGGCAACTGGACGAAGAAAAACAGCGTACCCTCTTTGATCTGATGGATACCTATATTCGGGACTATAAAACTAGAAAGGCTTTTGCTTCTTGAGATTATGTATAGAGAATATCAACTAGCTCTCTAGGACAGTTCTGACCATACGAAACTATTTCATAAATTCCTGTTGAAGACTCTACGTTATCAGCATCAATCTGATAAATAAAATACTCAGGATCTTCTTGCACGATAGTATCGCCATAACTGCTATATTTTTCCTTTTTAATAGTTTCTACAAACTTATTTTCTAAGTCTCTAGAGAAATAATACAGACCTACCATTGACATATTTGCAAGCCTATTGAAAACTAATGGAAGCTTTTCTCTATCTGTAATTTCTACCAATCCCTCGTAACTAGCTATGAAAAAGCTCACTGGTTTCAACCATTTAGAGAAAAGAGAATCATACCAAACTACTCGGATACCAGATAACTTTTCTAGTTCTCTGTAGGTAGACTTTGGGTGTTTCCCCATCCCAAAGATCAGACATATTTTATTTTGATTATTTATCAGGGAGAGGTTACTTATCTTTTCAGTTACATATCTGTATCTACTTTCCTGGACTTCTTTACTGTATTCTTTTTTTGCATTCTTATGATGCTTCCTATCATTTTCAATGCTTTTGATAACAATCTCTCTCATCTAATTACCTATTTTCGTAAATGTAAATGACCTGCATCTTTAAAACGCCAACCAGGCAAAGGGAGTCTCATCATTCTCAAAGATTGATTAACCGTCCGAAGCGTTGGACTACCAATTTGATTTACGTATCTCCAGTTTCCAACAGGCGATGCCCCCCATCTAATCGAAAGTTTTGTATGTCCTCCTAAATAGTGGCTGTATGATGGCCCTACTCTTACCCACTGCTTCATAGGGCCAAATGCTGCACTAATATTATTACCTAGAGCCCTTGTACCTGCTCCCAATATACCAGTACCATATGTTAGTCCCCCACCTAAGATTAATCCATCAGAAATACCATTGATTCCACCGTATACGAAAGCACCTACATCGTCTCCTAACTGATTACACGTCTTATTCTCTAGTGAACCGAAGTAATCAGCAACCTGTCCGGGAATCCCTGGTATGCCCTTGATTCCTTCCCACATATCGCTTAATACCCCACCTAGATCAGGATCGTCAATAAACCCTTTCATCGCATCCACGCGGTTGTCAATACCAGCAAAGACCCCATCCATCAATCCCGTTCCAAAACCTCGGGTATCATAAGGGTTACCTCCTGCTTGACGAATGGCATAAGCACTACCTGAACCAATACCAATAGGATTAGGCCTTTCGCCAGAACTACCAATATTTCTGCCTTCGTTTCCGGCAAGAGCCGCCGATACTCTATTCTTAATAGCTTCTCGCTGTTCTTCCGTTTCTTCCCGTTTATCTTCTTCCTCATTAAGCTGATTCCAAGCTTCAGCCCCTTCCACATACATTCCATTAGGGTCAATGAGATTGATCGGATTATTGAGGGTGTAGTTGTAGGGTGATTCAGAATGATAAACGTCACTCATAGGATCAATCACATGCCATCTGCCTAAAGACGCATCAAGCATCCTGGCACCATAGTCATACCAGTTCAGCCCCAACTCATCCTGCAACTCTTTCCCATTATAGAGGTACTTATTATTGAACTGTCTACCCGGTTTCTGATTATGGGTGAGTCCGAACGGATAATACGATTCATCGGCGATTACTGGACTATGCTCATGCTCAATCTTGAGGTCATCAAAGTAGACGTTGATATCCCAGTCGCTTTCGTTAGAGACGTACACGTATAAATACCCCGAGGTCGGCATATCCAAGGTGACAGCCATTGTCTGATGTTGGGGAGCTCCCGATAACGGCAGTTGGTTCTCAGCTTCATCGGTTACGTCCAGCACATCACGCCCCAATGGGGTCAGGGCTACAGGCACAAAATTTTCATCAAACAACAGAAAGTTCAAGTAGGCCTTAGGCACCCCATTGCCCTCATCAGAAAGAAAGTCAACTCCATTCAAGGCACCCGGCTGGTTAAGGGCCGAACTTAATGTCTGCCCATCTACCACTCCCTGTCCACTGAAAGCACTCACTACAAAAGGAACAACACTACCCGATATAGCTGAATTCGTGTTCTGTACAATTTCGTAGTAGGCATTCACTTCCAGCCGTATCTCATCACCTCGTTTCACCTCTAAGCTTTTAGCTGGGCCCACTACCCTTCCTTGAGCTGCATTCAACCGGGCGGCCCGGTTCGGGTTAGTAACCTCATTGCTACTGGCGGTTGTATTGGCATTCAGGTACGTTTGCCGGGTTTCGTTGATGTTACTGAACAGTTGCTCTTCTTCAGCTGCCACTTCTCCTGACACATCGCCCATTTCCATCGTCGCCAGATAGGTATCCGTTTCGGTTTCTGAGCTAAACGTCACTCGCGTATTGCCCAAGTGATCCCGAATATCGTAGTGGTACGCAAAGCCCGAACCATCCGATTTGGGTACGACCCGTCCTTCATCGTGCTGAATGAGTTCCAGCAGCCGGGGTTCACTATCCACTTGGGTATATTGGATACCCCCAATATAGTCGGTCGTGGTCACCTTACCTTCGTAGTCGGTTGAGATTTTTCGCAATTTGACCCCTGAAACCGTGTAGACGTATTGAACCGTAGCGGTTTGTCCGTCCTTTTCAAAGGTAATCAGTTCGGGCAGATTAAGTAGATTATAGGTGATTCCGGTAATATACTTGTTTTTATCTTCAATCAGATTGCCATTATCATCGTAGCGGTAGTCGTTTCCAGCAGAGTTCCGATCAGCAAAACCTTCGTATGATCCCGACAAATCACTCACTGAGGTAAGCTGGTTGCCTGCATCGTAGCTGTAGGCTAGCTCATCAATAGCATGTTGCCCCCCTTGTCCCGAAAAGCGGGTCAGTCGGTCAATATTGCCGTTAGCATCGTAGCCAATATCATCTACACTAAAGTGCCCATTAGCATTGCCCCAAGCTGTTGGTGAACTACGTTCGGCGTAACGGGCAGCGGTCAACCGATTCACTGGATCGTATTTAAAGTAATACAGCTTTTCTTGGGATTGGTAAAGGCCTTGAGAGTTCCATTTGATCCCCGCAATATTACCGTTATACTGGGGTACATAATCTCCATTGCTAATCGTTTCTGGAATCTTATTAGAATGGGTAGCACCTTCTGCTTCATTGGAAAAGTTGGATCGCTCAGTAGCGTCACTTTTCAATTCAGCGTACACCTGGTAGGTATATCGCGTGGCGGGCGAGACCTGGGAATCTGTATAGCTTGCCTCACCTGTGGTAATTGTAGCAAGTTCAGCCATACCTGCTGAACCCACCCTTCGCTCAATGACAAAATCAACGAGACTGGTATTCCCTTCATAATTCCAGCGTAGCTCAAGCTGTGAAGCACTCACCTCGGGGATGGACAGTTGGCGGGGTGCGACTCCTGTACCCGCTGCTGGCGTCATAACATTCACATCTGTTTGTGAAAGTGTCGTTGTAGCGCTTTGGGCAAGTACCCGGTAAGTGTAGTTGGTACTAGCTTGCACACCATTATCCCGATAGTTGGTAGTATTGACCCCAACTGTGGTAAGTGGATCAAAGGAGCCACCACCCTGTTGTCGCAAGATTTGATATTCTGTTTCCCCTTGAATATCCGACCAACTAACATCTACGGAAGTAGCGGAGGTAGCGTTAGCTACTAAGTTAGGTAAGGTGGTCGGAGGTGGGCCACCATTCCCGTGACCTGCTGCGTAATTTTGCTGTACTTCGCTGTCAGTCAGTGCCCGTCCGTAGGCAGCTACTAAATGATAAGTTCCCAACCAAGGTCGTTCCGAGCCTACTTCGTTACCTAGTATCAGTACGTAGGTATTCCAGTTGGAAAAGTCACCAGGACGGTTACCAGCAGCCACCACGGCCCCATTTACATAGAGCTTCTCACTACCGCTGCTCGTGCGGGTATAGACCACGTGATGCTTCACTAGACTTGTATACCGATTGGACATACTGAAATTCTCGCCATCTAATAGGCCATTATCATCTACTCTACTATCATTGGTTCGTACCCGGGCCGCGTAAAAATACCCGCCGCCATCGTAGTCTTGCCCTAAAGTAATATTACGATTGAGGGTTCCATTGGAGAGTGTTACCGTTCGGGCGGGGCCATCTTGCTGTACCAAAGCAGGAGTCACCCAGGCTTCTAAGGTAATTTCGTTACTAGCCTGAGCAGCATTGACTAGCTTTGTAGCACTGCCTCCTGAAGAAATCCGCGTGGCTGAACTAATCTGTAGACCGCCTTCATTGAGCCAGCTCGTATTGGCGGGGGTTTCTATCGTTAGGTTTAATGCCGAACCCACCCCTGAGACATCGTTTACTGTGCTACCATTGCCTTCCTGAAAAGTATAGAGCACCTGTACGTCCTGGGTCACCCGAGCAATTGGAGCCCCACTAGTCGTAGCGCTGGCTTGAGGTGAAGGTGGGGAAACCTGTCCACTCTGGTCGCTCGCTACCACCATGTAGTAATACGTGGTTGAGGCACTGAGTCCTGTATCTTGGTAACTACTCACCGTTAGATTATTAGCAACCAACGTATTGGCATCAGGAGTAAATCCGGCCGTAGTACTGCGGTAGAGTGCATAATGGGCGAAATCCTGTTCAATATTATCTGGCCAGTCCAAATCTATCTGACCACTACCCTGAACAGTGGCACTCAAACTCTGCGGAGCGGCTGGGGGCGTATCAGCCCCCCCGTAGCCCGCCTGAAAGTTATCCATCACCTCAGTGGCCGAGCGCCCTCGGCTGTAAACTGCTGCTAGATAAAATGTCCCTAGCCAGGGGCGATCATCCCCGTCCTCATTGCCGAGTACTAACGGAAAGGCAGTCCAGGTACTATTCAAATCGCCTGAGCGAGTCGTACTTCCTACCAGTTGCCCGTTGATGTATAGCGTCTCGGTCGCCGTACTACTACCTGCATCATAGCTCAGCGTCAGGGCTACGTGGTGAACGGCAGTACTGGTGCGACTACCACTCATGTAGTCTTGCAAAGGAAGACCGTTAAGATCAGTGCCAGTTGTATTCTGGGTGCGGATGCGACTTTGGTACCAATAACTACTGCCGTCACTGTTATGCCCTAATGTCGCATTCCGTACCGATGACCCTCCGGATAAACTAATCACCCGAGCGGGCCCGGTCTGAGTGATTAAAGCGGTGGCGACCCAGACTTCCAGGGTCAGCTCATCACTAGCCTGGATGGCATTATTGACTTTACTGGCCGAAGAAGATGACTCAAGGCGGGTAGCCGTAGTGATCTCTAGCCCTCCACCATTAGCCCAGCTAGTGTTAGCAGGAGTTTCAATCGTCAGGTTTAGTGCTGAGCCTACCCCTGAAACATCAGTGATAGTACTGCCACTACCTTCCTGAAAGGTATAGAGTACTTGTAAATCCTGGGTCACCCTACCACTAGAAGGAGGCGGAGCTTGGGTCGTGGCGTTTTGCTCAGCGGTAAAGCCCGAAGCCGTACTGTTGGTGCTGTTAACTGCCCGTACCTGGTAGTAATAGGTGGTACTCGCATTAAGCCCCTGATCGGTATAGCTGGTCGTATTGGCGGCCAGCGTGGTAAGTACTGACAGGCTTCCTGCACTGCTGCCCCGCCAGACTTCATAACCCGTCTCATCGGAAGCATTATCATTCCAAGAGAGACCTATACCACTACTGGAAAGGGCAGTGGCTGACAGTCCACTTGGGTCAGCCGGGGGAGTGGGGGCACTAGCCGAGTGCCGCGTGATCTCCAGCACATTGAGAAAGCCAAACTGGGCGGCGCCATCCCGTTTGATATTGATACTTACTTCCCCACTACCACTGGGGCTCACTCCTGTGATCTGAACAGTTTGATTAACATTCTGAGAGGCATTAAGGCTTACCGAAGTGCTACCAATGGTGTAAATCGCCGTCCGGTTATTGGTAAAGGTATTACTGGCAAAGAAGGTAAAGTCATAGGTAGCTGAGACGTCCAGTCCTGAAAGCAGCATATCCGTTCCGGTGGGAGAGTTAGTGTAATAGTAAGTCTTCATCACCGCATCGGGGTAAGGGCCGGAGTCATTTCCGGTCTGCTCCCCATTATCGTTGTACAGTAGCCCT
>CAKZYJ010000377.1 GCA_937884755.1 uncultured Flammeovirgaceae bacterium
TAACGCTAGGTTTATACCGCAAATTCGGTCAACCTATTTCAGGCATAGACAGGTTTAAGGATAAATGATATAGTATAACTAGCAATAAGCAATTAAATCATTGAACAAGCTATGAACAATACCAATAAATACGTTTGTATTCACGGACATTTTTACCAGCCTCCCCGCGAAAACCCCTGGTTAAATCGGGTGGAGGTTCAGGATTCGGCCTACCCCTACCACGATTGGAACGAGCGGATCACCGCCGAATGCTACTCGCGAAATTCAGCCGCTCGAATCCTGGATGGTGAAGGTCACATAAAAGACATCATTAACAATTACGCCAAAATCAGTTTCAACTTTGGTCCTACGCTGCTCCAGTGGATGAAATTACAAGCTCCGGATGTGTACGAAGCCATTCTGGAAGCTGATAAAATCAGTCAGCAGCAATTCGGCGGTCACGGCTCAGCCATTGCCCAGGCCTACAATCACTTGATTGTTCCACTAGCAAACCCTCGCGACCAAGAAACCCAAATTATCTGGGGTATTCGTGACTTTGAGGCCCGTTTTCAACGCCCCCCCGAGGGCATGTGGCTTCCCGAAACAGCGGTAAATACCGATACGTTGGAAGTGTTGGCTAAACACGGTATCAAGTTTACCATACTATCGCCCTATCAGGCCCTGAAGGTTCGGAAAATTGGCAACAAAGAATGGCAAGATGCTACCGGAGCGAAAGTTGACCCACGTCGTCCCTACCAATGTAAATTACCTTCCGGCAATACCATTGCGTTGTTCTTCTACGATGGACCGGTTTCTCAGGGAATTGCTTTTGAGGGGTTGCTAAACAATGGAGCTGCTTTTTCCAAGCGCTTGGTTGATCAACTGGATTTTAACTCCGAGAAACCTCAGATCATGCATATCGCTACCGACGGTGAGAGCTACGGCCACCACCACCGTTACGGTGAAATGGGGCTTTCGTACTGTCTGCACCACATTGAAAACCAGACAGATGCTGAGCTTACGATCTACGGAGAATATTTAGAAAAGCACCCTATCGAGTATGAAGCTAAAGTGATTGAAAATACTGCCTGGAGTAGTACCCCACACCTTGAACGTTGGTCAGAAAATGGTGGAGGAAACACCGGTGGGCATCCCGAATGGCACCAACGCTGGCGAAAACCTTTGCGAGCAGCATTTGACTGGCTACGCGATACTGTAAATCCTATCTACGAAGCTGAAATGCAATCGTTTGGAGTAAATCCTTGGGAAGTGCGTAACCATTACATTAATGTAGTGCTTGACCGCTCCCGAGATAGTGTGGAAAGCTTCATCAGCCAACACGTACCACGTGAGTTGCCTCAAAGTGAAAAGATTAAATTCCTAAAGCTGTTAGAAGTTCAGCATCACACCATGCTAATGTATACTAGCTGTGGTTGGTTCTTCGATGAAGTTACCGGAATTGAAACCATGCAGGACATTCTGTATGCCGCACGGGTACTTCAACTCATGGAAGACGTTACCCATACTAACTACGAAAAGCATTTTCTGGAATTACTTGCTCGGGCAGAATCAAACATACCCGAGTATCAGAATGCAGCGGTAGCGTACGAAAAGTTTGTTCGCCCTTCCATTGTCGATATGCCGCGGGTAGGTGCCCACTACGCCGTTTCTTCATTATTCGCCTCTTATCCAGAAGAAACCCAAATTTACAGCTACGACGCCAAAGCTGAGAACTTCGAGGTTCACGAAGCGGGTAAATACAAAATGGCACTAGGTAAGGCTGTGTTGAAATCAGAAGTTACCCTAGAGACGGATCAAATTACCTTCGCTATTCTCCACCTGGGCGATCATCACCTTTTCGGAGGGGTTCGCGATTATTGCGGTGAAGAGACCTTTGAAGCTATGCGAAGTGAGGTAGTCACCGCTTTCCAAAAAAGCCGGGTGCACGAAGCTATTGTATTGATGGATAAGCATTTCGGTAGCCACAACTATTCGTTCTGGCACCTATTTAAGGATGATCAGAAGCGCATTTTGAACCAAGTTTTAGAACAGACTTTAACCGGAGTAGAAGCCACTTTCCGCAAGATTTACGAAGATAATTACTCACTACTTCAGGCCATGAAGGAGTTGAGTATTGAAGCACCAAAACCCCTAAAATTTCCGGGAGAGTTTACAGTGAATGCTAATCTTCGCCGTTTGCTGCTAGGAGAAGAAATTGATATGCGAGAGTTTAACATCCTAGCCGATAGTTTGGAGCACCTCTCAGTAGATATTGACCAAGTAGGTTTGAGTTACTTAGCAGCCGAGCGAATAAATCAAATGATGAGTCGGTTGAAAGATGAGCCTTTGAACGATCGTCTAATGCACCGAACTGTACAGTTTATCCAGGTAAGCAAGAAAGTACATCTTACTCCTGATTTATGGGAGGCTCAAAATATTGCGTTTACGATTCACCGGCAGCATTACGTGCAACAGTGCCAGCATCGAGATGAAGGCGATGAAAAGTCTCGAGTTTGGTGTGATAACTTTGAGGACCTATTTCAAGAGCTAAACATTAATGTAGCAGAAGACGCCCCAGTACCTCAGTTGACGTAGGAGTTGGAAGTTGGAAGTCCGAAGACGGGAGTCCGAAGATATTGACTAATGACAAACTAATGTATCAACCCCGAGCAACCTATCGGCTTCAAATCCACGCCGAATTTAATCTAGCAGATATTCAAAATCAGTTAGACTATCTAGACCGATTAGGAATTTCTACGATCTACGCATCGCCTATATCGGAAGCGCGGATTGGTAGTACCCACGGCTACGATGTGATCAACCCCCTCAGGATTAACCCTGAAGTAGGTACCCATGAAGCATTTATCGCCTTGTCGCAGGAACTACAGCGTAGAGAAATGGGCTGGCTACAGGATATTGTGCCTAACCATATGGCATTCAGTACCGCCAACCCGTGGATAACGAATCTATTAGAGTTAGGGCCTCGCTCACCCTATTTCATTTTTTTTGATGTTCACTGGTTGAACGACCGCCCCGATAACCACGGTAAACTGATGGTGCCAATCTTGGGTAATACCCTAAGCAAGGAGGCTGAAAAGCACCAGCTCCGGTTATCTATGGACTCCGAGGGTTTTGCTTTTCGCTACTACGAACACCGAATTCCGCTAGCGGCTCAATCCTACGGTGAATTGTTATTTGAAGGAAGCAAGATACCGCAAGACCGGCTAACTAAATCAAAATTCGTTTCTCTGCTAACCCAATACGAAAGAATCTATCCTTCTATTGACTCCGAGTTCCACCCGGATGGCTGGAAGCAATTTAAGACCTCTTGGCAGGATATTTTTTTTGATAAGAATGTCAAATTAGCCTTAAAACCATGCTTAGATAAACGAAACAATCATTCATCACAACTATTGGAACTGCTCAGCGAACAACACTTTCGCCTTGCCTACTGGAAGGAAACCGAAAAGGAAATTTACTATCGCCGATTCTTCACCGTAAACGACCTCATTTGCTTGAACATGCAGCACGAGGATGTTTTTGAGGAGTATCATCAGTTGATTGCTGAACTCATACGCAACAATGTAGTTCAAGGCCTACGCATTGATCATATTGATGGATTATTTGATCCAACCCAGTATCTGACTCAATTGCGAAGACTGATAAGTGATAAGGCCTATCTGGTAGTGGAGAAAATTCTGGAAGGAAAAGAAGAAATACCCAGCAATTGGCCTGTTCAAGGCACAACGGGCTATGATTTTTTAGTACGAGCTAACCAATTGTTTAGTAGCACTCAGGCTCAGGCTAAACTCACCGACCTTTATGGGCAATGGAATACTTCAGAGACTTCCTACGCCGATCAGGTGTACAAAAACAAGATGTTCATTCTGAAGGAGCGAATGAGGGGTGAACTAAGGAATCTCACCAACTCACTTAGTGCGCTTGAGATAATTCCGAATGATAACTCTGCCACCCGTGAACAGCTTGAAGAAGCATTATCCCATTTTTTAGTGTCGTTCCCCGTCTACCGAGTCTACGACAACCAACTTCCTCTTTCCGAAGAATCGCTCGCGATATTTGCGGAAATTTTTGAGAAAGCTGAATCTAAGGCTCCCCATCTATCGCTGGCCTTTGATACCCTTCACAATATTTTCAACGGCGCACCTAATAAAAGTGAGAAAACTAACAAAAATACGCTCCACTTTATTCAGCGCTGCCAGCAGTTTTCCGGTCCGCTGGCTGCCAAAGGCATAGAGGACACTACTTTTTATCAGTACAATCGGTTAGTCTCCCGCAATGAGGTGGGTGACAACCCGGATAAAGTAGGCATGACCGTAGATGAATTTCATCAGTGGGCTAGCACTCGCGAACTGCTGACTATGAATGCCACAGCCACCCACGATACCAAACGAGGAGAAGACACCCGAATGAGGATTAACGCCTTAAGTGAAAAAGTTGATCAGTGGGCTAACGTATGCTTATCATGGCAGGATCAGTTTAAAAAGTACCGTGAGGATGTAGGAGGGAAGACTTTCCCTACCGAAAACGCTATCTATTTCATCTATCAAACCTTAGTGGGAACGTATCCATTCCATACCTCTCCGCTGGAAGCGAATTATTCCGAGCGACTACAGGATTATCTTTTAAAAGCCGCTCGAGAAGCAAAAGTTAATAGTAGTTGGGCCAGCGCTAGTGAAGACTACGAACGCAGCCTTTACCGATTTACCCAGAATTTACTAGCGGATACTACCTTTCTAGATTCATTAAAGAATTTCGCGCATCCACTAGCCAAAAAATCGGTTACCTATTCTTTGGGTCAGCTAGTTCTTAAGATTACGACTCCGGGGGTACCTGATATTTATCAGGGCACTGAATTTTGGGATTTGAGTATGGTAGATCCCGATAATCGTCGCCCCGTAGATTACCAAGCCCGACAGCTTCAGCTAGAGCGATTTCAACAATCAACTAACCTACTCGAGCTAGTACAAGAATTAGCGAGTCGATTGGATGACCCGGCTATCAAAATGTTCACACTTTACAAGAGCCTACAACTCCGAAAACGCTGGGAATCGTTGTTCGCCGAAAGCTTTTACGAACCGCTAGTCGTGATGGGGCCCAAAGCCTCCAATGTTCTTGCCTTCTCAAGACGTCATCTTGATCGTTTTGTAATAGTCATCATTCCTCGTGAGGTGATTGGCCAATTGGCCGATGATGAAGATTTGCCGTTAGATCAGTTCTGGGAAGGCAACGATCTGACCATACCCGGTTTGCCTAAAGATCACTGGCAGAATGAGTTTACCGGCGAAATACTGCACACATCTACTGACACTTTGCCACTTTCTGCTATCTTGCGGCATTTTCCAGTAGCTATACTAACCAATCAGTAATCATGATTACCCAACGACGGAGCGGCGTACTCCTTCATATCACCTCCCTACCCTCACCCAATGGCATTGGTAACTTAGGACCAGCCGCGTACAAGTTTGCTGATTTTATGCAGCGCTCAGGACTCACCTACTGGCAGATTCTGCCTTTAAATCCAGTGGATGAAGGAAGCGGCTTCTCTCCGTATAGTGGCCTCTCCGCTTTTGCCGGTAATCCACTAATTATTAGCCCGGAACTTTTGGTTCGCGATCGTCTTCTAACCAATTCGGATATTAAGCATAAAAAGAAGTATACTTCCGATAAGGTTGAGTTTACGGCGGTAGTTCCCCAAATAAAATCCTGGTTGAATTTGGCCTATCAGAAGTTTACCCGAAGCCGGAGCAAGCGTCTTAAAGACAGCTACGAACAGTTTTGTTTGTACGAAGCTGACTGGCTGGACGATTTTGCTGATTATTCCGCGTTTCGCAAGCATTTTAAGGGAAAAAGTTGGGATCAGTGGCCCAATGACATTAAAAGCCGGGATGCTTTGGCGCTTGATGATTTAAGGAATAAACTTCACCTGACCGTTAATCAGATCAAATTTGAACAATTTATCTTTTTTCGTCAGTGGAATGCCTTAAAAGCATATTGTCAGAAAAAAGGAGTAAAATTCTTGGGCGACATTCCCTTTTATGTAGGCTACGATAGTGCCGATGTTTGGGCACATCAGGATATATTTAAGCTTAAAAAAAACAAACTACCTAAAGTCGTAGCTGGTGTACCTCCCGACTACTTTAGCAAAACTGGGCAACTCTGGGGCATGCCGGTGTTTGACTGGAAACAGCTAAAAAAGAAAAACTACCACTGGTGGATGCACCGTATCAATCACAACCTGGCAATGTTTGATCTGGTGCGGCTAGATCATTTTCGGGCTTTTTCGGCCTTTTGGGAGGTAAAAGCTTCGGAAAAGACTGCTATTAATGGTAAGTGGAAAGATGGCCCTCAGGACGAATTCTTCAAAAAGCTTAAGAAGAAACATAAGCAAGTACCCATTATTGCTGAAGACTTAGGAGATATTGATCAGCCCGTGCGCAATTTAATGAAGGATTTTGGGCTGCCGGGTATGAAGGTGCTCCACTTTGCTTTCGGGGTCGATATGCCCAAGAGTGGCTACATTCCTCATCACCACGAGCCAAATTCAATAGTATATACCGGAACCCACGATAATAACACTACCAAAGGTTGGTTTAAGCGACTGAGGATAGCCGACCGAAAGCGAGTCGCCCAGTATCTCCAACAAGATGTATCTGTAGAAAATGCTGCCTATCTTTTAAGCGGCTTAGCCATGCAATCGGTCTGCCAGTTGTGTGTTATACCTATGCAGGATTTTCTGAATCTGGGGGAAGAAGCGATTATGAACCGCCCCTCCACTCCCACCGGTAACTGGCTTTGGAGAATGAAACAGGATGCAATTACGGCTCTGCTCACCCGGCAGATCAAAACGATGAATCAGGTTTATGACCGTTTACCCGCACCCATTGCCCCTAAAAAACCGACTCGTAAGCCCGCCAAGAAAAAGGTAAAACCAGTTACTCGCGCCAAGTCTTCAGCCGCCAAGAAAGCAGTTTCAAAGTAGCAAATTGTCGTAGATTACATCCGTGGTGTAATGGCTTTTTAAATATTATACCACCGCCTTTATTAGTTGCTGCTGAAAAGAAAGCTATCGGTCATTTTTTAATTCATTTTTCTTTTGCACCCGAAGTTTAAAAACAAACTCCGAAGTACTAGGCGTTGCCAGTAACCGGCTGAATTCTGGCAATGCCCATTACAAGACTAGCAGAGATGACAAATAGTCTGGTACGTAGTATCATTATAAGCAAAGCAAGGTTTGGCACTTGGGCGCAAAGCAGCAAATGCTTGTAAACAAGGAAGTTGAAAAAAGGCCGATTAAAAAAGTTGATTTTTTTCGGAAGAAGTAGTTACGTTCGGTCAGCTCACTACGACATAGAGGCATTAAAAGCATTTTTAAAAAACTATTTAATGTCAAACTTAACGGAATAATACAATGAAGTACTTTAAGCGTATCAAACAAAACATTGCTACTGAACCTTTTTTAGCCCAAATAGACGCTATTGAGGACGCCTGGGCTGGCTCGACTGGACGACAAGACAAAATAAAAGTGCAACGCGAAGCACTTGCCATTCCCCTACGTGGCCTAAGAAAATCGGCTATTGGTGATAGAAAACGTAGAGATGTGCACGAAAGCCGGTGGACAACCGGTAGCAAGCAGTACCCGGTGTTTGTTGATTTTCTTGAAAACTTTGCCCAAGAACAAAACGAAATATTGGGACGGGCAAAAGTCGTTTGTTTACCCGCTGGTAAGCGTGTGTACCCGCATATCGATCGTGGTGAATACTATCGCGTTCGAAATCGTTATCATTTTGTCCTTCGTTCAAGCCTAGGGTCCTGGATGAAAACGGGCGATGAAGAAGTACGTATGCAGGAAGGTGAGCTTTGGTGGTTTGACAATAATCAAATGCATGAAGCTCGCAATGATGGCGATGAGGATCGTATCCATGTGATTTTTGACATGCTGCCGGCTGAACTGGAAGAGCAAGTATTAGGAACCCAAAGCGTCCATTAAGTACCGACCAGCAACCAATTCAAATTCTTTATCGTGTTGGTATGTAAAGCATAGCCTTACAGTGGTTTGTAAGCTATGTGTCATACCAATACGATATTTTCTGAATCTAGGAGAAAGGATAATCTAAACTCCCTCTCCCACTGGAAACTGGCTGTAGCGTATGAAATCCGATGTAACTACTACCCCGATCATCCGCCAGATTAAAAAAATGAATCAACTCTATGGCCGTCTACCGGAACCCATACCACTCAAGATATATGATCGAGAGTCAACGAAAAAGAAATACGAAATCGGTGAATCAGACCAAATACTCATCTATTAGGGAAACTGCTGCTTAATCCGTAAATCTCATTCACTGCATCCTGGCGGTCGTTAACTGCAAAACGATAGTTTCTTTCTCCGAGATTGATTAACATCATTGCATAACCCTATTGCCATGATTAGAAGCTATCTAAAAATCGCCTACCGACACTTTGTTCGCAACAGAGTGTATTCGCTCATTAACGTGCTGGGATTGGCTCTAAGTATGTTTTGTGCTATTCTGATTATCCTCTGGATTAATGATGAGTTAAGCTACGAATCCTTTTGGCCGAACTCTAAGCAGATTTATCGTTTAGTACAGGCGCCAGAAATGAGCGATGGTACAATATTTCGAGCCGCCGCCAATACAGCATCTACTCCTGAACTGTTGGCAGAACAGTTTCCTGGCATTGAGGAATATACCCGCTTTCGTCCTTTCCCTGATCGATCCTTAGTTGAGTACGGTGAGGCAAAGTTCTACGAGAAGACCACCTACGTAGACTCTACTTTCTTTCAGGTTTTTCAGCTTCCTTTCATTATTGGAAACCCGGCTACTGCTTTAGATGACCCAAACTCGGCGGTGATTAACGAACAACTGGCTCAGAAGTACTTTGGTGAGGATTGGCAGCAAGAAGATATTTTAGGTAAGATACTGACGGTGGATCAAAATCTGAGTTTTGCCATTAGCGGAGTTACCGAAAACCTGCCGACTAATACTCATTTTCAGTTTGATATGCTGCTGCCATTCCGCAAGTTATACGAACTCGGCTTCAATTTGAGTAATGATAATAACTACTACTACGCTTACTTCTTACTGGGTAACGACGTGGCCGGAGAAGCCCTTTCCGAGAAAATCACTGAATTTGCTAGAGTGGACAAAGACCTTAGCGACTACTTTTATCTACAAGCACTGGACGATATTCATCTTTACTCCAACTTTGACATTGATGTATACGGCAGTACCGAACCTCGCTATCCCTACGTCAATATTTTTATTGTAGTAGCCCTCGCCATCCTCCTGATTGCCAGTATCAACTTTATGAATCTTTCTACCGCTCAGTCAGAACGCAGAGCGAAGGAAATTGGATTGCGGAAAGCCATAGGTTCACAACGAAGCCAAATTATTGGGCAACTACTGAGTGAATCCGTACTATTATCGCTTTTAGCTTTGGTCGTCGCTGCTGTAGCTATGCTACTGTCTCTATCCGCCTTTAATGAGATTGTGGGAAAGTCTATTGTACTAAGCCCCGAAAAATGGGTGATTTGCATTAGCTTTATTATCGGAACGGTACTGCTTGGGTTAGTAGCCGGTAGCTATCCCGCTTTGGTCTTGTCAGCCTTTAAGCCCGCGCAGGTACTCAAGGGCGGTGCTTCTACAAAGCAGGGAGGCACGCTGTTCCGCCGAGTACTGGTTGTTACTCAGTTTGCTGTTACTATCATCTTGATCTTAGGTACTACGGTAGTGTATCGGCAGTTTCAGTACTTTGTAGAAAAAGATTTGGGCTACGATAAAGACTTGCTAGTCTACATGCCGATCCGGGGTGATATACGAGATAACTACGATGGGTTTAAAAACGATCTGCTGCGACAACCCACCATCAAGGGAATCACCACTTCTTCTGACATCCCTACCTACACCATACGAGCTACCCTCGGAGTAGACTGGGCAGGCAAAGAAGATGAAGACGAAACCTTGTTTCATCATTTTGCCGTAGACCACGACTACGTAGAAACTTTGGGACTAGAGTTACTACAAGGAAGAAATTTTTCAACTGACTTTCCGGCGGATACCGCTAACTTTATTCTAAACGAAGAAGCAGTGAAACTGATGGGATTGAATGATCCCGTGGGAAGTCAAATAAATCTGTTCGGTAATGAGGGAACCATCGTTGGGGTGGTCAAAGACTTTCATTTTAAATCGCTACACCAACAAGTAGAACCGTTGATACTGCATATGGTGTTTAGGCCGTCGTACATCATGACCAGCGTGGCTTCTGGCAACACAACAGCTTCCCTAGATTTACTAGAGCAGGCCTGGTCAACCCATAACCCCAACTACCCGTTTGAGTACCGCTTCATAGACGAAGAGTATGAGCAGTTATACCAGTCTGAGAAACGTATGTCAGATGTGTTTGGCTACTTTACTTTCTTCACTCTATTCGTTGCTTGCCTCGGTCTCCTTGGTTTAATTAACCACATGCTTGAGAAACGCAAGAAAGAAGTAAGCATTCGGAAGGTACTAGGAGCTTCAGTAGCTAGTATTCTTTCTTTGCTCTCCAAGGAATATGTCCGCCTGATTCTAATTTCTTGCGTTATTGCCATTCCTATTGCTAACTATTTCACCAGTGACTGGCTAGACAGTTACGCGTACCGAGTCCAGATTTCGTGGTGGCTATACTTTATTCCGGGTATCGTAGTCTTTCTTTTTGCTCTACTCTCCGTAGGAGGTCAAACAATAAAGGCAGCACATCAAAATCCGGTCGAGAATCTACGCAATGAATAAATCATGGAAAGCAGTAGATGGTACCAGGTGAATGAGCCTTATATCCTTAACGATCTACCCTTAACCATATATCTTTATGCTTAAAAGTTACTTACTTATTGCTTTCCGTCACTTTTGGAAGCAGAAATTATTCTCCTCAATCAACCTGATTGGGTTATCGCTAGGGCTAGCCTGTAGCCTGCTTATTTATCTTTGGGTACAAGATGAGTTAAGCTACGATCAGTTTCACACCAAGAAAGATCGTTTATTCTTAGTCCTCGCCGATTGGAGCTACTCTGATGGTACTACTGAAATTAGATCAAACACACCAGCTAACTTAGCCGAAGAACTGAAAGAGAATGTTCCTGAGATAAGTCGTATTTGTCGTCTTATGCCCAACTGGACTACCGATGATCTTCTTCAAGTAGAAAACACTGCTATTCGTCAAAGCGGAATCTACGCTGATACTTCTTTTTTTAGCATGCTGTCTTATCCACTAACCTATGGTAACCCCGAAAAAGCTTTAACTGATCCTCAAAGTATTGTTATTAGTCACACAATTGCTAAAGATTTATTTGATAGTAATAGCCCTCTGGGTGAGACTATAACATTGAGTGACTCAGAGGGAAGCCGTGAATATAAGGTAACCGGAGTATTGGCTAATCTTCCGTCTAATAGCTCTCTACATTTTGAATATGTGCTACCTTATTCTGATCTAGAAAAACGTAACGACTGGTTAAAAAAATGGGGAAGCACCGCAGTGACTACCTTGATAGAGTTGACTCATTCTCACTCATCTGAAGTCGTAGATGAAAAGATCTCTTTAATGATGTCTCAATATCAGGGTGCTCCGTACTTTGAGTTAACATTACTACCATATACTGATTTGCATCTGAGAGCAACCTTCCGAGCAGATGATAAATTCTATCAAGGTGATATTTCCTACGTCTATTTATTTTCTGGTATTGCATTATTGGTATTGATAGTTGCTTGTATCAACTTTATTAATCTGTCAACGGCCCGAGCTAACCAACGTGCTACTGAAGTAGGTATTCGGAAAGCGATTGGAGCACCTCGCACTGCATTGGTAAAACAATTTATGTACGAATCACTGCTAACGGTTAGTTCGGCTACGGGAATAGCACTTCTTTTGGTCAGACTTGGTTTACCGTTTTTTAATAAAATGGTAGCAAAAGAATTAACCGTACCCTACCTAGAACCGTGGTTTTTTATTTCCATATTCATCATCGTAGTTCTTACTACCTTGCTTGCTGGAAGTTATCCATCGTTACTACTTTCTTCCTTCAACCCCGTCGCTACTCTCAAGGGTAGTGTACATTCAGGTACTCAGAAGTATAGCATTCGATCAGTTTTGATAGTCACTCAGATCGTTTTTTCTACAATTTTGCTAGTGGGCACATTCACGATTTACAACCAAATTCAGTACATACAGAAGAAAAATCTTGGGTTAAATCGAAGTAATATCATCAGTTTTACGACCAATCCTACCATCAACCAACACTTCGAGACATTCCGACAGAAGCTGGTTCAAAACCCAATTTTCTTATCGGTAACCCGCAGTTCTCAAAATCCAATTTCGATTGCTGGTTCTTCCAGCGACCCTTGGTGGCCCGGCAAAGTTGATGGCGACAATCGAGATTTCAACTTAGATATGATCGACTATAACTATTTCAGTTCTCTTGACATCAACTTTTTGGAAGGTCGCAGCTTTTCGCCTGATTATGCGCAAGATACTATTAACTATATCTTAAATGAAGAAGCTGTACAGCAAATGGGATTAGAAGATCCCGTAGGAACTGAGCTGCATTTTTGGCGCGGGAAAGGAGAAATCATTGGCGTAGTCAAAGACTTTCATTTTCAATCGCTACGGCAAAAAATAGGCCCAATAGTGTTCATTCTATGGCCTGAACACGCTGAGCAGGCTTACATCAGGGTTGCGCCTGGTCGCACATCGGAAGCAGTTAGTGCCCTTCAAAATATTTATGCCCAATATCACCCTGACTTTCCGCTAGATTACGAATTCTTAGATGATAGCTACAATGAGATGTACCAAAGTGAGCAACGTATCGGTACAATTACTAATGCCTTCACAGTTTTAGCCGTCATTATTTCTGCTCTCGGACTGCTAGGGATGGCTACCTACACTGCCCAGCGTCGTCAGAAGGAGATTGGGGTACGAAAGGTACTTGGGGCAACGGTTACCCAACTACTCATACTCCTTTCCAACCAGTACTTAAAATTATTGCTAATAGCTCTGATCATTGCTGTTCCAGTGGCCAATTTTCTACTGGCCGAGTGGCTGGAAAGCTTCGCTTACCATATTGATAGACAGTGGTGGCTGTTTGTCATGCCTGCCGGATTATTACTGGCAGTTACATTACTCTCCGTAGGTGGACAAACGCTCAGAGCCGCTCAGCAAAATCCAGTGGATAGTTTACGAGATGAATAACTGGGCAGAGGCTAGGGCGAGGAGTACGCACAGCTCCACACCCCTTGCCCTAAGCTATAAAGATTATGATAAAAAACTACCTTAAAACTGCAGTCCGACATCTGATCAAAAACAAAGTATACTCACTAGTCAATATTGTGGGACTGGTGTTAGGCATGACGGCGGCTTTGTTCATTCTTCAGTACGTTTATTTTGAATTTAGCTACGACACGTTTCACCTGCAAGCGGAAAATATCTATCGTGTCCCGTTTGACTGGCACGCTACGGATGAAAATGGAGTGCATACCGAAGTTTACGCTTCTAATGTACCTGGTTTCGCCCCTACCGCGCAAGCAGAGATTCCCGAGGTAGTAGCCGCTACTCGCTTGTTTCACGTACTTACCGTGGTAAGTTCCAACGTACTTTCTTATGACCCTCCCAATGGCCAACGTATCAGTTTTCACGAAGAGAATGGGTTTTACGCGGACTCAACCTTCTTTGAGGTGTTTACCTTTCCGTTACGCTACGGTAATTTTAAAACTGCTTTAACTAAACCTAGAAGTATTTTACTCACTACTAGCTTGGCCAGAAGGTACTTCGGTCAAGACTGGGAGCAAGATGTACCTATCGGACAGACAATCGAAATCAGTGGAATGCAGCAGGGACGATTTACGGTCACCGGTATTCTGGAAGATGTTCAGGCTAATTCTCATATCCAATTTGACTTTCTACTCTCCTACTCCTCTTTTCGCAGCGATGCGGGGGTAAACCGAAACTGGGCTTGGAGCCAGTGCTACACCTATCTACGACTAGCTCCTCAGGCTAATCGATCGGTAGTAGAAGAAAAGATTAGAAAGATCATTAACGATCACTACGACTGGGAAAAAAAGCCCATTATGTTTTTGCAACCCCTCACTTCTATTCATCTAGATTCTAATCTGTTATTTGAAGCGGGGGTAAATGGTTCCCGCACTTCGGTTTACTTCTTATCAGTGATTGGGGTATTTATTCTAATTATCGGTTGGATTAACTACCTGAACCAAACCATTGCCAAATCTTTTGACCGGGCGGAAGAAGTGGGAATTAAAAAAGCAATAGGCGCATCAAAACGGCATATTCTCAGCCAATTTGTAACCGAGTCTGTCATTATCAATGTTATTTCGGTTCTGTTGGCGGTGCTGCTAGTAGTATTTTTGCAACCCAGCCTCACTAACTGTTTGGGATGGAATCTATCCGGAATAGAAATAAGGGAACTGTTTGCTTCTGATGTGTTTGTCGGGTTCATACTACTTTTCCTGGCCGGAAGTCTGCTATCGGCTTTATACCCAGCTCGGATGATGATAAAAACTCCTACCATCGGGCTAAAGGCTACAAAGAAGATTTTTTCCAAAGAAGGTTCACTCTCCCGCCAGGGATTAGTCGTTTTCCAATTTATAGCGTCACTAATCCTAATTTTTGGTAGCTTGATTGTGTATCGCCAGCTAGCGTTTATGCAGCAACACGATTTGGGGATGAATATTGATCAGGTAATGGTACTGAAAACCTCTCCCCAATCCGATAGCACCTACCAATCGGGATTGGAGTACTTTAAAAATCAGGTAAAGACTTTGACCAGCGTAGAAGAGGCCAGTGCTACTAACTTTGTACCCGGTAAAGAAATTGCTCACAGCCGAGGGTTGAGCCGTACCGACGGTGGCACCAAACGGGGTAGTAACTTCTATATGGTTCGCACCGATGAAGACTTTCTGGAGACGCTGCAACTCAATTTAGTCGCTGGACGAAACTTCAGCCCCGGTTATACTGCAAGCTCAGTTGAGGAAGTGGTTGTCAATGAAGCAACGATTGATATGCTGGGCTACGATAGTCTGGAGGAGGCTCTCAATCAGCGGGTAATTGTTTTGGGTGAAAGAAATACTACACTGGAAATCATCGGTATTGTTAAGAACTACAACCAGCAGTCACTGCAAAAGTCTCCCGAGTCTATCGTGCTACGGTATACTCCGTCGGCAATGGGCTACGTAGCACTACGATTTAGGCCAGTGGGCAATGTACCACAAACCGTAGCGCAAGTGCGAGCTACCTGGAATCAGACCTTTCCTGATCAGCCATTTGATCATTTTTTTCTGGATGACTTCTTCAATCGGCAGTATGTGTCCTACCAGCAATTCAACAAGGTGTTTGGTATGTTTACCGCGCTGGCGATCTTCATCGCTAGTTTAGGGCTATTTGGGTTAGCCACCTATACGGTAGTGCGCCGTACCAAAGAAATTGGTATCCGGAAAGTGTTGGGTGCGTCAGTAAGTAGTATTTTGATGCTTCTATTTCGAGAGTATATTAAACTTACGCTAGTTGCTTTTCTTATTGCGATGCCCATTGCCAACTACCTATTTTCCGAATGGCTCAACGGGTTTGCTTATCGTATCGGTATTCCTTGGTGGCTATTTATTGGAGCAGGGCTTTCCATGTTGGTTATTGCTCTGCTGGCAACAGGCACTCAAACTGTGAAGGCTGCCCGGCAGAACCCAGTGGATAGTTTACGAGATGAATAATTTGGCTGGGGGCCGGGGGCATAGAGTACGCCCTGCTCCTCGCTCCTAGCCCCAAGCTAAGCAACTATGATCAAGAATTATCTACTCACGGCACTTCGCAATTTCCAAAAACAGAAACTCTCTACCCTTATCCATGTAATTGGTTTGTCATTAGGGCTGATTGGAGGTTTAGTAATTTTCCTATTTGTACACCATCATTTTAGTACAGATACTTTTTATCCGGATGCCAATCGTATTTACCGGGTGGTGTTAGATATACACATTGAGAATGGTAGCATTGAATACGAACCGGGCACTAGTCTCCCAATGGCTCAGACTCTAAAGAACGAATACGCTACTATAGAACAGGCTGGGTTCTGCCGAAAGTTTTACTCTGCTCCCACTATATCGTTGTTAAATCAGCAGGGAGAACGCACCCAGCTGATTGAAGAGAGTGGCGTGGCTTACGCAGATAACCAATTTATTAAGATGTTTGACCTTCATTTTATTGAAGGTGATGTTAACACAGCCATGATTGATCCCAATCAAGTACTACTTACCCGACAGCAGGCCCGCAAGTATTTTGGTAATCAAGAAGCAATCGGGCAGACAATAAATATTAACAACAAAGCCGACTTGGAAGTAGTGGGGATTGTTGAAGATTACCCTTCCAACACCGATTTTGACATTGATGTATGGATCTCACTACCTACGCTAACAGTATTACGACCAAACTATCAAACTGAAAACTATAAATGGATTGGCAACAAAAACTGGACGTTTGTAAAACTTGCGAAAAACAGCGACGCATCGGCGATTGATGAACAACTACCCGCTTTTGTAAGCAAATACTTAGGCAATAATTTTAAACACTGGAAGTTTCATCTCCAGCCTCTGGCCGAAATGCACTTCGATACCCGCTACGATGGTACCATTCGCAAACCTTTACTATGGTTGTTAAGTACGGTAGCAGTATTGATGGTACTAGTTGCCTGTATCAACTTTATCAATCTTTCCACCGTGCAGGCGCTATCTCGTTCCAGAGAAGTGGGGGTCAGGAAGTCAATGGGTAGTACCCGCTCCCAACTCTTCTGGCAATTTATTGGTGAAACTGCCCTGCTAATTGGAATTACGCTGGTGTTATCAGCTATCTTCCTTGTTATCACCTTACCCCAACTAAATTACTGGATAGGAACAAATCTGACGCTACAGTCCTTGGCCAACCCATCGATTCTTGCTCTTATTATTCTATTGGCTATTGGCATTATCTTTTTAGCGGGTAGCTATCCGGCAATAGTGCTAGCCGGATTTGATCCCATACAAGCACTTAAAAACAAGATAAGCTCTGGAGTTGCCGGAGGTTATCAGTTTCGTAAGTGGCTAGTAGCTTTTCAGTTTACGGTTTCTCAGGCTTTTATTATCGGGGCCTTAATCATCTTGTATCAGATGAATTACTTCCAGCAAGTTGATACCGGTTTTCGGGAAGATGCCATTCTGACGGTAGATATCCCCCGAAGCAACTATTCTACCTTAGCTACTTTCCGCAATCGACTTCAGCAGTTCCCGGCTATCGGAGAAGTAAGTTTTCATCATCGTCCGCCGATGGCTACGATGAATGACGGTGGATACGTAAAATTTGATAATCAGGATAAATGGACATCCTTTTTAGTACGCGACCGCTGGGCTGACGAGCACTATATTGATACCTATGACCTGGAACTATTAGCCGGAAGAAACCTGATAATACGCGACTCGGCCACCGAGTTTTTGGTAAATGAAGAGTTCGTCCGGCAATTGGGAGTATTCTCGCCAGATGATGTTATCGGTAAGTACTTATTTGAGGGTAATGCGGCTGTACAGGGTGTTATTGTGGGCGTAGTGAGTGATTTTCACCACCGGTCACTACAGAATCCTATTGAACCAGTAGTTATCTATCCTTATCCTAGATTGTTTCGCCAAGCCGGAATTCAAATTCAACCTCGGAACTTCACCGAAACTCTACAAACTATCCAGACCCTCTGGGAAGGAACTTTTCCCGATCAGGTATTTTCTTATCAGTTATTAGAAGACTCGCTATCGGAGCTGTATGAGAAAGAACGAACTATGGCCCGATTAGTCCTAATTTTTACCATTGCCTCTATTATCATTTGTTGTCTGGGGCTCTTAGGATTAGTTACCTACACGATCAGTCAGCGTACTAAAGAGGTTGGGGTACGTAAGGTATTAGGTGCCTCAGTAATCGACATATTGATGTTGCTCTCCAAGGATTTGTTTATTTTGCTACTAATCAGCTTTGTACTATCAGTACCTATAGCTAACTACTTTATGCAGGAGTGGTTAACCAACTTTTCCTATCGTATCCCTATTCAGTGGTGGATGTTTATACTGGGTGGTGGACTCATCCTTTTTATTGCCCTATTCTCTGTGGGAATTCAGACGGTGAAGGCCGCGGTTCAGAATCCAGTTAATAGCTTACGAGATGAATAGTTTATACTTGAAACCGGAAAGTCATTGATACTTTCATTGGCTTTTAGACTGTTTTTTTCAACAGAATTTTTAAATGCTGGGTATCATTCTGAGCAGTACCCCGCCAAATCATCCACTCATCAGATAGGGTTATCTCCCAAAGGTTGCGGGTTTCATGAGAGACAATTCGCCCGTTCAAATCTATTATTTCCGGCTGTAGAAGTTGAATTTGATCCCCAATAATTTTCCACCTTCCTCCAATACCTTGTTTTCGTTCTCCTAGCCAAAACTGCCTTCGGCTGGTAAATACTAACTATCTGCTTTCCAATACATCTTCCAAGAAACGCGAGTCAATCATTCTTTTCTTCCTGATACCGTTGCTTAGACTCATAATACACTTCAATAGCGGCCGCTTTATCTTCCCAACCATCAATACCAACTTTCTTCTTTTCCAGGTCTTTATATACCTGAAAGAAGTGCTCAATTTCCTTTTTCAGATGTGGGTTAATTTCATCCAATGAATTCACCTTATTCCAGATAGGGTCGCTGATTGGCACACAAAGTACTTTAGCATCCGGCCCCTTTTCGTCTCGCATTCGAAATAAGCCAATAGGTTTCACTTCAATTAAACATCCTGGGAACGTTGGTTCAGTAACCAAAACTAGTGCATCCAGGGCATCTCCATCTCCGGCTAGTGTTTCCGGAATAAAACCATAATCACTGGGATAAAACATTGAAGAGAAAATCATCCGGTCGTAGCGAATCATTTTTTTCACTGGATCATATTCGTATTTATTTCGGCTTCCCTTCGGTATTTCCACAATTACATCGAAGGTCAGATTTTCGGAGGCATCCATACTTTTGGTGGTAAATAGTAGATCAATTTGACGTTTGGTAAGTTATTACCTAGTACACAAAATAGGAAGCATATTACATGAAACTTAAAGCCTATTGGAAGAAACATATCCTGAATTTTACCTTTGTAGCGGGGACCTCACGTGGAACACTAACTCAGCACACGGCCTATTTCATCATACTGGTCGATGAGGCATCGAACACGATGGGAATTGGCGAAGCTTCTCCTCTCAAAGGACTTAGTGTAGACTACCGTTCTGATTTTGAAGAAATACTGAACCAGACTATTCAAAGGGTTCAGAAACTAGATTTTCCAGACAGTCCCGAGGAGGTTGAAAGTTGGATACTTGAAAATATCTCTGATGATCTACCAGCTATCCGATTTGGTACGGAAACCGCAGTTCTAGATTATCTTCACGGCGGTAAAAGGCGGTTATTTCCAGCAGTTTTTACAGAAAACAGATTTGATCCAGTCCCAATTAACGGATTAGTATGGATGGGTGACCGAGACTTTATGCTTCGGCAAATAGATGAGAAGATCAAACTAGGCTTCAACTGTATCAAACTAAAGATTGGTGCCATTGATTTTGATACTGAACTTTCGCTTCTGACCTACATTCGTGAGCACTTCTCTAAAGACCAAATTACCCTGCGAGTAGATGCCAATGGTGCTTTTTCACCGGATGAGGCACTACAAAAACTAGAAAAATTAGCTGAATACCAACTCCATTCCATTGAACAACCCATTGCACCCGGCCAAGCCGAAGCTATGAATAAGCTCTGCCAACATTCACCAATACCGATAGCGTTGGACGAAGAACTCATTGGTGTAAACGTTCATAGTCAAGCGGCAGAGTTATTAGATAATGTTCAACCTCAGTATATCATACTCAAACCTACGTTACTAGGAGGATTGTCAATTAGTGAAGAGTGGATCAGATTGGCTGAGGAAAGGAATATTGGTTGGTGGATGACTTCTGCTTTAGAATCTAATGTAGGACTGAATGCCATCGCTCAGTTCGCTGCCTTCAAAAAGGTGCAGATGCCCCAGGGATTGGGAACTGGCCAGCTATACCACAACAATATACCCTCTCCCCTACTTATTCAGCAAGGCGCATTGCATTATAGTCCAAACGTATCTTGGGATTTTAGCCTGATTAATACGTAAGGTTTGCTGATGAATACTTACTAGAAATTCAGTAGAATCAATCTCTTTATCCTTACCAGAACAGATTATTCACGGAAAATTGCAATTTTTCTTAATTTTATAAATAGCTGAGAAACAGCTAGATAGTTTATAGAAAACTTAGAAATCAGAAATTTCTATTGATTTATCCTAATTATAGGCATGATTTTGGCCCTTTTATTATGAAAGTGTAAGTATTTACCAAGATTTGGTAGAATACTTCAATGTGCCATCTAACGTTCACGATTATGAAAGCCTATAATAAATTAAACATATTCGGATTAGCTTTGATAGTGTTTGGTTTTCTGCTCTCACCGGTAGAAAGCAAGGCTCAAGGCTACGTTTCATTCGATGTTTTCTATCACGAATTGGCTCCTCACGGAAACTGGGTTCATAACCCCCAGTACGGACAAGTGTGGATTCCTAATGTTCGTCGTGACTTTCATCCCTACGTAACGCGTGGTCAATGGATCATGACCGATTACGGTAATACCTGGCTATCTGATTATTCCTGGGGATGGGCTCCATTTCATTACGGACGTTGGTATTTAGATGATTATTACGGCTGGGCCTGGGTACCGGGGTACGATTGGGGGCCAGCTTGGGTAGCTTGGCGCTCCGGTGGTGGTCACTACGGTTGGGCACCGCTATCTCCTGGTCTGAATATCAACGTTTCCATCAATATTGGTCATCGTATTCCTCGAAGACACTGGCGATACGTGCCTCATCGCTTCATTTCTCACGCTCGTATTTACGATTACTGTGTTCCTCCTCGTCGGGCAACTCACTTTTTCAATCGTACTACGGTCATAAATAATACGTATGTGTATAACAATCAGCATCATTACTACAGTGGCCCTCAAGTTCGGGAGATTGAGCGAGTTACTCGCCGAAGAGTGGCGGTGCGACAGGTACGACCAGCCCAACGTCCGGGAACGCCTGCTCTGAGAGGTGGTTCGGTGACTATGTACCAACCAGCAGCTAGAGGTGGCCGACGAGGACAAGCTACTCGCGTACATTCTAACTCAGGCTTTGCAAACCAGAATAGCTATGACAATAGAAGTAATAACCGACGGTCGTCACGTGCTTCTTCCAACGTGAGCCCAGCGGCACCTAGAGCGCGATCTCCTCGAGTAGACTATTCTAGCAGTACCCGTTCCTCTGCGGTTCAAAATCGTGGATCGCGGGATGCAAGTCCTCGTAGTTCGCAGAAATACAGCTCTAAACAGCGTTCTACTACCGCGAGAGGAAATCAGTACGGATCATCTCGTACTCAACGATCTACGGTAAATAGTAGTGCTAGTCGGAGTAGTTCTCGTTCATCCAACAGTGGTGTGAACCAACGATCAACAGTCAATAGAAGTAGTGCTCGAACCTCTTCAGGGTCAAAGCGCAGCGTTACTACTAGCCGATCAAGTAGTTCTCGTTCTGGAGTATCTCGCAGCACTACATCACGAAGTAGTACTCGAACCACTGTAAGTAGATCTGGTAGCTCTAATAGCCGCTCTGCGGTGTCCCGAAGTAGTAAATCCAGAACTTCCGGAGCCCGATCTGCTGCTTCAAGATCAAGCCGTAGTCGGCCGAATTAATAGTCAATAAGTCTCCAATAATCCACCGAAGCTACCGCCATTTACGATGGAAGTTTCGGTGGATTCTTTTTTATCAGAGAATCTATTGCGCTGGTAATATCACTACACGCATTATTTGGGATTTGTATATTGCGGTATGCAAGTCAATCAAGAGCAGGAAAGGACCATTAAGGAGGCCATTGGATACTGGGAAAACCAGCAACTAATCAGTACCGCTACGGCTGAAACCCTGCGGCAATCCTATCAAATTACTCATTCTACGTCTCGTTTCGATTGGAAAAACTTTTCGTTAATAGCTTTTTTTTTCTCAGTTTCCTGTATCGTCTTAGCTACCGTACTCTTTCTTCTTGACGATTGGCTAATGGGTTTGGTCAACCGCTGGTTAGGTGCTTCGGCTTTAGTCAAATGCGCCATCTTTCTAATTCTCGCCTTGTTTACCTTTGCCTTAGGAGTTCGCCGCAGGCGGAGATTTCCCCTTCAGAAATTTAGCAACGAAGCCCTGCTCATTTTCGGGGCAATTTTCGTTGCCTTCTTCCTTACCTACCTCAGCGAAGCTTTGCAAATGGCAGAAGGTAATTTTTCGGTTTTCGGGGGCTTAGGTGCCGTTCTCTACGGTCTCATTGCCATTTATTTGAAAAGCCGATTGCTATGGGGAATCAGCCTTGCTGCGCTTACGATCTGGTACGGTATGGAAACGTTTTACTGGAGTAGTGAAGGCTACCGCTTCTTAGGAATGAACTTTCCACTACGTTACGTTATTTTCGGAGCTTTGCTGCTGACTGTCAGCTTTGGACTTAAATTACAGTCACTAACGACCGTTTTTTTCCAACTAACTTATTATTCGGGCTTACTCCTTCTACTAGCCTCGCTCTGGCTACTTTCCATCTTTGGAAATCATGCTGACTTATCCTCCTGGAATAGTGTGCCTCAGTATCAGTTCTGGTACGCCGTACTGCTTTTAACCGGCATCTGTGCTTTTGGCATCTGGTGGGGATTGAAGAAGAATGAACGACTTACCGCCGAAATTGGTATCTTTTTTCTTCTCCTGAATATTTATACTCGATATTTTGAATACGCCTGGGATAATCTGCACCGAGTAGTATTTTTCGCCTTGCTGGCTCTTTCCTTCTGGCTAATTGGCAAAAAGGCAGAAGGAGTTTGGAATAGATTAGAAAAAAGCTGAGGTACTTAACGTACCTCAACTATTGTCTCTTCACTGGTTTCTACCTTCTTCTCTAACTTAATCTCTTTCTTTTCAACTGTACCAAGTTCGTCAGAATTTGTTCCAGCTAGACTGGAATGTACTCCGTCTACCGCAATGTGAGGGGCGATGATAAGGGCCACAATCGACGTTAGCTTGATCAAAATGTTCATAGATGGCCCAGAAGTATCTTTGAAAGGGTCGCCTACAGTATCACCGGTTACCGAAGCTTTATGTGCCTCCGAACCTTTGTATTCCATTTTTCCGTTGATCTCAGCACCTTTCTCAAACGACTTCTTGGCATTATCCCAGGCACCACCAGCGTTGTTCTGGAACATTCCCATTAATACTCCTGATACGGTAATTCCGGCTAATAATCCGCCCAGAATTTCGGCTGAGGATGTCTCAGGAAAAACACCTCTAAAGCCAAAGCCAACTAAAATAGGAGCAAGCAAGGCAATAGCTCCTGGTAAGATCATCTCGCGAATTGATGCCTTAGTAGAAATTTCCACACACTTCTGATATTCCGGTTGGGCTTTGTGCTCCATAATGCCTGGAATTTCTTTGAACTGCCTACGAACCTCCTGCACCATATCCATCGCTGCTTTACCTACTGCGGCAATAGCCAGCGAAGAGAAGATAAAAGGTATCATGGCTCCAATGAAGAGGGCGCCTAATACCGGGGCTTTGTATAAATCAATGGATTCAATTCCAGCAACCCCTACAAATGCGGCAAACAGGGCTAAGGCGGTTAATGCTGCAGAAGCGATAGCAAACCCTTTTCCGGTAGCAGCGGTAGTGTTACCTACTGCGTCCAGATTATCGGTACGTCCCCGAACCTCCTCGGGCAAACCACTCATCTCGGCAATACCTCCAGCATTATCGGCAATAGGCCCAAAAGCATCAATGGCTAATTGCATAGCAGTGGTCGCCATCATACCAGCTGCCGCAATGGCTACCCCGTATAATCCAGCAAAGGAATAAGAAAGGATAATCCCCAAAGCCAAAACGATAGTTGGCATCACGGTAGACTCCATTCCTACGGATAGTCCACCAATAATATTGGTGGCATGCCCAGTAGATGACTGACGGATAATACTGTTCACGGGACGTTTTCCCATCGCAGTGTAGTATTCGGTGATGATACTCATTAAAGCGCCAACAATAAGGCCGATGAAGATTGCCCAAAAGACATCCATGCTAGTAAAAGCAACTCCTCTGATCTCCAGATTATCAGGAAGGAGGTAACTAACCAAAAAGTAAGATGCAATTACGGTGAGGATAATGGAAGACCAGTTGCCAATATTCAATGCCTTTTGAACACTATCCGTTTCATGGTTGATGCGAACGAAATAGGAACTAATAACGGAAAAGATCAATCCGATACCGGCGATAAGCATCGGCAATAAAATAGGGGCAATTCCCCCAAAAGCATCGTTTGACTCAATCTCTCGGCCCAGTACCATCGTTGCCAGAATAGTTGCTACGTACGAACCAAATAAATCAGCACCCATGCCAGCCACGTCACCTACATTATCACCCACATTATCCGCAATAGTAGCCGGGTTACGAACGTCATCTTCCGGGATTCCAGCTTCCACTTTTCCCACTAAGTCGGCCCCAACATCCGCTGCTTTGGTGTAAATTCCGCCGCCAACCCGGGCAAACAGGGCAATACTTTCCGCTCCTAATGAAAAACCGGCTAGTACTTCCAGCGCCTTTTCCATTTCTATCCCATTAGCTGAAGCACCAGCACTAATCACGTACATTTGGTAGAACACGATAAACAAGCTACCTAAACCTAGTACAGCTAGTCCGGCAACTCCTAGTCCCATGACTGTTCCACCAGCAAAGGAAACTTTTAGCGCTTTAGAAAGGCTGGTACGAGCGGCTTGGGTAGTGCGAACATTAGCTTTGGTGGCCACTCTCATACCGATGTAACCAGCTACGGCGGAGAAAACTGCTCCGATAATGAATGATACCGCAATAATAGGACTAGATGTTTCAACCAGAGTACCTGACCAGGCGAGTAGAATGGCAGCGATAATGGCAAAATAGGTTAACACTTTCCACTCCGCTTTCAGAAAAGCCATCGCTCCATCGGCAATATACTTTGCCAGCTCCTTCATATTTTCTTCTCCTGCATCCTGCTTCGAGATCCATGCTGACCTAATTGCCATAAACACTAAACCAACGATCCCAAACAGGGGTACGAGATAGACTAAATTATGCATAAATTGATTTTTTGTACCTAGATAAATTGCGGTGCAAATATACGGGATGCAGTCCGGATAAAAAACCTTTTTTGGGTAGTTTACCACACACAAGGTACGCTCTTATTTGAGTTTCATTCTCAAACATTTCGTGAAAGGGCTCGTTACTCAGCTAAACCACTTTTTGATATGAACAATCTGCTTAAAATACTACTCAGTGTTGTCGCTAGTGTTATTGCCTTCCGAGTGATGACCGTAAAACCTATCCGTAATTACTTGCTGAACGCTCTGTTAGACGGAGCCGTTTTCATGATCAAACGTAAGCTCAGATAATTTCTTAAGAATCGTTTTCCTGATCTACCGTTTCATTCATTTCTACCGATTCACCGTCGTAGAGTGTCTCCACTTCGCAGGCATTTAGGCCTTGCTCAGTTAGCCAGCGACTGAAGACTGAGGTGAAACCGTGGGTAACGTAGACCGACTCAGCCCCAGTAGCCTTTACGGCTTGGTTTAATCCCAGCCAGTCGGCATGATCTGAGAGAACGAAGCCCCGATCAGCAGCCCTTCGCCGCTTCGCCCCTCTTACCATCATCCAGCCCGAGGCGATTCCAGTACTGAACGGCCGAAATCGATTCGCCCAGGAACTGTTCAGCGCTGAAGAAGGGGCAATTATCAACGCTTTATGAAACTCATCTTTGGGAATGCTGGAGTCTAACTTTGGTAGATTAGGCAATTTGGCTCCTCCAGCAATTAAAGCGTGATTAATGTTCGCTACTGCTCCGTGTAAATAAACTGGCCCAATCGATCGGTCTAACTGATGAATAATACGTTGGGATTTACCCAGTGAATAAGCAATCAATAAAGAAGCTTTATTCTGAGACTGATTACTTTGCCACCATTCGTGAATCTCCTTCATTACTTCGGGCTGAGGCTTCCAAGAATAAATAGGCAGCCCAAACGTTGATTCGGTGATGAAGGAGTGGCAGCGAACCGGCTCGAAGGAACCGCTGAAGCCATCATCTTCTAGCTTATAGTCTCCAGATACCACCCATATTTGCCCTTTATATTCTAAACGAACTTGGGATGAACCGTAGATATGAGCTGCTGGATGCAGTGAAATGCTGACTCCGCCTACATTGATAGATTCGCTGTAAGGTAAAGTTTCTAGGGAAATATCCTGACCCAGTCTCAGCCGAAGAATGGTTTCAGATTGCTGATGTGCTAAATAATGTTTCATTCCCCAGCGAGCATGATCAGAATGAGCGTGGGTAATTACTGCTTTGTCAACTGGCTTCCAGGGATCAACGTAGATACCTGCAGGAGGACAGAATAGACCACGATCAGTAAATTCGATAAGAGGCTTCATACACTCTTAGGACAATCCAAATAGTGAATTGTTTACTGATCGATAGACTCTACTAGCTGGTCTGGTTTAGCGTAAGTTAGCCGAAGCGGAAGTTGCACCTGGTGATAGGCGTCCAAGCCCGAGCAGGTGAGTGATCCAGCAGTAACCAAGTCCACAAATCCATCGGAACCGATGCATTCTTCAGGCAAAAGGATTTCTTGAATTTCCCCAACCAGAAACACAGTTTCGTTACAAGTTAAAGTATAATGTTCTACATAGCTCAAACCCAGCTGAAGGGAAGCCTCGGCTACGTACGGGGCAGATACATTGGAAGTAAATTTGGGAGTGAATCCACACGCTTCAAACTCAGAATCATCCCAGCGGGCACTGGTATGATGCGCCTGTTTTACAAAATCCTCACGAATATGGTTAACAGTAAATGACTTGGTGTTCAGGATATTCTCTAAGGTATGACGCGGGACAGTGTGAGGACGGAACAAGACTCCAATCAGTGGTGGATTTGCCCCTACGTGAATAATCTGGGAGAAAACCGCCAAATTGGTTATCCCATCATTAGAGAGTGTTCCAACCAACGAGACACTTTTAAAACCCGTCAGCGAGTTAACTAAGTTTGTTCGGAATCGCTTTTCAAGCTTAGCTATTTCCGAACGGGAGTACGAACGCTGAGGCATGAATTAATTTTCTATCGCTTCTTGAATGGAGTCACAGTAGCGAATATCGAGCTTATCCACAATGGTATCAGGATAATTCTTCACAATCTGTTCCTTAGCAATCTCTACCGATTTCTGAAACCAGGGTTCATCTGGCAAGATTTTACGGTGCAGACTCAAGCCATGCTGGTACATCTCTTTCTTCCATACCACAAAATACCATTCCATAGAGGGCTGGTGAAAAGCACGCAAGGCTCTCTTATCAAAGATGAATTTTTGACTTATTCCTCTTTTTACCAATTCGGAAATTTTGTAAAAAATATCTTTGAAATGCTCTATCGGAACGTATTCGGATTTCAGCTCACAGATGATAATCCCAGAGGGTTCGTGATAGGTGACTTTGGCGAACCTACCGTCAAAGTGACTTTCAAATTGCGACACATTAGGTTGTTGGGATAGCGTTGACTCTTTCATAGCTAAAAAATTAATTCACTCCCAATTTAATGAAAACTTCCTTTACGTTGCTTTTTATCTTCACTGATTTGCTTATGAAGACCATTAATTTCGTTTTCTAGCCGACTAGCGTAGGTCAGAGTAGTCTTCATCATATCCTGTTGAGAAGATATTTGTTCTTTAAGAAAAGAAAGCTCCATATTCATCTCGCGCAGCTTCTCTTCATATTCAGCTTTAAGCCGCTCTTTCTCTATCTCCGCTTTCTTAAGCTCTTCCTTGAAAATGAGATATGACTCAGGGGGGGTCTTCATCGATATAATTTTACCTTCATAATCTAATTCCACAATGCACTAACAAGGAATCTAGGTTTGTTTACTTTTACCTTAACAAAATGTTATTCGGTAAGGTTTTCCTTTTTTTATAATTTCTAGCTAAAAAATTGAAGTTAAAGACTTTAAAGCCAGCTAGACAAGCTCTTAAATAGAAAATTATTTGGAGAAGTATTTAATTATACGTGCTTGATAGCAGACAACCCTCCATCTATATGAAATACCTGTCCGGTCACCCAACTGCTGGATTCTGAAAGAAGATAAACCACTGCCTGCGCAATGTCATCGGGCTGTCCGTATCTTCCCAGCGGATGCCGCTGATTGGAAGCTTCTTTTTTGTCTTCGGTAGATAAGAGGTTTTGCGCTAGCGGTGTATCGGTAAGGGAGGGAGCCACCACATTCACCCGAATTTGTTTTGAAGCCATTTCAGCCGCCAACGAGCGGCCAAGACCTTCCACCGCTCCCTTAGCCATTGCCACTGCGGTATGGAAATTCAGGCCTAACTGCACCGCTACTGTACTAAATAGCACGATGCTAGAACCTTTAGCTGCTCTCAACTTGCGCAGGGTTGCCTGAATCACCTTAACTGCACCGATTGCGTTCAACTGAATTTCGTTCTGGAAATCCTGCGGCTTAAGCGATTGGAAAGGCTTTAGGTTAATTGTTCCAGGAGTATATACTAACCCATGTAGCTCGTCAGGTATTGCATCAAGCTCATTACCCATTTCGTTTACATCCAGGTGAATATGCTGGATATTATCATCCTTCAGCGGCTCTTGGCGAGAAGCTACAACCAGACTAGCACCTTCATCGAGCAAAAGTTTGATCGTAGCTTCGCCAATACCAGAAGTGCCTCCTACAATTAATATATTTCTATCTCTAAATTTCATTTTAAGAATTTAGATTTATGTAATCTAGAAGCTCTCGCTTTTTCTCCTCGTTCTTTTCAAATACTCCAGAGTAGTGAGAGGTAACTGTCGAACTATTTATATCCTTAACTCCACGAGAAGCAACACACAAATGAGTAGCATCTAGAACTACAGCGATATCTTCAGTTTTTAGTACTGATTTTAGCTCTTCCGCAATTTGTACTGTCATTCGCTCCTGTACTTGCGGTCGTTTAGCGTAGTATTGTACAATGCGATTTATTTTAGAAAGGCCAATCACGTAACCATTAGAAATGTAGGCTACGTGAGCTTTGCCATAAATCGGCACAAAATGATGTTCACAGTTAGAATAGAATGTAATATTCTTCTCCACTAACATCTCGTTATACTGATACTTATTTTCAAAAAGGGCAGGTACTGGTTTATTCTCAGGATTTAAACCACTGAAAATTTCCTGTACGTACATTTTTGCCACGCGACGGGGAGTGCCTTTCAAACTATCGTCTTCTAGGTCTAGTCCGAGAATTAACATAATCTCTTTGAAATGCTTGGCAATTAACTCCATCTTGAGTTCGTCGTCCTTCTCAAATGCGTCTGGACGCAAAGGTGTTTCATGCGAGGTAGCAATGTGATTGTCACCTAACTCATCGGATAAACTTGGATTTTCTAAATGATTATTTAACATGATTTACTATTCCTTTTTACGCGGGATATTCTACAAAATTACGTTCAGTTTCAAATAAAATTACTTTCAGATCAAGCTCCTGGTCTATTTGGTCCCGAATAAGGTTCCAAATAACAACCGCAATGTTTTCGGCTGTCGGATTTACTCTACGGAATTCTTCGGTGTCGAGGTTCAAATTTTTGTGATCAAAACGAGAAGTAACTTCTTCATGAATAATGTCTTTCAATTTTTTCATATCAACAACGTAGCCAGTCTGCGGATCAGGGTACCCACTTACCTTCACTATTAGATCGTAATTATGACCGTGATAATGGGGATTACTACACTTGCCAAAGACCTCGCTATTTTGATCATCGGACCACTCTGGATTGTACAATCGATGAGCAGCGTTAAAATGTGCTTTTCTACAAACGGTTACTTTATGCATACAATTACTACAGAATAATTTTGTTTAAGTTTTATTTATTTTTTATTTAACAAATACACTCCCTTATAACTGTATCTTTCAAGAAAGGTTACTTTTAAAAGAATCTTTTGTCGTTATCAAATTTTTTAGAATCTCAGCGTTTACATATTGCATTCTGAGTACACTAAATGGCAGAACATAACATAGTGCAGAGCTAAGCTATGGCAGTATTTTTGTTTAATTCTACCTAATAACGACGTCTGATCATGACCAATCTGTACATTCCCCGCACCATGAAAACGCCCGACATCTTTTTCGATCTGGAGATGGGTAATTTCGAGATAAAGGGTCGCTCGATTCCGGAAAACTCCATTGATTTCTATTCTCAGGTGATGAATTGGTTGGATGAATACGAGAAGAAACCCAACGAGGAAACCAAACTTTCCGTAAAACTGGAATACTTCAATACTTCGTCATCTAAGTGTTTAATTGATATTTTTCGCCGATTGGAAAAACTGCATGGTCACCGTACTAATGTAGAAGTTCACTGGTATTACGAAGAGGAAGACGAAGATATGAAAGAATCAGGAGAGGATTTTCGGGATTTGGTGAAAATGCCAGTTATGCTCTATTCACTGGATACTGATATTTCAGAAATGTAGTTACCGAACGAGCTAATTATTTTAGAGCTATTATCTATTGTCTCTTTGGTGATGGGTTAAAGTAGTTTTTTAAAAGAAATACAGATTGATAAATCGG
>CAKZYJ010000378.1 GCA_937884755.1 uncultured Flammeovirgaceae bacterium
GGATTCACCCTAAGAGCAACTTACGGATAATAAAACTCATCTGAAACAGGTGGTGAATACGAACAAAGGTATTGTTTATCTGGAACAACACGAAGATACACTGTTGGTAATCAGTATGATAGATAATCTTCTTAAGGGGGCTTCCGGTCAGGCCGTACAGAACCTTAATCTCATGATGGGTTGGGAGGAAACGGCTGGTTTACGTTTAAAAGCTGGTATGTTTTAACTTATTTTTTTCAAATTGCCGCATTCTTGTATGCTCAGTCTTCAGAGATGGCAAAGTTTCTACTGTTTTTAGCGATATCCGTTCTTTGTTGTTTTCCACTCCATGCTCAGCTAATTGCTACAGCTGATACGGTGCGGGTACTTCAGGAGGTAACAATTACTTACCAGCCCGACAGGCTTACTCCGGTCACTTTCCAAAACCTTTCAGAAGAATATTTGGAGATCAGGTCCACTGGTCAGGAGCCTTCCTTCCTGCTGGCCAAAACCCCTTCTATCACTGCCTACTCAGATGCCGGTAATACCCAGGGCTACTCCTATTTCAGGCTAAGAGGAATTGACCAGACAAGAATTAATATCACGTTGGATGGTATGCCACTGAACGAACCGGAAGATCAGGGAGCCTATTTTTCTAACTTCCCGGATATACTCAACTCTGTAAGTAACCTACAGATTCAGCGGGGAGTGGGGACTAGCAAAAATGGGGTTGCCAGCTACGGGGGAAGCCTGGAGTTATCATCTCCTAACCTGTTTGGTGAGGAGGAACTAACGTTCGGTCTGGGATATGGCTCATTCAATAGTTTACGTGCCTTCGGTGAATACCAAAGTGGAGAGAAAAATAATAAAGCTATATACGTCAGAGCCTCCCAAATCTATTCGGATGGGTATAAGTATAATTCCTCCAATAATTCGCGCTCGGTTTTCTTCAGCGGGGGGCTAAAGGGAGATCAAACAGTCTGGAAATTGAATGTGCTGGCCGGTAGGCAAAAAAATGAGCTGGCCTGGCTAGGCGTATCCGATTCTTTGATCCGGATTGACCCCCGGACCGACGCTAACGAGAACGAGAATGATGAGTTTACGCAAGCCGTGGTTCAGCTCCAAAACCAATGGGCTTGGAACCAGTCCTCATCTCTTCAAAGCAGTGCGTACTACAATTATCTTCAGGGGAATTATGATTTTAACCTAAACAACTTTCTGGAATTACCTACTGACAATGAACTGTTTAACTATGCCTTTCAGTCGCATTGGGTGGGCTTTTTTACTAATTATCGTTTTTCTAAAAACAATCTGGAACTTAGGGCAGGAGTACACGCCAACACCTATGAGCGGAAGCATACCGGCAGCGAATATTCTTTAGGGGAACTCTATCAAAACACCGGATTCAAGAATGAGCTAAGTTTATTTTCTAAGGCCGACTACACCTGGCGAAAAACTACTTTCTTTGCCGACTTACAATACCGATTGACCGAATTTAAGTACCAAGGAGTAGTAGCCTTGCCGAACTTAAACTGGAACTTCTTCAACCCTAAGGTTGGTATCAGTTTCGCAGTTAATGATAATACCGTAGCATACTACAGCCTGGGAAGAACCGGGCGGGAGCCAACCCGTAATGATTTGTTCGGTGGGAATGACGACCTGCTCCAAGACGAGCAAGGAAATGCGCTGACCTTTATCCGTGATCCGGAGTACGTGACTGACCAGGAACTGGGAATTAGATACTTCTCAGACAAAATCGGGCTGGGCGCAAATTTATTCTACATGGATTTTGAGAACGAGATAGTCTTGAGCGGGCAGTTCGGACCTAACGGTTTGGCACTGACCAATAATGTAGCGCAAAGCTACCGGACCGGGCTTGAAGTTTTTTTGAACTATCAGATCAGTAAACGTTGGTCAATAATCAATAACTCATCCTACAACCATAGCCGGATCAAAGAAGAGAATGAGACTTTTCAGGCGATACTTACTCCCCAGTTTATCTTCAATCAGGAAGTAATCTATACGAAAGAAGCATTCTCATTGGCGCTAAGCGCACGTTACCAGAGTGAGTCTTACCTGGATTTTGCCAATACTGAACTGCTGGATGGCTACCTGTTAATTAATGCGCGAGCGCAGTATAATCACAAGAAATGGCAGCTAGGTTTATTCTTAAATAATGTCACCAACGTTCAGTACTTCAACAACGGTTACGTCGAGCCGGATGGTACTCCCAAGTACTTTGTACAGGTTCCATTCAACGTTTATTCCTCGGTAATGTACCGATTCTGATGGCGATTTTTGATATTCAAACCACCGCATTTTCGGTTCTCGGATACCCGCTTAGCTACGTTGAACTATTAGGAACATTTTTCGGGCTGTTGTCAGTTTATTTCGCTTCTCAGGCGAACATTCTTACTTGGCCTACGGGCATTGTCAATGAGATATTCTTCTTTCTTCTGTTTTTTCAGGTGCAACTGTACGCTGATATGTTCCTGCAAATCTATTTTTTTGTGGTTACAATCTATGGTTGGTACAACTGGAAACAGCCATCGGTAAAGTACCGAATTGACCCTCTAAACGTAAAGACCAAGATACTGATGATCGTAACGGTATTGGTTGGTGCTTTACTCGCTGGGTTCGTATTCAGTCACATTCATCGGCTTTTACCGGTAGTATTCAGCGTTCCGGCCAGCTACCCATATCCTGATTCATTCATTTTAGTGGCCAGTATCGTGGCCACCATTCTATTGGCCAAAAAGAAGATTGAGACTTGGTATCTGTGGATTGCTGTAGATGCAGTTGCAGTACTGCTTTACCTTAAAAAAGAAATATACTTTCTTAGTTTAGAGTACGCTATTTTTCTAGGAATTGCTACCTACGGGCTATATCGTTGGAGAAAACAGCAAAGCTATGGTTAAAGGTTTTGTCTTCGGTAAATTTTTGCCCTTCCACCGGGGGCACGAAGCCATGATACGTTTTGCACTAACTCATTGCGATTTGCTATCGGTATTAATTTGTTGCAGTGACCAAGAAAAGCCGGACGGTAACACTCGGAGTAGGTGGATCACTAGTACATTTGTGAATGAAAAGCGGGTAGAGGTAAAGGTATTTAACTATTCGGAAATCGATCTTCCTAACACCTCAGAATCGTCTCGGGCGGTATCCCAGCAATGGGCCAGGGTTTTTAAAGAGCTTTATCCAGATTTCGGTGTGGTAGTAACTTCTGAGCCTTATGGTAAATTTGTGGCCGACTTTATGGGCATACGGCATATTCCCTTTGATCCCTCTCGTCGCCTGTTTCCAATTTCAGCCACCGATATCCGGACAAATTTTCGAGCGTACTGGGGTTTTCTCCCAGAGATTGTGAAGCAAGACTATGCGCTGAAAGTAGTGATTTTGGGCACTGAATCGGTTGGTAAGACAACATTAGCCCAGCAACTAGCCGAATATTATCAGTGTAGTTTGGTATTGGAAGCTGGGCGGGATTTAATAGCGGATTCCCAAGAGTTTAGTTATGCTGACTTAGAACAGGTAGCCAGTGAGCATGCAAGGAGAATTGATGAGGCTACTTACGGAAATAGCCCGTTAGTAATCATTGATACCGACATTCATATTACTAAATCTTACGCTAGGTTTAAGTTTAACCGGGAGCTTGTAGTTAGCGATGGTGTGTACCAAACCAATCTGGCTCAGTTGTATTTGTATTTAACTAAGGAAACTAAGTACGTGCAAGACGGAACCCGACTTTCTAGATCGCAACGCGATTTACTAGATCAATCTCATCGAAAGATACTTGATGAGCACGGCGTAAACTTTAAAGAAATAGCCGGTAACTATTCTGAGCGGTATCATCAGGCGGTTTACTTCATAGATAAATTATTGAGTTGAACAACGTCGGCTTGGCGTAGAATTACACCACTGAGGGGTAGTATTACGTTATATGAAACAACGTTTGTTACATAAATGAAAATATCTTTCAATACTTGGCTTTTTTCAGTACTATGGCTTGTAGCTTGTGACGATGAACCTGATTCTCCCTCGATTTGTACATCTAATGAATGTGATGATCGGCGACCCACTTTGAAGTTCATCGAAAATCAGGTGGGTGTACTGAGTTGGAATAACATCGCAGGTAATCCTATCTACTCAATAACCGAGTTAGACAGCAATGGAAACCGCGGACAGTCTTATTTACTTTGTGAGTACTATCAGGAAGAATGGGGAACATTAGAGTTATCAATACTCGGCCAGCGCTATGAAACCGGTACTCATGTAGTTTTCAGTAGCCAGGTAATGGGTAACTGCGACAATCCCATCTTTAATGTAGAAAATGAGGAAGTTTTCTATACCCGAATCAGTGATATTCGACCTCGCGTCTGCCAAACTGAATTTGCTGTGGACTCTGAGCGTACTGAGCCTTTGACCAGCCGGTGGGAGCTTGTAGGTATTGAAGAGCGTGGAGTTATTCGTTTTCCACCTTGCGAAGCGATCAATCCCTGGATTGAATTTACCACTGAACCTTACCTACAGGATAGTACTGGTACCCAGCAAACAGTTTTAGGCTACAGTACGGTGAACGAATTCGCTGGTGCTTACGCTATATCTGAAGAGTTTACTCTTCAGTTTTCCGACATATTTACCACTCTAGTTGGAAGTACTACGGCCAACATGGATTATGAAGAGGATTTTTATGCGCTGCTTTTCGCAAGTAATCAATATGAAATTAAGCATAATCTGTTAACGCTGAGTGACTCCGTGCAAACGGAAACCCTGCTTTTCCAAGCACTGGTGGAGTAGTTAATTCTTTGAACGCTGTAAGCAGGCTAACTGAAAATATTTTTGGATTTTTTGAGCTGAGTCAGTTAATTGTCGGGCAATGAATCTGCGTTACACTCTTGGCTCAGCCCTAGTGTTCCCTTTGCTACCACTCATGTACTTTCAGGGGAAAAGTATTCGTAAACATGTGCCCCGGTTACCGGAAGCTGAAGGTTTAGAAGGAGTTAGTCCGGGTGTGAGTAGCAAATTGCTCCGATTGCTAACCATCGGCGAAAGCACAATTGCCGGAGTAGGAGTAGCTACCCACCGAGAGGGGTTTACTGGAACGTTGGCCGAAGAGCTTGCCGAAAGGCTCGGAGCTAGTGTGCAATGGAGGGTATATGCCCGTAGCGGTTACACTGCTCAACGAATCAGACAAAAAACACTACCTCGAATATCCGAGTCGGAGGTGGATTTAATCGTTATCGGGCTAGGGGGCAATGATGCTTTTACTCTGAATACCCCCGCCCGTTGGAAGCGTCACATTCAAGAGCTAATTGCCGAATTAAGACACAGGTTTGGAACGGCACCAATCATTTTTGCCAACATGCCACCCATAAAAGTCTTTCCAGCTTTCACTCCCCTAATTAAGTTCGTTATCGGAAATTTGGTTGAAATTCTTGGTGAAGAACTTTCGGAGATCGTCACTAGAAGTCCGAACACTTTTTATTACTCTCGAAAGATTACCTTGGAAGATTGGATTCAACGATTGGGGGTTGAAGCTGAGCCAGCTGACTTTTTTAGCGATGGAGTTCATCCCTCCCGATTAACTTATCAAGTTTGGGCTAAAGATTTAGCCAACTATATGCTAGAAAATCCGGAAATCAGAAGCCTACTTTATTCAGGCGATTTGGACCAGTAAGACAGTTAAGACAAAATACACCTCATCAGTAGACAAACAGAAGGCATCAGTGGTTAATAACAACAGTGAAGTTGTTAACCAAAGTTTGAAGAGATGTTGTTATCCAACCCAATTATCTATTATCCAGTTTTATACCTAAGTTTTTTTATCATGATAGACCGACTTACCATCTTTGATTTTACTCCCGATACCAATATTCGCCAATGGAAAGTGGTAGATGATGTGGTGATGGGAGGAAGGTCCAGTGGTGAGATTACGATCAGTTCTGAGGGTACGGGGTTGTTTCGGGGAAAGGTATCGCTAGAAAATAATGGTGGGTTTTCCTCAGTGCGTCACAGCTTTCCTACTACTGATGTTTCAAAATACAATAAGTTTGTGCTTCGGCTGAAGGGCGACGGTAAGCGGTATCAGTTTAGAGTAAAGGAAAGTCAAAGCGATTACTATTCATTCATCAGCTATATTCAGACCAGCACTGACTGGGCCGAGTACGAAATAGAGTTTCAGCAAATGTACCCCGTATTTAGGGGACGAAACCTAGATATGCCGAACTTCGCCGGGAAAAAGATGGAAGAACTGGGGCTGTTAATCGCCAATAAAAAACCCGAAAGCTTTGCGCTGGAAATAGATAGGATTGAAGTTCGTTAATTCTCTGATGCGTATATTTGCCGCACTACGTCTTAATCGGGGTTTGTAAAACTAAACCTACTCTCTCATGCATTTCAAGTATTGCTACACTCTTTCCCTAATCATATTTCTTGCTTTTTCCGCCTGTTCACCACAACCCGATCCTCAGGACATACTTGCCGAAGAGATACAAGCCGTTGAGAACGGGCTGCGACCTTCGGTGGTCACCCTGGCTGATTCTGCCAAAAGTTTCAGTATTATGGAACGTATGGAGCACTACAACGTTCCGGGGGTGAGTATTGCAGTGGTGACCGAAGGTAAATTGCGCTGGGCCAAAGGCTACGGAACCGCTAATACCCAAACCAGAAGTCCCGTAGACGAAAGTACACTCTTTCAGGCCGGTTCGATTAGCAAACCCGTGGCGGCGTTAGCCGTACTCAAATTAGCCGAAGAAGGAAAGCTGGAGCTAGATACCGATGTGAATACTTACCTGACTGATTGGAAGATTGAGAATAGCAAGTATACAGAGGACGAAAAGGTGACATTACGGGGGCTGCTTACTCATTCAGCCGGGGTAACCGTTCACGGATTTCCGGGCTACATCCAAACCGATACTTTTCCTTCCGTGATAGAGGTACTCGACGGGGAGGGTAATACTTCAAAAATTGAAGTGGATACCGTGCCGGGTTCTATATGGCGTTACTCAGGCGGCGGTTATACGATTGCCCAGAAGGCCGTAGCTGATGTCAGCGGAATGGCTTTCGCTGAATATCTGGATAATAAAATTCTTGATCCATTAGGAATGACCAATAGCACTTATGAGCAACCCTTACCCGAGCAATATCACCAAAGAGCCAGCGCCGCTTACGATGAACAAGGTAACTTAATTGAAGGGCTTTGGCATAATTATCCCGAACTGGCAGCAGCTGGCTTGTGGACTACACCTACTGACTTAGCCAAGTACTGTATTGCAATGCAGGAGATCGCTGCTGGTCAACCGAGCGATATTTTGAGTCGGGCTACCGTAGAAAAAATGTTGACCAAGCATCAGAATAACTGGGGGTTAGGACCGGGCCTGAGAGGTGAGGGAGATTCGTTGATGTTTGGCCACGGGGGTAAAAATGCTGGATTTACTAACGATATGGTTGCTTCCGTAAGACACGGTAATGCAGTTATCATTATGACCAATGCTGACAACGGCGGTCCGCTCATCGGTGAAATCTACCGCTCATTGGTGAAGCAATACGATATCAATCAGAAAATTTCGGATACTAGAGTGGTAGAGACCGTAGATCTTAGCGATGAACAACTCCAAAGTTTTGCTGGAACCTACCATTCTACGCAACCGCTTTTTGGGGTCACGAACTATCCAATTAACGCTCATGCTAAGGATGGAATGTTGATTCTTCTTGATCCCGACGACGGTGAACGCTTTGATCTAACCCCGCTCCCAGATTCTACCTTTTTGGATTTTAGGCGTAATACCGAAGTGGTATTTCATACTAAAGATGACTCGCTGATTATGACTCTTAAGAATTACAACTTCAGTTTCTACCGAGTAGATGATGAGTTATAGCGTCAATAGTTTATTTCACCCTGGATGAATTACCCGCAGCCTGCATTTGTTAAAGTAAGGAGAGGAAGAGAAAAAAATGGCCAACGATACACTATCAATCACTAACCAAAAAGAGAAACATACTAATCGGAAAACGTTTCCGGTAACTGGAATGAGTTGTGCGGGTTGTGCAGCTAGTGTAGAATCAACTATACGTAATACAGAAGGAGTAACCGAAGCGATAGTGAACTTTGCCAATAGCTCGGTACGTGTAGAATATGACACTCAGCTTTCGCCTATCGAGTTACAGAATTCGCTCCGCTCTGCTGGCTATGATCTAATTATTGAGGAAGAAGGCGCGCAGGAAACTCAGCAGCAACTAAAAGAAGAACACTACCAGCAGACCAAACGAGATACTGTTGGTGCGGCGCTTTTAACTGTACCTGTCTTTATTGTGGGGATGTTTTTCATGGATTGGCTGCCAGGCCGATGGATATCACTAGTGCTCAGTACTCCGGTTTTATTCTGGTTTGGCCGACGATTTTTCGTTAATGCTGTCAAACAGGCTCGGCAACGCCAAGCTAATATGGATACATTGGTAGCACTTAGTACGAGCATTGCGTTTGTGTTCAGTCTTTTCAATACGCTCTTTCCTGAGTTTTGGCTTCAGCAGGGGTTAATCCCTCACGTGTACTACGAAGCAGCCACTGTCATTATTACCTTTATTTTATTGGGACGGCTGTTGGAAGAACGAGCAAAATCCCAAACCTCTTCCGCCATTAAAAAACTGATGGGCTTACAACCTAAGGAATCTCTAGTGGTACGAAATGGAGATGAGCAGTTAATCCCCATTGCTTCGGTGGAGATTGGAGACATAGTGGTGGTTAGACCTGGGGAGAAAATTCCGGTAGATGGGATAATTACGCAAGGTACTTCCTTTGTAGACGAAAGTATGCTTACTGGCGAACCATTGGCGGTAGAAAAAACTACGGGTAATCAGGTGTTTGCCGGTACTATCAATCAGCGAGGTAGCTTTCAGTTTAAGGCTCGTAAAGTGGGAAGCGATACTTTGCTAGCCCAGATTATTCAGCAGGTACAGGAAGCTCAGGGGAGTAAAGCTCCGGTGCAGAAACTGGTTGATAAAATAGCCGGAGTTTTTGTTCCGGTGGTGCTGGGTATTGCAGTACTTACTTTCCTGATTTGGCTACTGTTTGGTGGAGAAGATGCTTTCACCCACGCTTTACTTACTTCAATTTCGGTGTTGGTAATTGCCTGCCCTTGTGCTTTAGGATTAGCTACCCCCACTGCTATTATGGTGGGGGTTGGTCGGGGTGCCGAAAATAACATACTAATAAAAGATGCTGAAAGCTTAGAACTTGCTCATAAAGTTGATACTGTAATTCTCGATAAGACCGGCACCATCACCGAAGGTAAACCTTCCGTTACTGATCTTCACTGGTTGGTTGAAGCGGACCGAAAATACCTCCAGTCTGTACTAAAAACTTTAGAAGCTAAATCAGAACACCCCCTAGCAGAAGCTGTTGTGGAACACCTCAAGCATCATAGTTTTGAAACTATAGCTTGGGAGCAATTTGAAAGTGTGACTGGAAAAGGCGTGCTAGCTACTGATGAGCATGGTATGACCTACTTGGTGGGTAATAAGAAATTACTAGAAGATCATCAGGTCGCTATTGATCAAAAAGCAGGTCAGCTTGCTGAGTCGCTTCGTCAACAAGCTAACACGGTAGTTTTCTTTGCCAACGCACAACAGCTATTAGCGGTAATTGCCGTTGCTGATACCATCAAAGAGAGTTCCCAGGAGGCAGTACAAGCACTCCAATCTCAAGGTGTTGAGGTGCATATGTTGACTGGCGACAACCATGAAACTGCTCAGGCGGTAGCGAGACAGGTTAGCATCACGGATTTTCAGGCTGAAGTGCTACCCGCCGACAAAGCTGATTTCGTGCAAAAATTGCAAGACAATGGAAAAGTAGTAGCGATGGTAGGCGATGGAATTAATGATTCTCAGGCTCTGGCCCAAGCGAATGTAAGCATTGCGATGGGGCAGGGATCGGATGTTGCGATGGATGTAGCCAAGATGACTATCACCACTTCTGATCTACGGACGATACCTAAAGCCTTAAACCTGTCAAGAAAAACGGTGAGAGGCATTCGACAGAACCTGTTCTGGGCGTTTATCTATAATTTAATTGGCATTCCGATAGCTGCTGGAGTGCTCTACCCACTTAATGGCTTCTTGCTTGACCCGATGATTGCCGGAGGAGCCATGGCCCTTAGCTCGGTTTCCGTAGTAATGAATAGCTTACGGCTACGAACAACTAAGATTTAGCGAAATAAGCTAAGAGGGTGGATATGAGTGAAGGCTGATGATGCCTTAAGCACTCATCAGCCTTTTAAAAAAAGTGACTAACCACTTCTTATAATTAAAAACCGTAGCCTACAGTTAATTTGAAAAATGAAGGCTGTTCATAATTACTTTTTTCAACTTGTTCATCCGATCGTAAGTCGCCACCTGTAATGAAGCGAGCAAATGCACCACCCTTAGGGTCAGCAAACTTAATGTATGGTCCAATGGAAATGTAAAATGGATATGCCGGGTCTTCGGGGGCATTATTTCCACCGGTATAGCTTAACTGTTCAAAATGCAGACCGAGCGAGAAGAAGGAGTTTATTTGGTATCCCATGGTAAGCCAATAATGTAGATAATTATTTGTTGAAGGATTTCCGTGATCAAATCCCGTGTAATAGCCTGCGTAGAATTCACCTTCTAGCGCGCCGGAGCCTATTCCTACCGTTAGATTTGGTACTATACCCTCGGCTAGTACGGGTGTGCCTAAGCCAGAGGTCAGACCACCGCTTAGCAAACCAATCTGGGGGTTAACGTATAAAGCGTCTCCAACTGGAAATCCAACACCCACTCCAAATTCAGTCCAGTTCCCCCAAGAACCACCAGCGGCACCACCCGACCAAAGAATTCCGTAAAAGGTGAAGTCAACCGGGCCAGTACCGTATGATCCGGCAAAAAATGGGTAAAATCCAAAGAATATATCCGAATTAAGAGATACATTCATACTGAAAGGATCCTCCTCTTCCTGAGCAAAAACATTAATAGTTAAAAAAAGTAATACCAATAAACCGCAGATTTTTTTCATTTTTGTAAAAATTAAAGATGTTTAGGATAGATTAAATAATTAAATGCCGGTTAAACTATGAAATTGAAAATGCAATGTTAATTCTATTTGTCTAAATAGCAATGCTATCAAATAAAAAAAGTTTTGTATTTTTCGTCTCATGCAAAACAAAGTTTTGCAAACCGAAGGAGTTGAGATAATATCGAAAGTTAAATTTTTAAGCAGATTTTATTGGTGATGAGGAATTCAGTAAGCGATTTAGAGCCTCGTAAAAGTGAAGATTGATCTAGAGTTCATAGCTTGAAGTACTAGGAAAACCGGAGAATAACTTGACTGTCAATCAATAAAAGATCGAAGTCTGGGGTTTTTATGTACTTAAAGAAATCTTTTTACCCTTACAGATCGTTGTTAAGCTGTATATCTTGATATATGCGTCAGATAATTTCCATCATATTATTATTTACTATTGGGGTCAGCTCTTCCGGCTTTACTCTATCCAAGCATTTTTGCGGAGATTCTTTGGCTGAAGTATAGCTAAACCACCAAGTAGAAAGCTGTTGCAGCAATCCCGATGAGATGCCCGACGATTGCTGCCATAATGAGCTAGATCAGGCGCTGTTAGATAGCTTCAGCCCGGATGTAAAAATCCAGCTTTTTCCAGTCCTCGTGCTGCTGGCTGAATATGTTTTGGTGAATCATCTGGCATTTTTCCCCCTTACTTCAGATAATTCAGAATTACAAACCGCCTTTCATTCTCCTCCCATACCCGATGCAGATGTGTATCTGTGGGTACAGTCACTTTTAATTTAGGCATAGCATACTAAACTATTAGTTGTCGGTCATACTGTCCGTACAGCCTTGCTATTCATTTCTTTACTGAATAGAAATTCACTGTATGCTAAATGCTATCATAAAATATTTTCTGGAAAATAAGCTGGTAACTTTCCTGCTCATCACGGGGTTAGTAGTTTGGGGGATTGCTGTATCTCCCTTCAACTGGTCTCTAGATTGGCTGCCTCACGACCCTGTGCCGATAGATGCCATTCCTGACATCAGAGAAAATCAGCAGATTGTGTTCACCGAATGGGAGGGACGATCACCTCAGGATATTGAAGACCAGGTTTCTTATCCATTAACCTCAGTGTTGCTAGGCGTTCCAGGGGTAAAAACGATTCGAAGTAGTTCAATTTTTGGACTATCTAGTATCTACATCATTTTTGACGAAGATATTGAGTTTTACTGGAGCCGCTCCCGTATTCTGGAAAAACTGAATTCTTTGCCGGATGGAACCCTTCCTGAAGATGTACAGCCAGCATTAGGCCCCGATGCCACGGCTTTAGGGCAAATCTTCTGGTACACGCTGGAAGGCCGAAATCCCAAAACGGGTGAGCCTACCAATGGCTGGGACCCCCAGGAACTACGTTCTATTCAGGACTTCTACATTAAATACAGTTTAGCTAGTGCTGAGGGTGTCGCGGAAGTAGCATCTATCGGTGGGTTTGTAAAGGAATACCAGGTTGATATTGATCCGGTAGCTATGAAGAGCTACGGAGTAAATATCGGGCAGATTATGCAGGCAGTGCAGAAAAGTAATTTGGATGTTGGAGCCCGCACCGTTGAATTCAATCGGGCCGAATACCTAGTGCGAGGTTTAGGATACATTGAAAGTCTGGAAGATTTAGAAGAATCGGTAGTTACGGTGAATGAGAATACGCCGATAAGGATAAAGGAAGTAGCACGAGTACAGTTAGGCCCTGCTACCCGACGTGGAGGATTGGATAAGGGTGGGGCCGAGGCCACTGGGGCGGTGGTAGTGGCTCGTTACGGTGCTAATCCCATGCAGGTAATCCAAAACGTTAAAGCTAAAATAGAAGAGATTGCTCCGGGTTTACCCAGCAAAACGTTGGACGATGGTACTGTATCCAAGGTAACCATTGTCTCTTTCTACGATCGAAGTGGTCTTATTCAGGAGACGTTGGGCACTCTGGAAGAGGCACTAAGCTTACAAGTACTGATTAGTGTAATCGTCATTATTGTTCTAGTGCTTAACCTTCGGGCTGCGCTACTAATCTCCAGTATATTACCCATCGGCGTGCTAATTACCTTCATTGTAATGAAAAATGCTGGAGTAGATGCCAACATAGTGGCTTTATCGGGCATAGCCATCGCGATTGGAGTAATGGTTGACGTTGGAGTGATCTTCACCGAGAATATCATCCGCCACCTGGAAATGCCCGAGAATACGGATCGTTCCCGAATCGAAGTCATCTATGAAGGTACTACTGAAGTGGCAACAGCAGTAGTAACTGCTCTAGCCACGACAATTATCAGCTTTATTCCAGTGTTTGCTTTGCAGGCGGAGGAAGGAAAGCTGTTCCACCCACTGGCATTTACCAAAACCTTCGTATTAGTCGCTGCACTCTTGGTTGGTATTGTCGTTATTCCAGCATTAGCTCATACCTTATTTTCTATAAACTTGGGTAGAGACCGAACCCGCCGGGTGTGGAACAGCTTGCTTATTGGACTAGGAATTGTAATTGTATTTTTCGTGCTCTGGGCCGGAATAGTATTGCTGTTGGTTGCTAGCTTCAAACTGCTCGAACCAAGAATACCCGACCATATACGAAGGTTTTCAAAATACATAATTGTCGGAATAGTTCTAGTTGGGGTACTACACGTACTGACCCAGGCCTGGCTCCCTTTAGGGGCTGGACATAGCTATCTGGCAAATTTCGTCTTCGTGGTGCTGATTATTGCCTTCATCCTAACCGCCTTATTTTTAATTGTACGTTACTATTCCCATTTACTATGGTGGTGTCTGGCAAATAAAGCTACGTTTTTAACGATGCCTCTGCTCACAATTTTACTTGGATCATTGGCTTGGCAAGGCTTTAACACAACCTTTAGTTCGGTAAGTCGGGGTTTTGAAAATTTAGGGATCAATGTGCGTCAGACGGTTGTCTGGGAAGGGCTTTCGGCTACCTTTCCGGGTTTAGGCAAGGAGTTTATGCCCCCTTTGGACGAAGGCTCTTACCTACTGATGCCTACGACCATGCCACACTCGGGGGTAGAAGAAAACCTGGCCACTATCCAGTTACTGGATCAGCGGGTAACCGCAATCCCAGAAGTAGAGATGACCGTAGGAAAGTGGGGACGGGCTGCTTCGGCATTAGACCCTGCACCAATTTCCATGTTCGAGAATGTTGTTAACTACAAGCCAGAATATGTGCTGGATGAAGACGGACATCGTAAACGCTTCGCAGTAGATGAAAATGGGAATTTCAAATTGAAGAATGATGGTCTATTTATTCCCGACAGTATGTCGGTTACTGAATTAGACACAGATCAACTTATTCCTGATAAAAACGGTGAGTACTTTCGGCAGTGGCGAGAGCATATTCAATCTCCAGATGATATTTGGGATGAGATTGTGGCAACCACCAACATTCCGGGTATGACCTCGGCACCCAAATTACAACCGATTGCTACTCGCTTAGTCATGCTTTCAACCGGTATGCGAGCTCCAATGGGAGTAAAAGTCTACGGACCAGACCTACCCACCTTGGATCAAGTGGGTCTTCGATTAGAAGAATTACTGGCAGAAGTGCCAGGAATAAAAGCATCGTCGGTTTTCGCCGATCGAGTTGTGGGAAAACCCTATTTGGAAATTGATCTGAATCGCAGGGCACTGGCTCGATACGGACTGTCGGTGCAGGATATGCAAACGTTCATTAGCGTGGCAATTGGCGGTAATCAACTGACTACTACCGTTGAAGGACGGGAACGATATCCGGTTCGGGTGCGGTACGCTCGGGAATTCCGTGATAATCCCGAAGCAATTATAAATATACTAATTCCAACGCCTGCCGGACCACAGGTTCCCTTAGGCGATCTGGCCGATTTGAATTATGTGCGTGGACCACAAAGCATCAAGAGTGAAGACACATTTTTAGTGAGCTACGTCATCTTTGATAAGGAAGATGGCTACGCTGAAGTGGATGTTGTAGAGCAGGCTCAACGTTACCTCAACGAGAAAATCAATTCCGGCGAGTTTCAGGTTCCTCCCGGCGTTAGCTATCGATTTGCCGGAAACTACGAAAATCAACTTCGGGCCGCAAAAACTCTAATGGTAGTAATACCACTAAGTCTATTGGCGATACTTCTGATCCTTTACTTTCAATTTAAGGACATCAGTACCACATTAATGGTCTTTTCCGGGGTGTTCGTGGCTTTTTCGGGAGGCTTCATATTGCTTTGGTTGTATGGTCAGGACTGGTTCCTGAATTTTCACTTTTTTGGGGAGTCTTTACGGGATTTGTTCCAGATCCGTACCATCAATCTCAGTGTAGCGGTTTGGGTGGGGTTCATCGCGCTCTTTGGAATAGCTACCGACGATGGTGTTCTGATGGGTACCTACCTAAAACAGGTATTCAGTAGTGAACAACCTCAGAGCATTGCTGGCATCCGAAAAGCCGTATTGCAGGCTGGACAAAAGCGGGTAAGACCGGCCATGATGACCACTGCTACCACGATCATTGCTTTGCTACCCGTATTGACCTCCACCGGAAAGGGTGCAGATATAATGGTGCCTATGGCAATTCCCACAGTGGGTGGAATGCTCATTCAGGTGATGACCATTTTTGTAGTACCTGTTCTATACTGCTGGTGGCAAGAAAGAAAGGTAGAGGCTAGAGGCAAGAAGTTGGAGGTTAGATAATTTAAGTTCAAAGGTATGATAAAAAGTTTTTGGGATTTAGAAGTGTATCAAAGAACGTATCAGTTGGCAATGGAAATATCTACTATTGCTAAAAAGTTTCCCAAGGTGGAAGCCTATTCATTGGCTTCGCAGATCATCAGATCCTCTCGCCTGATAGCTACTAATCTGTCTGAAGGTTGGGCGAGAAGAACCTATGAGAATGTTTTTAAGCAATTCATTATTAACTCCCTGGGTTCGGCCAGTGAGACGCAAACCTGGCTGGATGTTGCTCTGAATTGCGAATATATCACTAAAGAAGAACATCAGAGTCTCAACCAAGAGTTGGTGGCTAGAGGACAAATGCTGACTCAATTGCACAAAAAATGGAAAACAATATGAAAGGCATGAATTCTTGTGTACTGATAGTCTCGATAATAGTTTTTCTAGCTTTTACTCTCCATCCTCTAACCTCTGCAGGCCAAAGTACACTAGACCGCTACCTCCAAACCGCTGCCGAGAACAATCCTCAACTCAAAGCCCTGTTCAATCAGTACTTAGCTGCCTTGGAGGAAGTGACGCAAGTAGGTAGCCTACCTGATCCTCAGTTGACATTTGCTGCGTTTGTTCAACCCATAGAAACTCGGGTTGGTGCTCAACGAGCCAATTTTTCGGTAAGTCAGTTGTTTCCCTGGTTCGGAGCTTTAACTGCGCAAGAGCAGGTGGCATCTGAGCGGGCCAAAGCAAAACTACAACAGTTCGAGGCTGCCAAGTTGAGCCTTTGTAATCAGGTGAGTGATACCTATAACGAGTTGTATTATGTAGACCGATCCGTTGAAATTACCCAGGAGAACCTTCAGTTGCTGGCTTCATTAAAAGAACTAGCCCGGGTAAATTTTGAAGGAGGAAATGCTGGTTTTGCCGACGTATTACAGGTAGAAATTCAGGAAGAAGAGTTAAAAAATCAATTGCAATCCCTGGAAGAGAGTCTCAATCCGCTCTTGAGACAGCTTGAACAACTACTAAATACGGAATTTCAAGAAGCGTTAAACTTGCCCAATTCGCTGGAACCTGAGGTTCTACTATTACCGAAAGACAGTATTTTTCGGAACATCCTGGAAAAACATCCTCGTTTGCAAGAACTACAATACGAGGAACAAGCCTATTCAAACCAAGCAACTGTAGCCAATAAAATGGGGGCACCCTCACTCACAGTAGGGGGCAGTTACACTTTGATCAGCCCTCGAACCGATATGGAAGTGATGGAAAACGGGAGGGATGCTATTCTTTTTCCGCAAGTGGGTTTACGATTACCCATTTATCGTAAAAGATACCAAGCGATGGAAAAGCAGGCTCAACTACAGCAGCAAGCTACCTCACTGATGCAGGAGAGTACTCAGGACAGATTAAGAACCGAGTTGGAGAAGCTTTACACCGATTATCAGGATGCCACACGCCGAGTGAAGTTAAATCGGCGACTGGCCGAACTGGCGAAGCGAACACTAAATTTATTACAGACCGAATTTTCTGCAGGAGAAGCCTCCTTTGACGAGATTCTTTCGGTAGAGCGACAATTATTGAATTACCAACTTAACCTTTTACGAGCGCAGGTAGATCAAAATAAGCATGTTTATAGCATTCGGTATTTAATGGGACAGTCATGAAAACGAATAGTAATCAGTTCACAATATATATTTCTCTTGGATTTCTGGTAGTTGGTCTACTCTTAGGATGGCTTATATTCGGCAGGGAAACGAATCAACCAAATACGTCTACTAGCGATGAGACACATATGGGACATGATCATCTTGAAGATGAAGTTTGGACCTGCTCGATGCATCCGCAAATCCGACAGGATAACTCTGGGCAGTGCCCTATCTGTGGGATGGATTTGATTCCGGCGACTGTCTCGTCAGATGTTGAATGGGAGGGAGCCGTGCAGATGACTCCTGCTTCCCTTAAAATTGCCAATGTACAAACTGTACGGGTAGAAGTAGCTAACCCCAAAAAGGAAATATTTCTAAACGGGAGAGTTAAAGTCGATGAGCGGAGAATATCGGAGATAACCGCTCATTACAACGGACGAATAGAAAGGCTTTTAGTAAACGTTACGGGGCAAGAAGTTCAGCGGGGGCAGCCTCTGGCTAGTGTGTACTCGCCACAGTTGGTGACCGCCCAAAAAGAATTATTTGAAGCTTTCCAGTTGAAGGAAACTAACCCCACATTCTTTGAAGCTGCTGTCAACAAACTCAAACTCTGGGATTTAACTGATCAACAGATAGAGAAGATACTAGAGAGCGAAAAGGTACGATACAACTTTGACGTGTTGTCGCCCCGATCAGGAACAATTGTAACCCGTAATGTAAATGCTGGGGACCATATTTATGAAGGACAATCCATGTTTGAGGTTGCAAGCCTTCATCAGGTGTGGGTAGTTTTTGATATCTACGAGAGCGACTTGCCCTGGATTAAAGAAGGGGATGAAATAAGTTTTACCGTACAATCCTTACCCGGAAAGGAGTTTGCCAGTGAAATATCGTTTATCGATCCGGTTATCAGTCCGGAGAGGCGGGTAGCTCAGGTACGCACGGAATTAAAAAACGAAGGAGGTGAACTTAAGCCTCACATGTATGCTCAGGGTGTGTTGCAGGCTAGTCTAGCCACGTCTAAGAACGAATTAGTTATTCCCAAGTCTGCTGTACTGTGGACAGGAAAACGAGCGGTTGTATACGTAAAAGAACCAGGGTTTGATCAACCTACCTTTTCATATCGGGAAGTAGTTTTAGGACCTGAAGCTGGTGGACAATATGTAGTAAACGATGGTTTGCAGGAAGGAGAAGAGATTGTGGCCAATGGGGTGTTTAAAGTAGATGCTGCTGCTCAACTTCAAGGAAAAGTCAGCATGATGAATCCTAAACCGAGTAGTGTAGGTCGTTCATCGGCAGTTCACAATCACGCTGTGGTTTCTCAGCAATTCGAGGCCGCTCCGAACCAATCCTTTGAGCAAGTACCGGCTGAATTTCAGGAGCAATTAAGAGCGGTAATAAAGCCGTATTTAGAACTAAAAAATGCCCTGGTAGCTTCTGATGCTAAGGAGGGGACTGAGGCAGCACAGCAAATAAATCAGGCTATTGAGCAGATAAATATATCGCTTGTATCAGGTGCAGCCCAGCAACGGTGGATGAAGAATCAAAAAGTTATTCAGCAGTCACTAAACGATATTCAATCCAGTAATTCACTGGAAACCCAAAGGGAGGCGTTTGCCCCACTTAGCGAAGCCCTCTACCGTAGCATCCGTGAGTTTAATGTTACAAGTCTGGATATGTACTACCAATACTGTCCGATGGCTGATAGTGATCAAGGAGCCTACTGGCTTAGCGAACTACTGGAAATCAATAATCCCTACTTTGGAGAGTCAATGTTGCGATGCGGTGAAACCCGCGAAACGCTGGACTAATACAATAATGTTATGAAACAGTTTGGAATACAGATAAAAGGGTATGGTTTGCGTTGGGAGTAAAACTAAAGCTGTTTCTTTCAGTGACCACTTTCCAAAAAAAACGTGAATTTGGGAAGGAGTTACCTTAATGAGCCTTAAAAGAATGATTTGAGGTTCTCACGATCTTCATTTGGTAAATCTTATGAATTCTACCGTAATTCGCCTCCAAATCTGATAACACAGTATGGCTCAGCCTAAGCCCTTGCAAAAAAAAATTAAGTACGCGCTGCTATATCGCTTTATACAAGCAATATTGTGGTTGGCAGCTCATCTTCCCCGACCGTTAGTTCTATCGTTCTACGAACGTTTGGGTAAGTTAGCTTATCGCCTATATCCGGAAGTACGAGCCCAAATTAAAAGAAACCTTAGTTTTGCTCTGGGCCTCGAGGCAGAAAGTGTAAATCAGGAGGAATTTACTCGTACTTTATTCAGTAATCTCTCTAAGAATGTTGCCGATATTTTTATCTCTCATTCACCATCTGCCTGGAAAAAACTATTAAATAGCGTGAATGTAGAGGGGTTGGAGCATTTTGATCAGGCTTACCAGCGGGGCGAGGGGGTGATTATGCTGGGGCCGCATTTAGGGGCATTTGAGATGGTAGGAACGTACCTTAGCCATCGAGGTTATAAAGTAAATCTGGTAGGTAGAAAACTCAAAAATGACACCCTGGATGCACTTTTGGTTAAGCACCGTTCCCGTTACGGGGCCAGAACAATCTATAGCCAGGAGAGTGTATTGACTTTAGTAAGGGCCTTAAAGAGAGGAGAAGCTGTAGCCATATTAATTGATCAGGATGTTAGCTGGGCTAAAGGAGTGTTTGTTAACTTCTTTGGAAAGCCGACCTATACGCCTATTGGGGCGGCCTGGCTAGCCCAAAGCACCAATACTGCAGTTGTTCCAATGGCCATTCATCGGCTACCAAATGAAGAGCAACAGATCACCTTTCTGCCCGAACTTAAAATTGACAAAACCGGTAATACCGAAGATGATCTCAAAACAAATACCCAGCGTTTTTCTGATGTACTGGAGAAACTCATCCGGCAAGACCTTACCCAATGGGTATGGATGCACGACCGCTGGAAAACTCAACCCGAAGAAATGATTAATGAATGATGAATAATGCTATACGAACATTCATCATTAGTCATTCATTACTCATCAAATTACGTAGTTTGATGTTTCTAAAGTCAATAGGTTGCCCTTCGCTTTGTAGTGCGATGTATCCTTCGGTTAGTGGCTTTCCGTCCTGCTTATAAGTCGGATCAAAACCCTCCACGACGCCCCCGCCAATTTGAGGCTGGGTGTACTGTAACACGGTATCGCCGTTAATAATATGAGTAACCAGAGAATCGCCCAACACAATCAGTTCGGCTTGCACCCACTGATCACCTTCGTAGGTATCCGAAGAGGAACTGATACAGTGGCGGTCATCAATTTCACCTTGATACACCACATCGGTACCCGGTGAGCACATATTGCCGGTGGGTCTCGGGTTACCGTCACCTAATCCTCCTAAAAATTGCATTTCAACCGAAATAGGCCAATTTTGCTCGTTAAGCATTGTTCGGGGGTCTTGAGAATGGAACATCACTCCGCTATTACGAAGGGTGTAGCTGGGTGCACCGGGATGTAGTTCCCCCACAAAGCGATACTCTAGTTTTAAATGAAAGTGGGAGTAAGGCTGCTCGTAATAAAGATGCCCGAAACGGTCGTTGAACTCACCTTCGTATTCATCGTACCGCACCTGAATTATCTTGTCTTCCACTCTAAAGGTGTGTCCGTAATTATCGCCCTCATCGTAGTGGTGTATTTTCACCATCCAGTTATTAATATCCTGACCGTTAAACAGTTCAATCCACTGTTCTTCCTCAGCAGATTGGGCAGTACTATCAGTTATGTTTGTCTGATTATCAGTATTTTGAGTACAACTTGGAAAAAGAATGAATGATAAGGCACAAAGCCCTACTAGCAATAGATAGTTGGATCGCATAAAGCTGAATTATTAAATCTGAAGTAAAAACCTATTATATAACATCTTTACGGAGTTGAGGAAACACCTTCGAGACTTTTGCGATTAGATATTCTCCGTAGGTACCTTCATAAGTATGAATATTCGTATTATCCCAGCGCTCAGAATAGCTTGGTTCAGAAATATCAGTTTGGGATAAATCAACTGGCTTGATGGGCGCATCAAAGTTAGGATCAAAGAAGAAAGGGTAGGAGTAGCGGCTTTGTCCCGAACTGTTCAGCGACCGGTGGGGCGTGGGACGATGCAGTCCACGAGTACTTCTATCCAGCATATCTCCAATGTTACAAATGAAGGAATTCTCTACAGGAGGGGCCTCAATCCATCCGGTTTTAGTTTTCACCTGCAAACCGCCAATCTGATCCTGCTTCAGAATGGTGAGCAACCCGTAGTCAGTATGTTCACCCACGCCCCATTGCTCCGATTGATTTATTGCTTGTTTGGTGGATGGATAGTGAAAGATTCGGAACAGTACTAGAGGATCGGTAGTGTAATGTCGGGCGAAGTAATCGGCTTCTAACCCCAAACTAAGTGAGATGCCGCGCATCAATACTTGTCCCAACTGAGTCATCGCATCGATATATTTTAGAATAGTCTCTTTAAAATTGGGAATTCCATCCGGGAAAAGGTTGGCCCCGTGCATTGGTAGTTCATCCCTTACTCTATGGTCTTCCGAGTCCAGTTCTTCTCCAAAGTAAAGTCCCTCTTTTATATCGGGTTTACCTGAAGTCAATTCATCACCCACCGGAAAATAGCCTCGCCAGGCTTTGCCCCCTTGCTGCATACCAATCTTTAGCTTACTGGATTCCTCCTGCTGAAAAAACTCCTGGCTCACCTCCTCTAGCCGCTGTTGTAAATCTTCCGAAACCCCGTGATTCACCACGTAGAAAAATCCCACTTTCCGGCAAGCCAGATTGATTTGATGAGCAACCTCTGCCTGTAGTTCAGACTTTTCCAGCAGTGGTCCAATATCAATAACAGGTACCGAAGGTGATTTCAATGACATATCTTGATTTAGTTGATTATTGAAAAGGGAAAATTGATAATGAGCAATGATTATTTCTTTCTTTCTTTTCTTTTGTTATCTGTGGGGCGACTTTTGTCAAGTTTTAATTGTCAATTATCCATCGCTCGGCGACCCGGTATCAATTTTCAACTAATCTAGTATTGATGAAACGCTTGAGATACAAAATGGAGTACGGTGGGAAGAGCCTCACGCCAGTAGGTCCAGGAATGGCGGCCGTCGCGCACTCGGTACTCGTGGGGAATTTCCTTCTTCTTCATCGCAATGTGCACCAGTGAATTTCCTTCGTACAAAAAGTCATCATCTCCGCAGTCAATGTACCAGCGTACGGCCTCTTTCTGTTCTTCAGGCATGGCTTCAATCAGCGATAGGGCGTTATGTTGTTCGTAGTATTGATTAGCATTCTCTTCGGAAAGGTTGGGGTAGCGACCGGCAAACCTCTCCTTAAATCGATCGAAGGTAACTTCCCCTACGTAGGCACTAAGCGGACAAGCGGAAGAAAACAGTTCAGGATGATGCAAGGCATACATAAATGAGCCTCCGCCACCCATGGATAATCCTGCCACCGCGCGGTAGCGCTTTTCCCCTTTGATGCGATAGGTACTTTCCACGTAGGGCATTAGTTCCTCAAAAAAGAAATCTTCGTAGCGCCACTCGCCGGTAGGATTATTAAAGTAACCCCGCTGTCCGGTATCAGCATCAGGCATTACAACAATCATGGGGGTAGCCTGGCCTTCGTTAATGGCTTTATCGGTAATATGCAGCACTTCGCCAAATTGAACCCAGCCTGTCTGATCATCCCCGGCCCCGTGGAGTAAATACAGTACCGGGTAGCTTCGTTCGCTGCTTTCGTAGTCGGGAGGGAGGTAAATGGCGTATTTACGGTCTCCATCTAGTATTTTACTAGGTAGTGATAAGTTGTCGTACACTTTTCCATACTGGGCAAGCAGCAAACTGGGTAAACTTAGAGCTGTCGCCAGTAGTATGATAAAATAGGCTTTAGTCATTCTCGGTTGGTCAAGTTGTTAGAAATTGGTTTGAAAGAGTTCGGACAGGCCAACAAAAGCCTGGTATGCCATAAACAGAGAAAAGAGTAGCGTTATCACGGTTAAAATATTGATCAGTCGAGTACTTTTATATTTACCCACTACCGACTCCTTATTAGCTAAAATTAGTAAGAATACCACTAGTAATGGTAAAAAGATGGCTTGCAGCGCTAGCGACATGATCTGCAGTACCACTGGTTTACCTCCGGTGATGGCTGCCACTAAGCCAGCAGCACAAAAGGGTAAGGCAATTAACCGAAAATGCAAGGTCTGTGGATTACGGGACAATCCAAAAAAATCGGTTACGCTCCAGGTTGAAACCAACGCATTGGTAAAGGCTGAAGAAACCCCAGCGGATACGATGCCTACTACGAACAGCGTAGCGGCAAACCGCCCCATTAGTGGTTCCAGGGTATACGCCATATCAATCGCATTCTCAATGTGTAAGCCCTTGACGTGCAGGGTAGCGGCAGCACAGGCCATGATGATGGCGGATACCACAAAGATCATCACGCCCGACAATCGGGAATCACGTTCGGCGTGGTTAAGGTCATCCAACGTCCAGCCTTTGTCGTGTACCACGTAGGAGCGCATCACTACCACACTAGCCGCCAGGGTGGTGCCGACCATAGCCGCCGCTACCACTGCTCCCCCAGGCGGGATTGAGGGAACCAGTCCGAGTGCAATGCTTTCGGCCGAGGGGTGGGCCAGAAACATATTGACGATAAAGCTAAGTCCGAGTACGGTAACAAAAAAGATCAGCACTCGCTCAAAGGTAGCGTACTTACCAAAGGCAATCAGTATAAAAATTAACCCACTCCAGAAGGCACTTACTGCCAGTGTATTAAGTTGAAGCCAGGAGGCGAAAGCTTCCGAGACAATACCTAATACCCCAATATTTGAGGCAAACTGACTGATGACCACCGCTAGCACGATATAGGACGCTCCGGCCTTACCAAAGTGCTTTTTGGCTAACCCCACAAAGGTTTCACCGGCGGCAAAGGTCAATCGGCTAACCGAACTAATCAACACCCAGAAGAACACGCAGGACAATAGTAGAGCCCACAGCAGACTCATGCCGTATTCGGCCCCCGACCATACCAAAGAGGAGACACTTCCAGTACCAATGATAGCTCCAATGATAAAGATGGCCGGTCCGTAAGAAGAGATCAGCACCTGCACTCTTGCAAATACCGAAGTCGAAGTCACTTTATCAGAGGTGGGCATAGGATCAGGTGGTTGTTGAAATTCCGGTGTTCAACAAATATTCCGATTTTACGCCAGAAAAGGAAATAGTCCACAGCTTTCGGTCGACAGTCTATGGCCGATAGCGATCGGTGTACGATCCACAATCAAGTCTTATCACTGAAAAAGCTTTCTGTTGATCGTCGACTGTGGACTATCGACTGTGGACTGAAAGCTATTGTAAGTTATCGGGCAGGCGAGCATTGGGGTCATCATGAGCCGTCATGTTCACTGCCTTTACATCGGTTACTTCGGGTACCTGTCGCTTGATGGTTTCTTCAATGCCGGCTTTCATAGTCATGACTGACATAGGACAGTGTCCGCAGGAACCGAGTAGTTCTAGCAGTACAACGTTGTTGTCATCCACCCCGAGTACTTTTACGTTACCTCCATCAGTTTCCAGGTACGGACGAATTTCATCTAGGGCTTGCTCAATACGGGGAATTAATGTTGTTTGATTGCTCATAGTATTGTCATTGGTCACTTGTCCCTTGTAATAGCTGAATGAACCCTTAAACTCCTTGTCTAATGACAAAGGACTAATGACTATTGAAACGTTTTCATTTCTACCGGTTTGGTTTTATCCAGTTTATCGTTGCGGATAGCTACTTGCCGGGCAAACTCCTGGGCTAGGGCCGCAAAGGCTTCCCACTCGGTAGTATTTTCCGACTGTATTGCTGCCGGGTACCCCACATCGCCGCTCTCTCGAATACTTTGCACTAATGGTATCTCTCCCAAGAAGGGCACCTCGGTCTTTTCGGCTAACTTCCTCCCTCCGGCTTCCCCAAAGATGTAATACTTATTATCAGGTAGCTCCGCTGGGGTGAAGTACGCCATATTTTCTACCAATCCCAACACCGGGACGTTAATTTGCGGCTGTCGGAACATCGCCAGGGCTTTGCGGGCATCGGCCAGGGCCACTTTCTGGGGAGTAGTTACGATTACCGAGCCGGTAACGGGTACGGACTGCACCAGGGTCAGATGAATATCGCTGGTGCCCGGGGGCAAGTCAATAATAAGGTAATCTAAGGCACCCCAATCAACATCACTCAAAAACTGCTGAAGGGCCTTACTGGCCATTGGGCCCCGCCACACAATTGCTTCGTCGGCACTCATCAGAAAGCCAATAGAGATTAGTTTTACGCCGTATTGTTCCAGTGGAATAATAATATTTTTTCCATCTACCTGCTTTACCTGAGGTCGTTCAAACTCCACATTGAACATGGTAGGAATAGACGGCCCGAAGATATCCGCATCAACTAGTCCCACTTTAGCCCCCATTTGGGCCAGGGTAACGGCCAGATTGGCTGATACCGTAGATTTACCTACCCCACCTTTACCGGAAGCTACCGCAATAATGTTTTTTACATCCGGCAGCAGCGGAGTATTTTGTCGCCGAGTAGTAGTTACGTTAGACGACATATTGATGTCGATTTCTACCTCGGGAGAAATATGTTTATGTATCGCTGCCTCACAATCGCGACGGATAATTTCTTTGAGCGGACAGGCTGGAGTAGTTAGTTCTACTGTAAAGCTGACTTCATTGCCATTGATCTGTACATCTTTAATCATATTAAGCGTAACCAGATCGCGCTTTAGGTCAGGATCGTTGACCGTGCGAAGGGCGTCCAAGACTTGATCTTGTATAATTGTCATGAGTAATACTTTGAAACGTAGAGGTTCTACTTTTAATACCCCTTACGGATAAAAAGGTTCAGTAATCTATTTATCTTCGTACCTAATCAACAAAACCAAACCAAAAGATGACGAAAATACGATTAATCTTAGCTATTCTATTCATGGCGACTCTTACTTCCTACGGGCAACACAATGAACTAAAGGAAGCTTTAACCTTCTACGCGCCTTTCAATGGTGATGCCCAAGCCGAGGTAGCTAGCGGTGATGCAAGTATTTACTCCGCCCCGGAGCGCAAGGAAGCCCCTAATGCCCAACCCACCTTGCCCGGCCACGTAGCCATTGCATCAGGTGAAGGACTATCCGGGGATGCTCTTGAGTTCAAAGAGAAAGTAGCGGATGTGGTTTTTTACAAGGCAGAGGGTAACATGGACTACGACAATCAGGATTGGACGGGGACGGTTTCATTCTGGCTAAAATTAACGCCGGAGGAGGATTTAGAGCCAGGTTTTTGTGACCCGATTCAGATAACCGATGTAGGGTATAATGATGCTTCTATATGGGTAGACTTTACTCGGAACAATCCACGAAACTTTCGTCTGGGCGTGATTGGAGACCTACAATCCTGGAACCCTGATAATATTGGCCCTGATGATAATCCTGAGTTCGAGAAGCGTCTGGTGAAGGTTACAAACCATCCATTTACCCGAGATGAGTGGACCCACGTCCTGATTACTTACAATGCGCTGGGTAGTGGAGCGGGTAGTGCCTCACTTTATCTTAACGGGGAATTGCAAGGTGCTAAGGATCAGGTGGTTGACCCATTTAACTGGGAACTAGATAAGGCGAATATCTACCTCGGTCTCAACTACATTGGCCTGATGGATGAACTGGCTATTTTTGATAGACCGCTAACTGTAGAAGAGATACAAACAGTCTATGGCCTAAAAAAAGGTCTAGAAGAAATACTGTAACAATTTAATAATCAATTAGTAATTAGGTATTTGTGATACAGTTACTTTAAGATATTATTTAACCCTGGCAAGTGACAGTATACCAATCTGGCATCCAAGTGCCAGTCACTTTATACTGCTTAGTCACCGCCGCAGGAGCTACAGGACGAGCAAGAGCTACAGGAAGAACAGGAACTGCATGAAGAACCAACCCGGTCGGTATCGCCGCTGCCCCAGTCACCGTCAAACCAAGAACCACTATCGGCTGGTTCGGGCTGGAAATCATCGTGCTTTACGTCCATAAAGTCAGTAGCACCATCCATGCCTTCTTCGTAAGTAGTATTTTCGTTGAGTACGGGTAAATCGTGAGCATCCACGCTTTCTACTGTTCCCAACAACTCACCCTCATCAGTAAAAACCTCGGCTTCGTGAATATGGATATGATGATCATGGGCCAAGTCTGACCATAGAAAGAAGTACCAAAAGAAGCTATCACTGCCGTAGTAATCACCGTATACGGGTTCGGCGGTTTGTCGACGGGGAGTGGTAGTTGCTTTTTTGAAATCTTGTATCTTTTGGCGAGGGGCTACCAGGTGCTGCTTCATGGTTACCTGAATATCATCTACCCGTACATACTTCTTCAGTGCCATCTGCAATTCGCTCAAAAAGGTAGTAAATTCCAGCGAACGGGCTTCCAGATGGGCATCGTACGCCGTTTGAGAGGCAAATATCTCCTTCATGCGTTGCTTTAGACTATTCAAGGAAGTACCCGGTGTGGCCCGAAATTCTTGTAGTAAGCCATTCACCTTAATCTCGATGGGGTAAGTGCCCACAGCATGGGTGCGGTTAATATCAATCTCAATCAAGTAATGAAATGATCCCTGCTCGTGTTCCAGTACCAGAAAGAGTTGCTGAAATACTTCCGACATAGCCTCATTGATCGATAGATCGTAGTGGTCAAGGGCTTCCTTAAGGTCGCCCTGCTTGCCTTCGGTATCCACATACATATCCATATCGTCATGGGCCAGGCGAATGAGGTTATCAATGCCTATCTGACGAAAGGCATGATTAAACTGTTGCAGAATAGCTACCGCCGTAAAGGTTTGCTGTTCTTCCTGGTCAGAAACCAGTCCCGCCGTTAGGTGGTAGAGCATGCGCTTAAATGCTTTTTGGGGAACTACTTTTTGCATTTGACTAACCTGTGAGGGGTTAACGGTAAGTTTTCCGGAGAAATACATAGCAATGAAATTAAGATTGTCCTAGGCAGCTGCCGCACTGGGCTTCTTCAAATATAGTGGTAGCCAAATGGCCCCAGACGGCTTCGTCGGGTTGCCCCCAGTGCAGTATATATAATTGCAACGTTTTTTGAAAATTACGCTGATTATCCGATTCTTTCCCACCTGGATGATGATGGATAAAGCGACCAAACTTCTCTTGACAAAAGCTGGCATACATTCGGGTAAACAGTATAAACTCATGCCAGGCCAGGTCGACGGGTAGGGAAGGAGTGAGCCTTCGGTTATAGAACCCAATCAAGTGCAAAAACCTCATTACTTCTACCAGTAGCTTTTGGGCAGCCTGGGGTTCAATCGATTGACTGGCTTGTATCTTCTCTAATAAGTGAGGCTCTTGAGCGAGCAATTCATCTACCCACTGAGCATGATCTATCTGTTGGAGTGAGGGTACCATCTTTTCTTATCCAGTTTGCTTCTTTGACAAAGATAGTAGATAAGGGGTGTCCGAAAAACAACTATAAGAAAAGTGAGAAATTTAAACTGGTCACAATCAGACAAATAAGTGATGGTAATAGACAGAATCAAATGAAGTAGTAGGCGGGGTAATAATAGTAGAATATCTGCCCAAAACCTTTACCGATTGACTGGTCTACCTTATGACACGTAGGATTGGGGTAATGAATCACCTTACCGTAATAATTCAGAGCAAAAAACTGAGAAGATGCTCAAATGCTAATCTTGTATAGTCCTGTTGATTTTATAGCTGGCAACACCTCTAGTAGACGGCTAACTTTGTCCGAAAAAAAAAGTAGAACGGTAAGAATTGAACAATTACTTAGAAATTATGGGAAACCGATTAACGGTGGATGGGAGAAGAGAATAGATCCTCTGGGTTTTAGTGCTACCGAACTTAAGAGCAGGCTAAGTATTTCAAAAGCCACTAGTAATAACTATGATCTGAGTTCAATTATTCTAAAAAATTTCAATGAGGATAAGTGGTTCCTATTGGGAAAGACTACTGTTAGTATCTTTCCCAATATATGTATGTGGTATTGTAATGTTTCTAGTCATTAAAAGAGTGAGCATAGATGATTTTAAGTCTTACTTTCTCTTTATGGCAATTTTCACTCTCGTGCTGATGGTTATAGAAAACTTGATAGCTACCTATAGGACTCACCCCCTTTATCTTAAAGAGACAATTTATATCGGAAATAGAAGAATAGAACCAAGTTCTATACTGGGAATAACCGAACTAAGTGAAGGAACACACGGCAAATACAGAACTATCGAGTTTCAGATTGAAGAAGGAGAAAATACAATCAAGTTGCGAGTGCTTCCTAAACCGGTATTCATCTTTAAAGATCTGAAAGGATGTAGGTCTAAGACCTTACAGACATTGTTAGATCATTACCCCGCGCTTCGCGACAAAACCTCACTCTAATTAAGCTATTCTCTTCGTTGTTAAACTAATGTATTGATCTTAAATGACTAGAATGATGAAAAAGATTACAGTTCTGGCTTTCGCTATCTTACTCGGAACAGCAGCCTTTGCCCAAGAGATACGCTTTGGTGCTCGAGTTGGCTTAGGGTTAGCTAGTCAGCGCGTGGAGCGAATAGTAGCTATTGATACTAAAAATCGGTTTAGCTGGCAAGTGGGAGGTGAAGCCGACATTCCTATTAACGACATGGTTTCGGTGCGTCCGGCGTTACTGCTTACCAGCCGAGGCACTCGGATAGAAGACAGTACTTTTGGAATAAACTATCACGTTCGTTTTCGTCCTCTGTACTTGCACGTACCCGTTCCCCTAGTAACCCAGATAGACATTGGGGGTATAAAAGTGTTCGGCGGTTTAGGCCCCTACTTTAGCTTAGGGCTAGGCGGACGAATTGTCACCGATGGCGACGTAGATATAGTAGGTTGGGACTTTGAAGGTGATGAATCCATCGACTGGGGTAATGAAAACAGCGACCGCTACCGTAGCCTAGACGCCGGACTGGTGTTTACCGCTGGCGTTGAGCGCAACGGGGTGCAGTTTGCACTTACCTACGACTTGGGTCTGGCCAACATTACTCCCAACGGCGATAGTGATAATATCATTCGTAACCGGGCCTTTAGTCTCACTACTACGTATTTCCTCCCGCTGCAATAAGGTCAGTTGCTCAAAAATTTTTGTGGAAATTCAAGCATATACATGCCAGAGAGTAGGTAGCTACTAAAGGTTTATTACCTACTTTTCTGGTTTTTTACTTTATTGTCCCTAGAGTATGTAAAGGACAACCTAACTCTTAAATCTAGGACAATAAGTATGATTATTACCAAAGGGATTCCACTTCGAAGAATTATTGGCTGGTCATGGCATCACATTGCTTGGCTATCGGTGTTTATGTTGACCGAAGCCGCGTAGTATTATTTTGAACTACTGACGGTGAGTTTACCC
>CAKZYJ010000379.1 GCA_937884755.1 uncultured Flammeovirgaceae bacterium
TAGTAGCACCATTATAATTCCCCAATAATACTTTCTCATTCTATCTATCTGCTTTACTTCTTTATTCTTCCTAAAGAGGCTGGTTTTTGCGCTTTTTGAATACTGCTACCGGCCCGTTGTTTTTAATAGCAATCCACAATTCATCTTTACCTTCTGTCGATACAATCCAATGTCTTATTTCACCGATCACACATAATCCACATTCCGATGGCCTAATTTCTTTACACTAGCCCCTCTGATTCATCTTTACCTTCTGTCGATACAATCCAATGTCTTATTTCACCGATCACACTTAATCCACTTTCCGATGGCCTAATTTCTTTCCACTCGCCCCTCTGATTCATGAGCAGCACTCCGTAACTAGCACTGTATTGACCTACTTCGGGTTTGGCGCCTAAGAAGTTCCCTCCCAGCAACAAATCCGGATACCCGTCGCTGTTTATGTCTTGTATACGGATGGCCTGTACCGGAGAGATTTGAGCTTCGGTGGGCAGGCTTTCTCTTCTGAATTGCCCTTCTTCGTTATAAAATACGCTGCTTTCCAGTACGTAGGCATCATACCGTATGGCTCCTTCTCGCTGCTGAGGTTCGAAAATATCTTCTATCGTTTCGCCCTGGTAGCTGGCGTATTTTAGATACTTTTTCTTCAGACTGGGCATTTGCATTACCAAATCGTGCTTCAGTACCAGCGGGTAAGAATTACTATCGTTGTAGGTGGTAATGATTTGCTCAGCAGTACCATTACGGTCAAAATCATTAACCCATAGGCTTACTGGCTGTTCAGCAGTTGCTTTAAAGCGGGAATTTAATCCGTGATTTCCGGCTACCAGATCGTAATCACCGTCTTGATCCAGATCGGCTACTTCTACGCAGTTCCACCAGCCCTCGCTGCCCAATAGTCCCCAGACTTGAGTTTTATCCACTAGTTGCCCCTGTTCGTTTATCAGTAGCTTAATGCTCATCCATTCCCCTACAATCACTAAATCCAGGTCCTCATCCTGATCAATATCCACCCACTTGCTATCGGTGATCATACCGATTTCTTTTAGTGCCGGAGCCACCTGATTAGTCACATCCTGAAATTTACCTTGTCCGTCGTTTTCCAATAGATAGCCCGATACTGGCACTCCGTACAGAAAAGGCCGCAATCGCATACCGACAAACAAATCTTGGTCACCATCTTGATCGAAGTCGGCAGCTTTCACTGTACCTGTGCTTTCAAAACGATACGCTAACGCATCGGGATTGCGCTGAAAGTTTCCTTGGCCATTATTGAAGTAAAGTCGGTCAGCCAGAGCCGACGACGAGCCAGAAAATTCGTTTCCACCCGAACCCACGTAAAGGTCTAAATCGTCGTCCCCATCGGCGTCAAATAGCGTGGCTGCTACGTCCTCGCTGATTTTATCCGCTTCAAAGTCATCAACTAATTTTTTCCTGAAATTTCCATTGGTCTGCCTGATGTATAATTCACCTGCCTGGTCTTTGGCCCCTCCTAAGTACATATCTTCTCTACCATCTCCGTTTACATCACCGACCGCAACTGCCGGCCCTTCGCGGGAAAGCATATGAAACAGCAAGCGATCTCGGTCAAAATCCACGAAATCATTTTCCTGATGAATATAAGACAACCCGATTTCTTTCTCTTCCACTTCAGCAAACCAAGTTGGGTCGTTAATCTTTTCAACCGGATTGCTTAGCTGTTCCTGTGCCTCAGACTGCTGAACAATTATTTCCTGATTAGTGGAAATATTTTGTTTCTTAGTTACCCTCCCATCGGGCCAAAAAACTTCCATTGAGTCCAGTCGCTCAATAGTGCCCAACCCGAACAGCAATCGCAAATCTACACTGGATTGAAACCCTCGCTGAGGTGACTGTTCTTGATAATACAGTTTTCCTTCTGACCACAGACTTACCTGTGCGCCTATCCCATTCCGGTTGCTTCCTTCTCCTTGCAATGCTATCCGTAGCCAGTGATGATTGGTAAGTGTGTCGGCCTGATTACGATAGATAAAGGCAGGCATGTTCACGTTGTTCACAACCAAATCCAGATCACCATCATTATCCAAATCGCCGTAGGCCGAACCGTTAGAGTGGCTGGGTGTGCTTAGCCCCCAATCATCGGCAATATTGGAAAACTGCCAGTCATCTGTTTGGCGAAATAAGTAGTTTGAGATTTTTTCAGAGGGGATAGAATCGATCAATTGCTTGATTACCGCGTTCTCTCGAGTCAGAATTGCCCGTACGGTTTCAGGATTACCCATGAACTGAATATAATCCTGGTTAAGTAAATCTTTGTAGATACCATTGGCTACGAAAATATCCTTATATCCGTCGTTGTCATAGTCAGCCATCAGTGCCCCCCAGCTCCAGTCAGTAGCATGCACTCCAGTTAATCGTCCTATCTCACTAAAGGTATCGTTGCCATTGTTCCGCTGCAATACGTTCCGAGGAAACTGCCGATAATAGCCATTCTCAACGTTCATCTGAAACTTGTCGTAGTTCTCAAACTGAACCGTGGTTTTAATACGGTGCTCCTGTTCAGGGAGCATTTCCGTTACGTAAATCTCAGGATAACCATCGTGGTTAAGGTCAGCCATATCGGCTCCCATTGAACCCAAACTAATCTCCTGCATCTGCTCTTCAAGCACTTCAGCGAAGCTGCCATTTTGTTGATTGATGTATAGATAATCCCGCTCGAAAAAATCGTTGGATACAAATAGGTCAGACCAACCGTCTCTGTTAATATCCCCTACGGTTACTCCCAACCCAAAACCAATCATACTGCCGTAGATACCTGCTTCTTCACTTACATCAGTAAAAAACTTGTCATCGTTCCTATACAGCTTATTGCCTCCCAGTGGATCACGAATTTCACGTTGACCAGGCCGCAGGTCGTAGCCACCAACCGAGCGAATAGAGTTATTAAGCAGGTAGCAGTCCAGATCACCGTCGCGGTCATAATCGAAGAAGGCCGCATGAATGGAAAGACCCACATCCGCAATACCGTATTCCTTAGCCTGCTCGCTGAAGGTTACGAGTCCGTCTGCTTGGGGACCATTATTGATAAATAACTCATTGTGGCGGTTTTCGCCTTCAACATTCCCCGATTTGCATACATATATATCCAACCAACCATCCCCATTTACGTCGGCAAAGCTCACTCCAGTTGACCAAACCCCAGTAGATGCTACCCCTGATTGCTCCGTAATATCCTGGAATTGGAAGTTACCTCGGTTAAGATAGAGTTTATTATCCTGCTGGTTACCGCAGAAGAACAGGTCGGGAAGGTTATCATTATTTACATCTCCAATACCTACACCTGCCCCATTGTAAAAGTTACGGTAGGTATAGACATTGAATTCTTCATCGTAGGCCAGGTCATTAGCGAAATCTATTCCAGTCTGTTCAGATGGCATTTGAACAAACATGGTGAAAGGTAATTCGGAATCTTTATTAAGCCCCGAACAAGCAACGGTTAGTAATAGAAATATAACTGAATACCAACGTGTCATCAATCGAGAAATAGACTTGCTAAGAAATTGCTATACATTCTAATACAGAATTAAACGAAAATCGTTAATCCTAACCATTATGAATCATGTAATAGCTTGTGATTCTTGCGCTTTAGAACGCCTTGTTTTCTCACGCTATAAAAAAGAAAGCAAGCAGTTTGGGTTGCTTGCTTTCTAAAAATAATATAACGTTAAATATTTTATCCTCCGCTTCCACCGGCATAACCAGGGTTCTGAACTAAGTTAGGGTTAGATTCAATTTGCGGTCGAGGAATCGGAAAGATATTCACGTGATTGCTAGGATCTTGAGGTTTAAATTGCCAAGCTTCGTTGTACCGGCCAAAACGGATTAGATCGGAACGACGAGTATACTCAGCAAACATTTCCCGGCCTCGCTCAGCCAAGAAGTTCTCTTCAGTCAGTTCGGTGAATGGTGCTACACCAGCCCGCTCCCGAATCTGATTAACTAATGCTAGAGCCTCTCCCCCGGTTTGTCCCTGACGGAAAAGTATCTCGGCCTTCATTAATACGATATCGGTATACCTGAATAATGCTAGGTCGTTATTTAGGTCCTCGGTGGATCCCAACTCAAACTCCCACTTACCGATTCTAACTCCAGCCTGACGGAATGCTTGAGGGCCTAACTCATTAATTTCTGGAGTAAATGTTAAAGGTGGCCCGTCAGGATCGCCGGCTTCGGCTCCATTATCAAGGATTCTTTCACCGGAGGCACTAAATTGCGGCCCTACAATAAAGTTAGCTTTACGCACATCACTGTCTTCATAAGATTCATAAAACTCCTGTAATGAAGCAAATCCATTCCAAGGCTGGGCAGTCAGATTGTAGGTAGCCTGACTACCGTAGTGAAGCGTCATCATGGGGATATTAAAACCCTGTTGGAACACTTGGTCGTAAGGAATTGCAAAGATAAATTCGGGCGAACTCTGGTTATCAACCACAAAATTGTCGTAGTAATCGGGTGCTAAGGAATACTGACCCGAATTGATAATTTCATCTACTGCGGTTAACGCTTTGTCTAACTGAGTGGTACCCGTATACACTTCAGCATTCAGGTACAATTTAGCCAAAATAGCCTGAGCGGTATAGTAATTAACCCGACCGTAAGCAGACCCTCCTACCTCTTGGGTAAGCTGAGGCATCACCTCCATTAGCTCCTGCTCCACAAGATTATATACTTCTTGACGGGTATTATTAGCCGGAGCAAAGTCAGCTGGTACATCAAAATCAGTTACGATTGGCACATTACCGTACAAATCCACTAACCAGTAATAGTACATGGCTCTTAACGCCCGTAACTCTGCAATAAATTCTTCGGCACCCTCTACTCCTAATTCATCAAATTGAAATATTAGACGGTTACAAGTACTAATTCCTCCGTAGCAGAACGTCCAACCGTTATTGATAATGGGATCTTCCCACTGGTACTCATGCGTATGTAGTCGTCGCCAGTGGCCGCCATCATCCCAATCCTGCCCACGAGTAGGCACTACCATTTCGTCGGAGGTTACTCCCTGAAGAGAGAATATATTACCATTCGCCCCAATACTGTTTAACTGGGTATACGCATTACCCAGTGCCGACACAAACTCCGCTTCCGTTTGAAAGAACTGGTCAGGAGTTACTTCACTAAAGATTTCTTCTTCCACGTCGGTACAGGCCACACTAAAGGCAGATACTACGAGCCCTAGGAAGAGTACTTTTACTATATATGTTACTCTGTTCATAATAATTTAATTTCTAATTCACACTAGAATGATAGGTTAACGCCGAAGGTGTAGGTTCGGGTAGTAAACCAGGTATCACGACGATCAATACCAGGAGCCAGCGCATCGTCATCATTCGCTGAATCACCCGTACGAACTTCCGGGTCAACCCCAGTATAATTGGTGATAGTAAATAGATTCTGTACAGATGCATACAATCGCAAGCGTGATATTAGCACCCCGTCAGCTAGTGGGAAGTTATATCCTAAGGTGGCATTATCTAAGCGTATGAAGTCAGCATCTTCTACGTGAATACTATTAAACAAAGGTGAATCATCCAGATTAGGATCAAAAAACTCGGTGTTTACTACATTATACGAGGTAGCCACCCCAGGTACCTCATAGAAGGCTCGGAAGGTATTGACTAGGTCGTGACCAATCATGCCCCGCAGGAAGAAGTTCAAATCCCAGTTACCGTAGTTGAAGGTGTTGTTCCAACCAAGTTGGAAGTCGGGTAACCCTTGTCCAAGTAAGGTTTCATCAGCATCGTCAATTGTTCCGTCTCCGTTAAGATCCTGGAATCTCCACTTACCATCTTCAGTAAGACCATCGTACACCTTGCCCCAAATGCGGCCAATCTCTTCGCCTTCTTTAACCTCAATCAGCGGGGTATTATTCTGACCGGGTGACCCTAAATTAGAGATCAAACGGCGTCCACCGAAATCTAATCCAGCTTCTTCATCAGATAGCGACACTAGTCGGTTTTCAATAAACCAGGTACCGTTAAAACCAGTAGTCCAGCTGAAGTTATCGTTGTTGATCACATTATAATTAAGTACTAGCTCGAGACCACTATTATTCATCTGACCTACATTAAGTAGCGTTTCCCCTACTAAGTTAGGTGGTACTGGAACGGTTAGTGGATAAATCAGATCAGTAGTAACCCGGCTGTAATAATCTGCACTACCCGTAAAACGATCACCGAACATAGCAAAGTCTACCCCTATATCAAGCTCCGCTTTTCTCTCCCAACGTAAGTTAGGGTTAGGGTTACTGGCCGGGCCGTAGCTAGGAATAAAGCTGCCGTTGAAAAAGAAGTTACCCTGAGGGGCTAGACGTAGCAATGATACATAAGATTCCCCCGGAGTGTTACCGGTAACTCCGTAGCTCACCCGCAATTTCAGGTTATCTACACTAGGCATGTTAAACAAGTTGCTTAAGGTTACCCCTGCACTTACTGCCGGGAAATTACCCCACTTGTTGCCATCCCCGAATCGGGTAGAACCTTCTCGTCGCACACTAGCTGATAAGAAGTAGGTGCCCGCATAGTTCAGGTTAACCCTTCCGAAGAAACCAATGATTTTATAATTAGTTCTGTAGCTGAATACATCTCCTAAACCATTAGGAAAATCTAGTGCCGCACTTAAGTTGTTGTACCCAAAGGCATCAGTAAGGAAGTTACCCCCTAGAGCCCCAAAACCTTCTTCGTCAAAATTCTGGTAAGAGTATCCGGCCAAACCGGCAAAGGTAAGGTTACCGAAGTCTCGGTCGTAAGTAGCCGTAGTTTCAAACAAGTCAGTAATATCTGTATCTTCAACTCTTCCCGCCAACCCATTACGATCTCTTCCTTGGAAGAAGGCAAATTTGGAAAAGTATTGTCCACCAGTTCTATTATCTCGCTGTTGGCTGTAGCGAGCTAAGAACCGCAAACCATCAAGAGGCTCATATTCTGCCTGAAAGTTGTAGAGGAGGTTATTATCTTTAGAATCTAAATCAGTTTGCTCAATAATACCTACTGGGTTAAAGTAATCAAACAAAGTTTGCTGGTAGTAACCGCCGTACGTATCAAAAGCAGGATCATCACTGAATATTGGCTGGGTAGGATTAGTGATCGTAGCGTAACGGAAAGCTGCATCTAGCGGGCTATCGTCACCGTAGATACCCACAGCATCTCGAGTAGTAGCGGATAGGTTGATGGTAAAACTCAAACGATCATTTAAAGCCCGTTGGGTTAGGTTGAGGCGAGCGTTCAACTGCTCAAAGCCAGTAGCCCGCGCCACTCCTTCAATATCCCGGTAGTTTAGGGATACTCGGTAAGTGGTTTGTTCACTACCACCCGAAAGGGCTACATTATGTACGTGAGAGATGGCATTCTGAGTAAGTTCATCAAACCAATCGGTATTGGCTCCTAAGTCAGTACCAATCATGTTTCCATCAGCTCCTCTTAAATTTCTAAACTCCTCCGCGCTCATCACCTGAGTTACTCGCGCCGTATTTTCAGAAGCAACATAACCGTTGTAGTCTATAGTTGCCTGTCCAGATTTGCCCGTTTTAGTAGTCACCAGAATTACCCCACTAGAACCCCGACTACCGTAGATAGCAGCAGCGGAACCATCCTTCAGGATGTCCATTGATTCAATATCGTTGGGGTCTACGGCATTCAGGTCAGCTCCTACTACTCCGTCAATAATTACGAGTGGCTCGGAGTTGGCCCCTAAGGTAGAAAGGCCACGAAGGCGAACGCTAAATCCCTCATTTGGGTTCGCTCCCGGTCGGGAAACTACCAGACCAGCTACTTTACCTTGAAGCAGTTGATAAGGGGCGTTTACGTTACCCTTGTTGAATTCTTCGGAGCTGACGCTAGTTACTGCCGAAGTAATTTCTTTCTTCTCCTGCGTACCGTAACCTACTACTACAATCTCCTGTAGAGACTGAACATCTTCGGCCATTACTACATTAATAGTAGTTTGATTACCGATTGTAATTTCCTGGTTAGCATACCCAATTGAAGAAAATACTAAAATGTCATTTCCTTCCGGTACCGCTAGACGGTAGTTTCCATCCAGGTCGGTTACAGTACCCGTACTGGTACCCTTCACCAGTACGTTGACACCAGGAAGTTCTCCTTCTGCATCGGAAGTCACCGTACCCGTAATGGTCTTATCCTGCGCCCACGCTACGCTGCTCCAAAGCAGCGCAAACGCCATCGACAGGACGTAAGTAAAGTGTGTAAAAATTCTCATAAGCTATTAGCAGTATTAGTGAATAGTAAAAAACTAACCACAAGATGGCAGTTAGTTTAGCATTTTCGCAAATATCTAACAAATAAATTTAAAAACAATAGAATACGCTAATACTTATTATATGTACCACAGATGACATTTACCAACTTTTTGATAGAAAACAGTCCTTATCTGCCAAATAAACGATAGTATTACTACTTAGAAGGAAGAATCAATCGCTTTAAAGAAAATTGGCATCTAGTCGACTTAAATCGGTTGCATAAATTATTAGCTAACTGACAAAACCAAATAGCCTAACTTTCGCCCTAACTGAACCTACCTTTCTGACTAGGTTAGTTATCTGCCAAGGAACCGTCTTTCCGGGTGTCGATCTTGTTTAGAATAAAGCCACCTACCTTCCGACCCTGATCTACTCCATTGGAAATTGCGGGCATATAGTGAATGCCTCCGTACAAGCGACTGATGGCAGCTTCTTCAGAGGCTGCCTTGAAGGACTCAAATTCGCGAGGGGGTAATCCGTAGGCTACTTCAGTAGAATCTACGAAAGGGAAGGGCTCGCCGTACAACTCGGTAAGTGCGGTGGCCGCCGAAGCGGATATTACACTGTGTCCACTGGTATATTCCGGAAAGGGCGGAGTTTGTAGGAGTGGCATCCAGTCTTCGTCAATATGCTGATTGATGATGGTCTCAGGACGGATCAGACTGCTGCGGTATTTCTCATCCCAGCAACTAATAAAGGCATCAAAGAGGGCGATAGATGTCATAGCGTAGGTCTCTAATGTCTTCATCAGATCAGCCTCCGATTTTTGAGCCGCAATTTTGGCAATGCCTATCCAGTGCCCACCGGGGGTAATTTTCTTGGTAGCAAACATCACGTGCCCCTGATGGTGAGATACGTAAGGATTACAGTCCCAGAAGCTAGCAATCTCAGCTTGCTCTTCATCCAGGTTATTTCCAGTTTCGTACACCTCCATCACTTCCTGGTAAAACGGACTGTCTTCTTCCATTGAAAACGGGGTGGGCGGAGCCGGCACAAACTGGTCGGCCGAATCAATCACTAGCGGGCGAATGCGGCTCCAGTGGGGTTCAATACCGTCCATGTAATCGGGTGGGGTGGGTTGCCAGCGGCCCAGTTCATCGTTCACAGTAAACTTTGGAAATGAACGAGACTGCTTATAGTTATCTTTATCGGCCCAATCCAGAATATGCTGGGCAACCTGCTCACCGTAAGCGATGGAGTTTTGAAACATATCATCAGGAAAGGCTTCTTGAAAATCCTGATAAAGCTGCTGCTGGTACTCATCTATCCGGTCTTCAGAAAAGATGAATGACTTACCCGCCGTAAGAAAAGCGTGAACACTCGCCAGTGGCAGGGAAATAGGTTGGGTCGTATCCGGTGTTGGTACAGCTTCTAATTCATTAAGTTGACCGGCAAACGTACGATACTCCGGATGCTGATGGCGTAACACTTCGTATCCGGCAATACTCGGATACACGTAAATACGGCTGGCGACGGGGGGCGAAAAAATATCATACACAATTACGTCGGTCAGCTTCTGCATCGACTGGTGAATATACTCCGAATCGTTGGCTACAAAGTTTTCGTCAACTTTCTTCTCACAGGAGAATATGATCAGGCTGCTAAGTAAAACTATAAGGTAAGTAGATTTCATCTGACGCATATCAATAAATAGTTTATATGACTGGCGGTTTACCGCAGGCATTTGTACTTTATGATTGAGTAACATCACCGAAGGGCTTAGAAGTTTCTCGTACTTTAAGTTATCCAAATCAGCATGCCGACTTAGTATTTTTTACTTATAATCCGGCAAATTTAGGGTAGTGGAAGGGTATTTTCAACCAAAAACTTATGGAGGGCAGCCTTAAATGAGCGAATGAACGCTTTTTTTCGTAACATTTTGCTACCGAGCTACTTTTCTTTGTGAAAGGAGGTAGTTTGTGGTTTTTTTTAGAAATTAGCCCGGCACTGACCTGACACACTGCTAAAGTTCAAAATATACTGCCGCTATGAAGCATTTTTTACTGTTCACCCTCAGCCTATTATTTTTCTGGCAAACTGGTTTTTCCCAAAGCACCTTTTTTGTTAGTCCTCCACCAACGGGTGATGACAGCAACGATGGATCAGAAGACTTCCCTTTTGCGACCATTCAGAAAGCTATTACAGATGCCAATGCAGATGACATCATAAAAGTGAACCCGGGAGCTTACAGTGATGCATTCAGTGTCAATAAATCGGTTATTATTGAAGGTATCGGTGAGGGAACCGAACAAGTCCCATTAGCAGTAACTATTTCTAATACTTTCGATATCAATGCCTCGAATGTGGTACTTCAGAATCTGCTTTTGAATAATGATGTAACTATCGTCAGCGGTAGTAACAATGTATCACTATTTAATTCAACTATCTTAGGAACTATCACCGTTAACAGTGGAGTTTCCGGTTTCACCCTAAATGAAAGTGATCTCTCCGGCGCTCCTACTCCGGCTATTCTGAATAGTAGCGGAAATACCGTGGATGCCTCCTACAATTGGTGGGGCAGTGCCGAAAAGGCCGACTTTATTGGCAAAATTGATCCAGCAACGGTAGCTTATTCTCCCTGGCTTAACAGTGGCGACGATACCAGTTTACTGGTGGGATTTCAACCCGATCTTTCTTCGGTGAGTGTGGATGGTTCGGGAGACGGGGACTTGCAAAGTGCAGCCGACTCACTCAGTGCGAATAGTACAATCAATATTGTTGAAGGTAATTACACTTCTCTTGTAGTAAACAAATCACTAATAATAGCAATCTCTGATGGACAAACTCAAATAAACGACTTAGAAATTGATGCATCAAATGTAGAGGAAGATACTTTAACTATTGACGGCAGCCTTTTAGTATTGAATAGTCTTTCACTTGATAACGGAAATATCAAAACTGCGGATGGCGGACAAGTAACTTTAGGCGATAATATTAGAACCACTAATGAAAGCAACGGTAGACTTGTGGGCAATTTTGCTACTACTCCTCGTACAATCACTCCTCAGCAATCATTTAGCATTCTTGGGTTAAGCATTCAAGGTTCTAACCGAGCTAATCCATTAAGCAACGTAGTTGTTCAACGGATTAGTGGTAATTCAGGCATAGTAGAGGAAAACGAGAGTCAATCTATAAAATCAAGATGGATTATCAATGCTGACCAAGAACCTACTGGCAGAGAGCTTATCTTCTCTTGGCATCCATCCTTTGATAACCCTACCAGTGATTTTGACGAAGCTTCGGTAGTAGTATGGCGACTTCCTGATGACTCTGACACTTGGGAACCTGTAACAGACAGCTTAGGTGTGAGTATACTTAACGATTTAAGACTTGTTACTGTTCCAGCTAATTCAGTAAGCGGTTTTTCTTCCTGGACGGTAAGTGATATCAATGAACCCCTCCCTGTAACTCTGGTAGACTTTAAAGCTCAGTTGGATGAGACTAGTGTGCGGCTTGACTGGGCTACAGCTACGGAAACCAACGCTCACTTCTTCGGCATCGAGCGCAGCACCGATGGCTTGTTTTTCGAAGAAATAGCTCGCAACCAAGCAGTGGGAGAATCCAACAGTCTGCGTAACTACCTTTATATTGATGAAGGGATTGCCAATCGCCTGACCGGCATTTTGTACTACCGATTACGGATGGTAGATTTTGACGAATCCTTTGAGTACTCTAATATAGTAGCGGTTTCCCTGTCTGGTGACGATGATCTGCGGGTTTACGCCGATGCCAGTGCCGGCACCTTGAAACTATTTACCCAGCAACTCCCGGCTGGGGATTACCTGGTGCAGGTATCCGATATGCTGGGTAACGTGCTTATTGAGTCAAGCCTAACTACTTCGGACCAGAACCCGATATTCGCTTTTCCGCTAAGCTCTCCTGCCCGTAGCGTTTACGTGGTCCGCTGCTTCGGCGCTCAAGCCCTATACACGCAGAAGTTCAGATTAGAATAATAGTGTTATGGTCTTATAGTGTTTTTGTGTTACGGTGCTATGCTACGAACTATAATACTTTAACACCTTAACACTCTAACACCGCATGGCGGCTGCTCTAACACTTTGCGTAGCAAAACATTTTTCTAATTCGCTTCATTGCAATACCGCTTGGGATACCCTATTTTTGCAACCGCTTAATTCAACGCATATCCTTTAATCCTAGATATACATGGCAAATACTGGAAAAGTTGTTCAGGTAATTGGCCCGGTAGTCGATGTTAGTTTCGAGTCCGATGCTAAACTACCTAATATTTTAGATGCATTAACCATTGATCGTCCTGATGGAACCCGGCTGGTACTGGAAGTACAGCAGCACCTGGGCGAAGATCGGGTACGAACTATCGCGATGGAGGCTACTGAAGGTTTGGTTCGAGGTACTGAAGTAGTTGATACTGGCCAACCCATCAAGATGCCTACCAGCGAAGAAATTCGTGGCCGCTTATTCAACGTAGTGGGCGAGGCCATTGATGGACTTCCTCAGCCCGACGGTGGGAAAGGTCGACCTATCCACAATCCTCCTCCTAAGTTCGAGGATCTTTCTACCTCAGAAGAAATTCTGTTTACCGGAATTAAGGTAATTGACCTGCTAGAGCCCTACGCTAAAGGGGGTAAGGTAGGACTGTTCGGAGGTGCGGGAGTAGGAAAAACCGTACTAATTCAGGAGCTGATTAATAATATTGCTAAGGCATACTCAGGATTTTCCGTATTTGCCGGCGTAGGTGAACGTACCCGCGAAGGGAATGACCTTTTGCGCGAATTCATTGAAGCTGACATCATCAAGTACGGCAAAGAATTTACCCACTCCATGGAAGAAGGTGGCTGGGACTTGAGCAAGGTGGATATGGAGCGGCTGAAAGAATCACAAGCTACGCTAATCTTCGGGCAAATGAACGAGCCTCCCGGAGCCCGCGCCCGAGTGGCTTTATCTGGGCTAAGTGTAGCCGAATACTTCCGCGATGGCGACGGACAAGGCCAGGGTCGTGATATTCTGTTTTTCATCGACAATATCTTCCGTTTTACCCAGGCAGGCTCTGAGGTATCAGCGCTCTTAGGCCGAATGCCTTCAGCGGTAGGTTATCAACCCACCTTGGCCACCGAGATGGGAGCCATGCAGGAGCGGATTACCTCTACCCGCAACGGTTCCATTACTTCGGTACAGGCCGTATACGTACCGGCGGATGACTTGACTGACCCTGCTCCGGCGACTACGTTCGCCCACCTAGATGCTACTACCGTACTTTCGCGTAAGCTGGCTGAGATCGGTATCTATCCGGCGGTAGACCCGCTAGATTCTACTTCCCGAATTCTGTCGGCTGAAGTAGTAGGTGATGAGCACTACAACACCGCTCAGCGAGTAAAGAACATCTTGCAGCGTTACAATGAGCTTCAGGATATCATTGCGATTCTGGGTATGGACGAACTTTCGGAAGAAGATAAGCAGGTGGTACACCGCGCTCGTCGGGTACAACGCTTCCTTTCTCAGCCCTTCTTCGTAGCCGAGCAGTTCACTGGACTTCAAGGAGTGCTAGTAGATATCAAGGATACTATCAAGGGCTTCAACATGATTATGGACGGCGAGCTTGACCACCTACCAGAAACGGCCTTCAACTTGGTAGGCACTATTGAAGACGCTATCGCCAAAGGCGAAAAAATCATGGCCGAAGCGAAGTAAAAAACAGTGTTAATGTGTTATAGTGCTTTGAATAACACCGCGCGACGGTCGCCATAACACGTTGACACTATCGCACTATAACACTATTTTCAAATGCAATTAACAATAATTACTCCCGATCAGGAAGTTTTTGAGGGCGAAGTAGAATCGGCTACCTTTCCGGGTAGCGATGGCTCTTTTCAAGTGCTGCGTAACCACGCTCCACTGGTTAGCTCACTAGGAAAAGGTGAGATTAGCTATCGCGGTAATGCGGGAGAAGGTTCGGTAACTGTAGAAGGTGGAGTGGTTGAAGTGTTAAATAACACCATCACTGTACTGGCTGAACGAGTCATAAGCGAGTAATTACTCAAAAGCATTGGCCAGCTTACACGCTGGCCATTTTTGTTTGCCGCCTATCTTTTTAGACTCTGCTGATACCAGCGTTCTAAAATCTGCCCAGTCTGGTAGTAGTATTCTACATCCCTGAGATCTCCTTCCTCTCTGCAATCTTCAATTTTTCCCAAACTCTTTCCTATATTCGGTGTAAAAAATATTGCTTCGCCCCTCGTTTCTGGCAACAGCCTTAAATGAAAAACGTTGATGTAGATAGGGATTATTTCTAGTAATATTCAACCTTTAACTACCTATCTATAGGTACTAATTATGCACCGAATAATAGTATACTTAGGTGTGATCCTTTTCTTTTTCAGTTGTCAGCCAGACGATGAAATAGAACTTATCAGGACTCTAGAAGGTGATTTAACGCTATCAAATCAACTACAGATAGATAGTTTAAGTGGTTTTGGATTAGTAGAAATTACCGGCAACCTAACCATTGCTTCTGGGCCCGGCTCTACTTCGGCAATTACTTCCTTGGAAGGCTTAAGTAAGCTTACCCGAATTGGCGGTAATTTATCTATTTCTAATAATGACTTACTTACTAATTTATCGGGGTTAGATCAGCTTTCGTCAGTAGAGGGTAGTTTAGCGATTTCGAGGAATGAAGCACTCACCGACATTCAGGGATTGAACAGTCTTTCTTCTGTAGAGGGAGGAATTCTAGTAGAATTAAATAGTAATCTACAGAACCTCAATGCTTTTGAAAATATAGCTCATGTGGGCCAGTTCATTACGATCAATAATAATCCTCAGCTCTACAGTATTAGCGGATTTTCCAAATTATTTTCTATTTCTGAAGCTTTACGAATTTGGAGTAACGCCAGGCTAGTTGACATAAATGGTTTCAACAACCTTTCTTCAGTTGAGGGCGATCTGGACATCAATGATAATACTGTGCTGCCAAACCTTGACGCATTCAGTAGTCTTTCTTCTATTAGTGGAACATTGATCCTAGCGAATAATAATGCACTAACCAGCATTGAGGGGTTAGCTAATTTAACATCTGTAGGAAAACAGCTAAAAATTGAAGATAATCTAGTATTGGCTAAGCTTGATGGACTTAATCAAATTACGGTAGTTCCGGAATATCTCATCATCAATTCTAATCCAGCTTTGGAAAAGCTAAGTGGATTGAATGGTTTGTCAAGGGCAGGAAATCTATTTGTTATGTATAATGAAAGGTTAACCACTACTGACCTGCCGGAGCTTTCCACAGTAGACTTCTTACTGCATGTATCTAATAACAGTCTGTTAACAAATCTTAATGGTTTCAATAATATTCGTTCGGTAGGTTACGGCATAGAAGTTCATAGCAATACTAATTTGAGCAACTTCTGCGGTATTCGCTCATTTATTGAAAACAACTTCGATGGTAAGTATAATGTCTATGATAATGCTAACAACCCAACTCAACAAGATATTCTAGTGGGTCAGTGCGACTGACGCTACCACGCTACTCTGTGCTTATCAAACTTTGCTTAACCAGCTTTTTTTCCGGTAAATGCGCTAATTTTTTTAAGCCGGCTTAGCATTTTCTTTTCAAAATTCCAGAAGAAGCGGAACTGACCAAAGATAAACCCGTAGGCGAGTAGCAATACTTGATAAGCGGGCAGGATGGTCAAAAGATAGAAGGGGATCCGAATCCAGGCGGATGTTTCGGGGGTAATACCCGCCAGATCAAACAGCGGCTGCTTGATGTAAAGTACCGAAAACCCCGTACAGGCAAACACAGTCATAATGACGACTACCTGCCATACGCTATTCACTTCCCAACGTTCCTTCAGTTTTTCTATCCACTCCATACGCAGGTATCAACTACGATTGTCTGCCCTCAGGTTCCAAAAGGCTGCCAGATTTCTAAGCCCGGTATATTCGCCCGAAAAGTTACAGGCTCTCGCTTCACCGGATGTTCAAACGACAGTTGCCGGGCGTGCAGACCAATACTGGCATCTGATAATGGTTCAGTAGCCCCGTACTTCAGGTCGCCCGCTATTGAGCAACCTATTGTTGCTAGTTGTACCCGAATCTGATGTGGACGCCCGGTAAGCGGTTTCACTTCCAGTAAATATATTCCTTCCCCTTTTTCTAAAAGGCCGCTATGGAATAGGGACGCAGGGGGATTTCTGCTCGCAACAATCCGATACGACAGTTCAGCTTGCTTGCTGTTCTTTTTCTCAGTACGGAAAGCGGTTGCTTTATTCTTTGCTGAATCTTTAATAAGCCAATGAACTAGTGTAGCCTCAGGCTGAGGGGGCGGATTTTGTACCAATGCCCAATAGGTCTTTGTTACTTGTCGGGTCTTGAATATCTGGTTCATCCGGGCTAGTGCCTTGGAGGTTCTAGCCATCGCCACCACTCCACTCACTGGCCGATCCAAACGATGTACAACTCCCAGAAATACGTTACCCGGCTTATCGTATTTTTTCTTCAGATAGTCTTTTCCCCAATCCGCCAGCGTTTTGTCACCCGTTCGGTCACCCTGCACCAGCCAGCCAGCCGGCTTGTACATAATTAGCAAATGGTTGTCTTCGTAAATTACCTGGGGTTCTTGAGGCATAAACCAAAAATAAAAAGAACATTCTATCTTTTGACCGAATGTACTTTCATCTTAGCTGGTAAACTTTCAATTAGTTACGCCGATACTCAATTTTCCAGACTCGACGCCACTTCTGGGTGTTGGCTTCGTAGCGTTCACAATCCCAGGAGATGCTATTGGAATTGATTGAGCGAACAATCATTCGCTGCTTCACCTGGACGCCTTGGGCATCTACAAACTGCAAGGAGAAGGTACGATTATCAAACTGGCCAATAAAGTCGCAGTAGCCACCTCGGTTGTCCTGACAGGCGTAGTGCCAGGTACGGTTGCGAGCATTGAATTTGGCCAAGTTGGTACCTACCCATCCTTCCCAGGCTCCTTCGTCTCCTACCCTTAATTCTTCTTTCAGTAAAGAATCATCCAATGGTTGTGATATCCGGCTACTGCCGACAAACTTATCGCCAACAGTATTCTTCCAGAGTACGGTCCACTCCCCCAGCCACTGGGGCGAAACAACTGCCTGGCCAAAACTTGATTGAGCCGCGGCCGGAAACATGAATGGAATATTAACCATAGTGCTATTCGCTATTTTTTGCGTTGATAATGAATTTGCCAGTTAAGTTGCCAGGTCTGCCCACTATCTTCCGACGATTCCCAGTCCCAAACGAATGCGTCTTGGGTAATATCCCGAAATACCATTCGCTGAATGATTTCTTTCCCCTGCTGATTAGTAGTCTTGGTTATGAACATACGCTTATCGTCCTCAAATTCTCCGGTAAAGTTGTAGTACCCGCCCTGGTTATCTGCCCAGGCTTGATGCCACTGCTCCGTACGGGGATTATACACCGACAGGCTCATGCCCTTAAAGACTAGAGTAGAAACCGAAGTAGAAATCGTCTTAAAGTTTTCCTGAATTACCTGATCATCCAGAATTTTCACGATTCGGTTATAGCCCTTCTGGGTTTGACCCTGAGCATCTTGCCAGGTGAGGTTCCACTCCCCTACCCAAAAATCAAACAGGTTTTCGGGAGCAGTTTCGGGTGATTCTGGTGGATAAAACAATAGAGCAGCAAGAATGGAGAGAAGTAACATGGGTATCGGAAGTAGTGACAAGCGCAAAAAAGTGCTTTCTGCCCGGATAGCGGGCTAATCCGATAAATTTAGACTCGAAACTTTAGGCAATTCTTTTCTTTTGTTCCCGGGCCGAAAGGATACGGTCGCGATACTGGGTAGGCGAAACACCCGTTCGCTTTTTGAAAGCATTGTAGAAGGAAGCTTTATTTCTAAAACCCGCATCATAGGCAATACTGATAATTTTTTCCTGTCGGTTAACTGGTTTAGCCAACAGTCGCTGGGCTTCTTCTACGCGGTAGTGATTGATGAAATCAGCAAAGTTTTGCTGCAGCTTGTCGTTGATAATCTGGGAAAAAGCATGTTTGGATAGGTTCAGTTGTTGAGCTAGGTCATCCATCTTTAGTTCGCAATCCAGAAATGGTTGCTCTTCTTTCATGTAGCGGATAATATTCTTCAGGTGAAAGGTGGCCTCCGTCGGAGTCAGACTCGACTTTGCGTACTTGGGAGCCGTCTTTTTTGGTTTAGTAACTTGCCCGGATAATATTTCTGGCTGACGATAACCAAGATACCCAGCTAGGTAAATAAACCCAGCCATAAAGAAGGATACTGCATAGTCGTGGGTAATATCAAAGTCAATTGTTAAGTATAGCACGTAGTACATCGCTAAACTAACCGCGAAACCCGCGTAGCAAAAGGCCGCTTTCTTCATCCATCGATACTGAGCGGATGACAACGAGGAGGCTGTGTATTGCTTCTTCAGATAGAAGAACAAGTAAAGCGCGTAAGCCAGCGTCTGCCCATTAAACAAGATGACTCGAACCACATAAGTTGAATCACTGTAGAGTGTTTCCGCCCAAGCCGGCTCCCAGCTAATGTACCGGGGAAAGTTAAAAACAAAGTAGACGGCAAAGGGCAACAGATGCCAGGTATCTTGGGTACGAAGTTTCTCCTGATAGAGTAGTTTGAAGTAAAACAGGAACAGTGGCCCAAAGACTAACGGCAAAATAAAAATAACCTGAAGCGCCGAGGGCAATAGGGTAATATACCCCGTCCAGTAGGCTACGTAGTAAAGTAGTGAAATGCCAAAAAGCAGCATAATGACTCCTAACAGCCGATTAGCCTGGGTATTGCCTTTCTTCTGAAAGAATAGCACAGTTGCCAGAAAAAGCCCCTGGGCTCCAGCAAGTAAAAAAATAACGGTCCAATGATCCAGGGAAGGCTGCTGCATAGACTTCTTCAACTACTATCCGAATATACTTAATTCCGGGGAATTAGAGTAATTGACAATCAACCAGCCTCCCTTCACTGTCCATAGAAGGGATAATACTTATATCTCAGTCAAACACGGGAGGGTACCTAAAAATGAAAAAGGGCGGCAAAATTATAGATCTGCCGCCTTGTCTAATTTTCCCATTTACTCTTCTAATATCCTGGGTTTTGTACCAGGAAACCTTCCACATTGGAAGCGCCATCAATGGCATTCTGCGGAATGGGAAATAATCGCTTGTTGACGTCATCACTCGCCTTTTCAGTCCAGGAACCTTCGTATTTACCAAAGCGGATCTGGTCGCCTCTTCGGAAACCTTCCCAGTATAACTCAAACCCCCGTTCCCGGAACAGAATATCTAAATCTAAAGCGGGTAATGGGGGGGGAGTTTGATCCGGCCGGGCATTGCGGGAGGTTCTTACGGTATTAACGTCCGCCAGGGCTCCGGCTGCATCACCACTGCGTAACTTGGCCTCAGCTCGCATCAGGTAAATCTCGGCTAAACGCATTAGCACCAAATCCACACTACTGAAATTATTACCGTTAGGGGAAGTACGGCTAAACTGGTACTTGGATACCCGGTAGCCCGTATTGTGTAATCGTCCGTCGTTGGTAAAGTCAACCCTCACTACGTGGTCTACGTACCCGATATCCCGATCTGGACCATTTCCTTTAATTTGCTTTACTGGGTAAATTCTCACCCCATTGTCGCAAGTAAGGAATTCACCATCGGGTCCCTTCCTTGGTCCCCACTGTACCCCTCGAAGAATTCCCCGGTCCATTTCAAACTCCAGTGGAGCCACGCAGTAGTAATGATCCTCGTCATTTTCGGTGTTCAATCCGGTAAGGTCCAGCAATTCTTCCGGAACCATGGTGTTCTGTTGGTAAAACCTAGCGTCGGCCTCCGCCGGGTCAACATCGCCGTAGGCATCAGCCCAGGTTTGGTAAAAATCAGAAGTAATAGCCGGTCCGTCGGTACCATCCGCACTGGTAAATTCTGGTCGAGGGAACATAGATCCGGCAATAGACCAGTACGCCCAACGGCTGTGTTCCCTTCTCAATACTCCGCGCTGATCCAGCGAGAAGATGATTTCAGGATTGCCAATATTATCATCATTAAACAGATCAAAGTACTCGGACGATAAGGAATACTGACCAGAGTTAATAATGTTATCGGTGTACGTAATCACCCGGTTCATATCTTCGGTGGTAAACTCCGGTGTGCCGTAGGGATCGCGATATACGGCCGAGTTCAGATACAGCCGGGCCAGAAAACCCCAAACCGCGTTTTGGGTGATTCTTCCCGGACCCAGGTCGGTATTAATCACATCCACCACTGCTAATAAATCTTCCTCGATGTAGTCGATGGCGTCTTGCCCTCGCAACACTTCCGAAATCTCGTCGGAGGTTTCCTTGGCAAATACCACGCCCCAGCTCTCCAGCATCAGCATGTTAAGGTAGGCACGTAAGGCCCGCATCTCGTACAGGGCACCCGTGGCTTCCTGATCGCCATCTGCAGATAGGGGGCGCAGTACTTCTATGGCCAGAATGGCTCGAGACAGATTTTTAGTAAGCTCGTTCCAGGAGCTACCCACCAGGTCGTTACCAGATGTCATCTGGTGCTGGTGTACTGCCATAAACTTACCCCCATCAAACCAATCCGTTCCGCCCCGGTAGGGCAGTATCGCCTCATCGGCAGCCAGTAGCTGTAAACCGTAGTAGTTAGTATGTCGCCATACCCAGGAAACCTGCCCGTAGGCCGGAGCAATAGATCCGCTGATAAGCTCTGCCTGTCCGGAACCGGTAAGTGATTCGTCTAGTACTTCCTCTTCCAGGTCAGTACACCCCCAGTTGATGATGGCGGGTAGAATAAGCGTGATTAAGATCAGAATACTATTTTTCATTTTTTTAAAGGTTGTTTGGTAGGAGGGGAAACCACGGTACGTGGCTTCAACCTCGGGAGATATTTTGGTATTGGCCTAAACACTGGTTAGAATGATACATTGATACCCAGTTGAACCGTTCGGGCCGCAGGGTAGGTGAAACGGTCGATGCCAAAAGTCTGCACCCCGCCAATAGAACTACCGGTATTCACCTCCGGATCGAAGCCCGAATAGTTAGTGATGACAAACAGGTTCTGGCCCGTTAGTGAGAAACGAACGCTGCTAATCCAATCTCCTAGCCCCATATTAGCAATAGGAAGCGTGTAGGCTAGAGTAGCATTATTCAAACGTAGATAGTCTCCATTCTCTAAATAGCGAGTAGATACTTCGTTGGAGTTAGTGATATCCTCGTTGGGAAACTGCACAGCGAAATCGGTAGTATTGAAGGAAGAAGCCAGATTTCCTCTATTGAAAATAGACATGGTGGTGTGGTTGTAAATCTGATTTCCCGAAACCCCGTTAAAGTTGGCTCCAAACTCGAACCCTTTATATCTGAGATTAAAATTAAATGCGTAAAGAAGATCGGGTAGTGCCGAACCCACCACGGTGCGATCGTTTTCCAGCACCTGATCATCGCCGTTGATATCCCGGAATTGGTTCAATCCATCCGGACCGATACCAATAAATTCCTTCATGTAGAATGCTCCGATAGGCTCGCCGTTGATGTAGCCGTTAATGGTGGCCCCGGTCTGTCCGGCTCCGGTGGCACTACCAGTAGTTAGTACGGCAAAGGGAGAGTTGATTACCTTATTGTCAATATAAGTCATATTGCCGCCGATAATGTAGGAAAAGCCCGAGGGCGTGTCGTTGTTATACTCTAAGGCAAGTTCAATTCCCTCGTTTATGATTTCCATGTCCGGTACATTTGTCCAAAAGGTAGCCGTGGGCTGAATAGGATCAGCCGGAACCACTTCTAATAAAATATTCTCGGATACTTTATTAAAATAATCTATGGTACCGGTTAAACGATAATCAAATAGCCCAAAGTCAATACCGATATTGGTTTGGGTAGAAACCTCCCACTGAATGTCGGGGTTGGCCAAACGAGTGAAGATGGTCCCGAAAGGATAATCATCTAAAGTATTGGCACTAGGGTCCAGCGGATAGGTATCATTTTCGGACTTACTTTCTAGGAAGCTAGCTTGGGTGATTTTAGAAGGAATCTCCTGATTTCCGGTTTGTCCCCAACTGGCCCGGAGCTTTAGGTTACTGAACGGACTGTTGGCCATAAAATCTTCCTGGCTAAGGTTCCAGCCAGCCGCAAACGATGGAAAGTAGCCGTACCTATTGTTCTCTCCAAATTTGGAGGAACCATCGGCCCGCAGGGTGGCGGTAAGTAGATACTTACTATCATACGCATAGTTTACTCTACCGAAAAAAGATTGTAACTCATCTGCCCTAGCGAATGAAGTAAGAGTAGTAGGTTGTTCCTGGGTACTAGTCTGATCTTGATACTTAGGTTCAACATCATTATTAGCAAAGCTGGAAAGGTCGAATCTCTTTTCGTGTACAAACGTCCTTTGGTACGAATGTCCGGCTAAGAGAGTAAGGTTGTGTGAATTTTGTTCAAAAACGTAGGTCAGGGTATTTTCTACCAGTTGGTTTTCATTGGTGGTGGTAACGTTTCTTAACTCACCAAACTCGAAGCCTTCCAGTAACTGGTAAGTTTTAAGTTGTATATCGCGGTTGGTAGTAGAATAGTCAATTCCCAGGTTTAGTTTATAAGTCAATCCCGGAATAATTTCCAGGGATGGTGAAATATTAGCCAGGAGTCGATTATTTTGAGCCTCATCACTGTAGATTTCATTACGCACTACCGGGTTTAACATATCATCCAGCAACGTAGGTTGACCGTTGGTGAAAACTGGGATGGTGGGATTGAGCTGCAGCATATCTACGACGATGGCCCCGTTATCCGGTCTAACATTTTCAGTTCTAGAACCCGTGAAGTTGTAATCCACGTTGAGGCGGCCGTTTAAGCCCGTCTGGTTTAAATTAGCCCGTCCCGAATAGCGCCGAAGCCGACTGTTTACCAAAACGCCTTCCTGATCCTCGTATCCACCCGAGATAAAGTAGGAGAATTTTTCACTGCCCGCCCCGCTCAACGAAAGATTAATGTTTTGGGAGATACCGGTTTGCGTTAGCTCATCCTGCCAGTCAGTATTTCCCCCCGCATCAAATAGATTACCACCAATAGCCACTACCTGCCGCCGAAATTCATCAGCACTAAATACATCAATTTTATTCGCGATAGTAGAACGGGCGGTCGACATGGATAAGTTAATATCAGTTTTACCAACTTTTCCTTTCTTAGTGGTGATCACTATTACGCCGTTAGCCGCCCGGGCCCCGTAAATGGCGGCCGCGGAGGCATCTTTCAGCACATCAATGCTTTCAATATCCTGGGGGTTAATAAAGTTTAGCGGGTTGGTAGCCACTCCAGTAGAAGTATTATCCAGTACAAATCCATCCACTACGTACAGCGGGGTAGTCCCCGAACGTAAACTGCCGATACCGCGGATAATCACATTCTGGGCAGCACCGGGTTCTCCACTTACGTTAGAGACATTTACCCCGGCCACTTTACCTTGCAAAAGTTGCCCCGGATTCACCACTATTCCCTTATTAAAATCTTCTACGTTGGCCGAAGCAATCGCTCCAGTCACATCTGACCTCTTCTGGGTTCCGTAGGCTACTACTACCACATCCTGCAACTGGGTTGAATCGGGTAGTAATTGTACAGTAAAATTGGTCTGGTTATTTACCGGAACTTCTTTGCTGGTGTACCCAACGAAAGAGATCACTAGTATATCATCTTCATTAGCATCAATGGTAAATTTACCTTCGGTGTCAGTAATCGTACCTCGGGTAGTACCCTTAATACTTACGGTAGCTCCAATGAGTGCCTCACCATTTTCGTCGGTGATAGTACCGGTTACTTCTTCAAGGGTAGAAGCATTTAGGGCGACTGTCTTGGTGAAAGCTAGTTCTTCAACGTACCTTTCGGGTAGGTCATTTCTCGGTACGGAATAGGCTTCATAACATAAGCACGTTATGAGCAGGCTAAGGGATAAGACCACTTTACAGTTAGGCTTCATGTTTAGGTTGGTATTAGAAATGAGGGAGCACTCCCAAGGCTACACCGCCTGAGCAATGCTCGGTTTAGTTAGTATATAAAATAGTTGAGGTGTAGTTACAGTGTTCTGGCGAACTCTTTCGTCAGTGAGGGTTTTGCCGAGTAGTTCTGTTCACAGTTAGCTATCCTTTCGTTTTCACAAGAATACCCCGTATTGTCGGCATTAGATAAGTTAGTATATTATCTTTATTTTAAAAAATTGTTACCGTAATGTTTCCTTCAATTTTATATAGAAGAAAAAAGGTTGCAAGAGATAATGTAACAAGGCCTGGATTATCAACCTCTAATGAGGCTAACCCAGGTAGTCCGTCAGACTAAGTTTATGTATAAATAGACAATAAATTGCTACTTGAGAGATAAAAACAAACAACTTAATTTAGTAGCTACTTACAATCCCTCTATTCCCGTCTATCGGCAACTAAAACTCTGAAGTAAAATGAAACTGAATATCGGGGAAGTTGTCCTGTACCATTTGCAGCCAGGCTTTGGTTTCGGCCATAAACACGTACTTACCGTCTTTATCCTTAGCGATATGACGCTCCTTGGAGTTGATAAACTCCCGTAGCTTCTTAGGATCATCGCTACTAATCCAGCAGGCTTTGTACAGGTTCAGTGGCTGAAAGGTACAACTGGCTCCGTACTCATTTTTTAGCCGATGCTGAATTACCTCAAACTGAAGTGCCCCTACGGTACCTACTACTTTCCTCGATCCTAGTTCGTAGCTGAATAACTGAGCTACTCCCTCGTCCATCAACTGTGATAGCCCCTTATCCAACTGCTTGGTTTTCATCGCGTCCTGATTGACTACTTCCTTAAACATTTCGGGTGAAAAGCTGGGAATTCCCTTGAAAGTACCTTCTTCACCTTCAGTCAGCGTATCGCCAATTTTTAGGTTTCCGGTATCGTACAGCCCCACAATATCACCGGGGAAGGCTTCGTCAATAATTTCCTTATCCTGCGCCATGAAGGCGGTGACGCTGGAGAACTTGAAGTTCTTCTTCAGGCGGGTATGGTAATAAAGCTTATTCCGCTCAAACTTACCGGAGCAAATACGAACGAAAGCAATCCGGTTACGGTGACGGGGATCAATATTAGCGTGAATTTTAAAGACGAACCCGGTGAATTTCTCTTCATTTGGCACAACCTCCCGCTCCTCGGTCTCCCGGCTTTTGGGTGGCGGGGCAATGTGCACAAAGGTGTCCAGCATCTCCTTTACCCCAAAGTTATTAACCGCACTGCCGAAGAAAACCGGGGCTACTTTACCATTGAGGTATCCCTCCATGTCAAACTCCGGATAGACGCCAGTAATCAGTTCTTCGTCTTCCCGCAGTTGCTCGGCAAAATTTTCTCCGATATATTTATCCAGCTCCGGACTGTGGATGTCATCAATCCGAACCCCTTCGTCTTGCAACTTCTGCTTACTAGGCTGAAAGAGAAACAAGCTTTTATTATACAAACTGTACACGCCCTTGAACGACTTACCCATCCCGATGGGCCAACTCAACGGACGCACCTGAATGTTCAGTTTAGCCTCAATTTCGTCCAGCAACTCGTAGGGATCACGGCCTTCGCGGTCGAGCTTGTTAATGAAGGCAATTACTGGAGTGTTTCGCATCCGGCACACTTCCATTAGCTTCTCCGTTTGTATCTCCACCCCCTTCACGCAGTCAATTACCATTACCACACTATCTACGGCTGTGAGGGTACGGTAGGTATCTTCGGCAAAGTCCTGGTGACCAGGAGTGTCCAGCAGATTGATTTTCACCGGCTCTCCCCCGTTTTTGTACATAAAGCCCATCACGGAAGTAGCTACCGAGATACCCCGCTGCTTCTCGATCTCCATAAAGTCGGAAGTGGCATGGCGACTGATTTTATTGGACTTTACGGCCCCGGCGGTCTGGATGGCTCCTCCAAACAGTAGTAGCTTTTCGGTTAAGGTTGTTTTCCCCGCATCAGGGTGGCTAATGATACCAAACGTACGCCGCTTGGCAATTTCTTCGGTAAGTTTACTCATAGAGCACTGGTACAATGTTCTGCGCCTATTCTACAACGGCAGTTCAAAATTAGTTTCTCAGTCCCAAATTTCTCGTTTTGAGGCTAATTATTTCTAACTCTTCGAGGAAGGGTAACCGACATATATGCTGGTTTGGCAAGTGGCAAATATTTCTTATATTACTATTTAATCGTAGAAATATTAAACTACTTCCATCTATGAAAACTTTATGTTCGAGAGTCTCTCAATGCCTCTCAATAATTGCCATAGGACTCTTTCTATCCTGTGGTTTTACTGCATGCCAGGAAGATGACCCCATTTCTGATTTAAGCTACGGTGATAGGAACGGTTTAGGAAACGATCCTCAAATGAACTCCCAAGCCAACTACGGTGATAGAAATGGTCTGGGAAATGATCCTAAATAGCTTTCGCTTCTAAACACCCTCTCCAGTCTGTGACTATATTGATAGCATAGCTCACACCTCTTTCTCGTCTAGCTTTATAACCTCTTTAGACTATCTTCCGATCGCATAATTTGTTTTATCAGTAGTACTAGGGCATAAAAAAACTAATGAACCAACTTTACATAACCCTTCTCCTTCTGGGATTTTACTTACCTACCACCGCCCAGAATTTATCGACAACTGATAGCCTAAAGCAGGCACTTACCGAAACCGAAGAGCCAGTAGAGAAACTACCTATGTACTTTCAACTGGCTTATAACTCTTTTCGGAACGATATTCCTCAAAGCAGAGAATATACTCTCCAGGCCCTACAGCTTAGTCGGCAGTTAGCCGATAGTGCTAATTACTACAAAGCATTATTTTATCTGGGGCTAGTTCACCGGTTCGAGGCCAACTACGACTCGGCTATGCATCATTTTCAGAATGTGCACGAGTACTACATTGAAAATGAGCAGAGAGATCAGGCCGTTTTTACCCTGTTCAACATGGGTGTAGTGTCTAGTTACCGAGGCTGGTGGAACAAGAGTCTGGAATATCTCATGGCGGGAGTACAAGTAGCTGAGGAGAGTGGTAATGAGGTGATGCAGGGTGAAATGCTCAATAGTATTGGCTTGGTTCACCTTGAGCTAAAAAATTTCGACCAGGCTCTTAGTATGGTAAAGCAAGCCCTGGTCATATTCCGTAGGTTGGAAAGCATTCCTGAGCAAACTAACTGCGTCAGTAACATTGGTAGTATTTACTCGGACATGCATCAGCAAGATAGTGCCCTGTATTACTTCAAAAAGGCTCTTGAATTAAACGAGCTTGAAGATAATAAGTGGGGGATGGCAATGAGTCTGTTCAATATCGGTTTTACCTACTCTGAATTAGGCCTTTACGAAGACGCATTAAAAAACTTGGAGCAGTCTCTAGAGATGCGTCAGCAACTAGGCGGATACCAACGCGAAATTGCCGACAGCTACACCAATATTGCCCAAACCTACGTGAGAATGGGACGCTCAGATGAGGGTCTTTCTTACGCATTAAAAGCGAAAGCTTTGGCTGACAGTCTGCAAGTTCCCCAAGAACTGCGGGACGCCCATCAGGTGCTCGCTCAGATTTACACCGATTTAGGTCAATACCAACAATCGTACTTATCCCAGACTGTGGTCACCACGATAAATGATAGTATATACAACGCCGAGATTACCCGTCAGGTGAGTGAGCTACAAGCTCAGTACGAAACAGAAAAAAAGGAGAAAGAAATTGCTCTGCTTACCCAAGAACGGGAAGTACAGGAAGCTACGCTAGCCCGAAAAAGCTTGTTACTCAACGCCTTTATTATCGGCTGCCTACTGTTGGGAGCCCTGATAGTGGTGACCATCCGGTTTTATCGGTCCAAAATGAAAAATAGGACTCTAATTGCTCAGAAAAACGAGGAAATTAACCACCGGAAGATTCAGGAGCTGGAGCAGCGACAGAAGCTGATCTCCATGGACGCCATGGTCAGTGGACAGGAAGAGGAGCGCAAACGCATTGCCAAAGATTTACACGACGGACTGGGCAGCTTACTGGCCAATGTGCAGATGCGGTTCAGCTCCATTGGCGATACTATTGAATCTGTGAACTCCCCCGTTTATCAGCAAGCTAATGACCTGCTGGACGAAGCCTGCCATGAGGTACGGAAGATTGCTCACAATATGATGCCCGGTGCTCTGGTAAAGTTCGGGCTTATTCCGGCCATTCAGGATATTTGTCGGGCGATAGAAAAGAGTAAAGGGATTACCGTAGACTTTCAGGTATACGGAATAAACGAGCGCTTTGCGGAGAAAATCGAGATCAGCCTGTACCGTATCGTGCAGGAGCTACTCAACAACATTCTGAAGCACGCACAGGCTACCGAAATTATCGTGCAGATATCTCAGCACGACGGAGATTTGACCCTCATTGTGGAAGACGACGGAAACGGATTTGATGCTAACGCCGCCCAGGCCAAAGGGGGTCTAGGCTTGCGTAGTCTGGACTCGAGAGTGAAGTACATCAACGGCGTGCTGACGATTGACTCTGTACCAGACCAAGGTACTACGGTAACCGTAGAAGCTCCCGTGAAACAGGAGGTCGCTTTAGTTTAATCAGTATAGCAAACGATGAAAATGCCCTCGGAACCAACTATTAGGATCTTGCTGGTAGACGATCACCAGATGTTTATTGACGGTCTTGCCGCCATTTTTTCTGATGTCGACGAAATCCAGGTAGTGGGTAAGTGTTTAAACGGTGCCGAAGCACTAAAGCAATGCCAAGCGGCTAACCCTCAGGTGGTATTACTGGATATTAACTTGCCGGATATGGATGGGGTAGAAGTGTGCAAGAAAATAACTACCACCCATCCCAATATTAAAGTCATTGCCCTGACCACTCACAGCGAAGGTAGCTTTATTAGCGGTATGTTAAATAATGGTGCCAAAGGTTACGTGCTTAAAAACAGTGATAAAGACACGCTAAAAAAGGCCATTAAAACGGTGCATCGAGGTGAGACATTTCTGGCGGAAGAAGTTACTGAGGCTCTCATCCAAGACATGATGCCGAACAATAAATCGTCTCGCACCCTTATTCCTAAACTCACTCGCCGAGAAAAGGAGGTGCTCGCGCTTATTGTAGAAGAGTACACTACCCAGGAAATTGCCGATAAGCTCTTCATCAGCCTCAATACAGTAGAAACCCACCGGAAAAACCTGTTACACAAGCTCAACGTCCGTAACACTGCCGGATTAGTGCGCTCCGCCCTGGAGCATAAGCTACTTCACTAAGCGGTTCTCCCCAACGCTACTCCCTCTCTTTTCGCTTCTCTCAACTACCGATCCAGGCATTTCTCACGGTTTTCCGTGATTTTTCAATATCCCCGAAAACCGTGATTCATTTTTGCATAAATATTAGAAATTTTAGGACTATGCTTCAGCGCCAAACCTCCTAGCCATGAAACTATTATCTCTACTTTTTCTAATTCTTCTCAGTACCGCGGTTCTTGCTCAGGAACCCGTGCTGCTCAACGACTTTACCAGCAGTGGTGCCAGTACCTTTAGCTTCGACCCTGAAATTGAAGGAATTACGACGGATAATCAATTTTTCTTCGTTGCCGACGATGGCAAAAACGGTGAGGAGCTGTGGCGCTCCAATGGCACGGCGGTAGGCACTCAACTTTTAAAAGATATCAACCCTAATGAGGAAGATTCAAATATACGGTTACTAACCACTATTGGAAATACCGTTTATTTTGCCGCTTATAGCCCTGAGTTTGGGTTTGAGCTCTGGACTACCCAGGGCACTACTTCCAGCACCCAGATGGTAAAAGATCTTAATCCAGGCCCTCAGGGTGGTATGAGTACTACCTATGCCGTGCTAAACGATGTTCTCTATTTTGCCGGAAACGGAGATAAAGGGCGGGAACTTTATCGCTCGGAGGGTACCGAAGCCAGCACGCTGTTGGTGAGAGACATCAATCCTAATGTAACCGGTAGTGGTCTCCCATTTAGCAGCAACCTCCGAAACTTCACCGTAGCCCAGGATATTATCTATTTTACGGCTAATGATGGAGAAAACGGCCAGGAGCTCTGGCGTACCGACGGTACTTCTGCCGGAACGGTCATGATTGTTGATATAACCAATGGGGCTGGTTCCACCAATTTCGGACAATTTAAAGCCGTAGGAAATACGCTGATTTTTACCGCTGATAATGGTATAAATGGTACCGAGCTTTGGGCCACTACCGGCTCACTACTAACCACCGCAATGCTCAAAGATATTACCGAAGGGGAAGAGGGCAGTGTTATTGAAATACTAGAGCTGGTTAATAATGTACTGTACT
>CAKZYJ010000380.1 GCA_937884755.1 uncultured Flammeovirgaceae bacterium
GGATGTTCAATCGACATAGCCGCAGGAATGCTAGCAATTCATACCCTTCACACTATTAATCAGTTAAAGTAATCTAATTCAATTGATTTAGTAAACGAGCTACTTCGTTGGGGTTGGCCAAATCGTATTGTTCAGACTCTAGTAGGGCTTCCAAAGTATCCGCATGATCAGGAAGAGCTTTGAGTAAAGCTTTCTTCTTAGGTTTTATTTTCTCTGCCTCCTGACCCGGTTTTAAGAGATAGTATTTTGGAGCTACCTCCGTAATTTCGTCGTAAGGTTTATTGCGACTATATCCCCCCTCATAATCAGCCTTCTTTACTACTTTATAGCGCACTGCCACCATCTGAAAATCATTTTCATGTAGTACCTGTACAATCTTATTAGGCTTTACTTCACTGTCCAATGATTCTAAATATTTAGCTCTCATGAAGTGAAAGTCATTCTCAGACTTTTCTCCCTTCAGGATAAATTTTTTCAACCGGTCTTGAGGAACCACAGAGGCAACTTTCATTCGGTTCTGAAAATGTAATTCATCAGAAAGTACATCAAAACGCAGCAGCAGATTTTCATGGGTAGACCCATCGGTTAGTTCAAAAGAACCTTTCTGCCAGTCTTCGTACAGAAAAGGATTACCCTTTACCCCTTCATACCGATTATCAAAAGTTTGCACCGAACCCATAATAGATTCTTCAGCAACCTGATCCAATATCTGTTGCTTATCGGCTGTATTTTTATCCTGGGCAAAAGCGCCGGTTATCCCACTAACTACAAGACAAGCTGTTACCAATAGTTTCATATAACTTCTGTAATTCAACGATTTATCTTCCTTTAAAATTGGGGTTCCTTTTCTCAAGAAAAGCCCTCACTCCTTCCTGATGATCTTCGGTAGCCGCTGCTTGGTCCTGCACCTCGGCTTCATAAGCCAATACTTCTTCCAAAGTCATATTTTGAGATTCATTGAGCATTTTCTTAATTAGCCCGATAGTTTTGGTGGGGGCCTGACTAAGTTGTTGGGCAATCTTACTAACCGTGACTTCCATACGATCATCCGGAACAGCTTGGTTAATTAATCCCATTTGCACTGCCTCAATAGCCGAAACAGATCGACCGGTTGCCGCCAGTTCAAACGCTCGTAAGGAACCTACCATCCGTGGTAAAAAGTAGGTAGAACCCGAATCCATCACTAGCCCGATACCTACGAACAGCTCGGCCAAACTAGCTTTTTCCGAAGCGATAATCATGTCACAGGCCAGGGCCAGCGAACAACCGGCTCCAGCTGCTACACCATTCAATTGACAAATAATCGGTTTAGGGAGATTCCTCATTGTCAGAATTAGCGGATTGTAGTATGTCTTGACTGCTTCTGAATAAGTAGTTCCCGCCAGTTCAGACTGAGCTGCTTTTAGGTCCTGCCCGGAACAGAAGGCAGCTCCCTGGGCAGTAAGAATAATAGCCCTCACTTCAGAATCCTCGCCCATTTTTTCAAAAGCCCCCTTCAATTCTAACTTAATCTGATTGTTTAATGCATTGTAAACTTCCGGACGGTTCAGAGTAATTTTGCCAACCCCCTGACTTTTTTCGCTAAGAATATGCTGATACATCAGTCAGTTAATTTGTTTCGAATATCAAGTCTAGTTTAATTTTGCCAGATCTCAAAAGATGTCGGAGCGGAAAGATGAATTCTTTCTTAAGTTAGTTTATCCCTATCCGGAAAAAAGCATTTTCGTATTTGTGATTGTTTTCGGTAGTAATATTATCTAGCTTTGCTGTTCTTAGCGCACGTGGTGGAATTGGTAGACACGCTGTCTTGAGGGGGCAGTGCCTTAACTGGCGTGGAAGTTCGAATCTTCTCGTGCGCACATCCCCCCGAACTTAGTTTCGGGGTTTTTTATTTTTTTCCTATATTCTGTCCGAAAGCAGATAACCATCACTTTCACCGTATTCAGTATCTAACTTCTTCACTACAAACGACTACCTTTGAAGCGTATAATCGGGGTTCTCATTTTAGGACTTTTACTGATAATAACAGCTTACTTATCAGCTAACTGGTGGATTTCCAATAACCTCCAGACACTGATAAACAGTAATCCTGAACGAGCTTACGATATTACTTACGACAAATTAGATATCCACTTACTACTAAAGGGAGTACGTATTCAGAATCTGACCATACAGCCGGTGGATAAAGAAGCTAAAAACCCTATTACGGTCAGTGTGGCGGAAGCAGAAATAAGAGGATTACGGTGGCAAGAGCTATTGACCAACCAAGCAGTGAAAATTGGTGAAATGACATTTATTGAGCCTGATTTTGAAATCGTACTGGATACTGCCTCTTCTGACCAATCACCCAATGCGGCAAAAAATCTTCAATACCTCTTTGGAGATGTTCTTTCCCGGGCTGATGTAGAAAAGTTCACTCTTAGAGATGGTAGTGCTCGGGCACGAATGCCAAATGAAGAAAAGTATTTTGCTCGGCTAAATAAACTGAACCTATTCGCTGATAAGATTGAGACAGATTCCCTTCAATGGAAACATCTAATACCATTCGAGGTAGACCAGTTTTATTCAAAGGTTGAAGGTGTCTCTATCCAGCTTGATAGCTCCCGCACTTTTTCTTGTGAGCAAATTGAATATAGTTTGTACGACTCCAAATTAGCTATCAGTAATGCTTCAATTGATTTTTTAAAAGATTGGCGCTACATCAGTTCGGAAGTAGGAGTACAGACCGATTTAATAAATTTTCAGATCAAATCACTAGAAATAAACCAGTTAGATACTGAAAGTAAACTCTCTGGTGATTTGGATATTCGAGCTCAGTCCGTTGTTCTAGATAGCTTAGTTTTCAATGATTATCGAGACAAAAACCAACCAAACCCTCCCGATCAGAACAAGCCTTTGTTTGGCGGATTAGTAGCCTCTATTCCTTTCCCACTGAAAGTAGATACTGTCCTTATCCGAAATTCTCAGATCACTTATCACGAGTTAGGTGAAGAGAAAAAAGAGCCAGGGGCAATTTCATTTAACAACACCTATGGCTCCATTTATAACATTACTACTATTCCTTCCTTTCAATCCCAATTCGGTCAGTTTGAGGCTGATTTAATTACCTTAATTAACCGACAAGCGAAGGCTCAGATTAGGCTGGAAGTACCTTACGTCAACGAGCAATTTAGAATGAGCGTAGCCATAGACTCCTTCTATCTTGCTTCCCTCAATTCAGTAATCGTACCCTTAGTCGATGTGCAGGCCAATGCTGGCAAAGTACATAAAATGCTTTTGTCTATGAATGCCGATGAGTTTTCGTCTAAAAATCAGCTAGTCTTAGACTATGATGATCTAAATATTAAGTTATTAAAAGAAAACACGAATCCTCAAGCCAAAAAAAAGAAAAAAAGAAAAAAACGGGGAGTACTGAGCAGTGTAGCTAACCTGGCCATTCGACACAGAAATCTGCCTGATGACAAAAACTACGTTTTAGCCGACTACCGAACTCAACGTAATGTTTACCGGGGAGCCTTCAATCTTATTTGGGTATCAATAAAAGAAGGGATGGCGATGATAATTCCTACTCAGGCAGCCCAGGCAGTATTAAGTGATAACCGAAAGCTGAAGAAACGCAAAAAGGAGCAGATTGATTAGCCGTGAGTATTTGATCATTGGGCTCGTTGTATTTATCCAATCACTACTTGTTTTGATAGTTGGTTATCAACCATCGTCAACCAAATGAATCCATGAAAAAATATTGCCCTTATTTCTTGAATCCGACAGCTTTATTTATTGCAATAGCTTCATGCGTTTCAGCCTGCTACCCAGAAATGGAGCGGGTTGTTTCGGATTCTGATAAAGTTATTACTGCTCGGGATGATGCGACTAATTTCAAAGCAGAGTTCCCGAATCAAACGTTTGCCGTACCGGAGCAAATAAACATTATTCGTGATACAGTGAATGATAGCAACAATATTGATATTGATTCAGCATTTGTGGCTCGAACAACCATTGACCGTGTAGTAAGAAATATGACTGAGTACGGATGGCAACGAATTGACGAACAACAAATAGCAAATGGCGAATTAGCCGATGTAGTAATTTTAATTTCGGTGAATGCTCGCCGGAGTTACGGTGCCTACATTAGCTATCCTTGGTGGGGTTGGTGGGGAGGTTGGCCCGGCTGGCCCAGTTACCCTGGGTACCCCGGTTGGGGACCAGGTTGGGGAGGTTACTATCCACCTTCAGTAGGATACTATTCCTACTCTCAGGGATCTATTTTGCTCGACATGTTTGATCCATTTGATGCAGACGATAGTCAAAGTCAGCTCTTTATTCCCTGGACCGCCGGAATCAATGGTTTGCTACGCTCGACACAAAGCAGCACTGAAACTGCGATACATCAGACCATAGACCGTACCTATTCACAATCTGACTACCTTGATGTCCGATAGCTTACATAAATACAAACCATGAAACTTGTCTATATACTTCTGCTTTGTCTTAGTGCCAACGGTGCAGTTTTAGCCCAAAGAACTATTTTCAGCGTAACGTACAATGTTGCCTCACCCCAGACGGATCTTAAAGAATACATTGACCGCACTAGCTTCCGAGGATTTGGGTTACACTACCAATACTTCCTTAACTCAAATCTGGCAGTAGGTGGGTCGTTTAATTTAGAGGTTTACAATCAGAAAGTAGATGAGTTATTTTCGGTTCGGGGTAATCTGGACACCGAGGGAGAAGGAATTGGGCGGTCTATTACCGCTGATATAAGTGGTGTACAGTTTCGATACTTTAATACAATATCTTTTTTGTTTACAACTCAGTATCATTTCGGCAAACAGTGGGACACTCGCCTGTATGCCGGATTAGGACTTGGACCTTACCGAACTTTGCAAAGAACCGAAATTGGGCTAGTTGCTATCACTAACAATCATTGGCAGCTTGGACTAGCACCTGAAATCGGAGTCAATATTCCCCTTGGGCTTTCGGATACAGGTTTGAAGTTCGGAGTTCGCTACAACCATGCTTTTCGGGTAGGAAATTCGCTAGAGGTTTCTTACCTGAGCTTCATGTTAGGAATTGGATTTATGTACTAGGGCGTGTTGACATTTAATCTGAACGACGATCGCCCGAAGTTCTAAGATAAA
>CAKZYJ010000381.1 GCA_937884755.1 uncultured Flammeovirgaceae bacterium
GAAACCAATCGCTACGAAGGCCGAACCATACGAGAGGGTGACCAAGGCCGCGCTTGGCTTGACGACGATAGAACCACCTTTTGGTCGTTTGAGAACTACCTGACGTATACCAAGACGTTTTCGGATATTCACGCCTTTGAGGGGATGCTGGGAATATCCTGGCAGGAGTCAAACTTCTTTGGAATGGACGCTGAATCCAGAAATTTTGCCACTGACTATTTTCAGTTCAACAATATAGGAGCTGGTAGCAATAATCTGGAAGTAGGTTCTAGCGCCAATCGAGAAGCATTAAATTCCTACTTTGGTCGATTCAATTACCGATTAATGGATAAGTACTTAGTAACCTTTACTGGGCGAATGGACGGATCTTCTAAGTTCGGTGACAATGACAAGTATGCTTTCTTCCCTTCCGCCGCTTTGGCCTGGAGGATTTCTGAAGAAAACTTCTTAAGTAATAACCGGCTAATCTCTAATCTGAAACTTCGTACTAGTTATGGCCTGACTGGAAACTCGGAAATACCTCCTTACTCATCGCTAGCTTTGTTAAGCTCCGGATACGCAGCAGTACTAAACGAGTCTAGAGTGGGTGGAACCGGTATACTTCGTTTGGCTAACCCCGATTTGAGGTGGGAGAAAACTGCCCAAACCGATATAGGAGTAGAACTGGGCTTGTTTGAAGGTAGATTGTCACTGGAAGCAGACTACTATTACCGTAAGACCACCGATATGCTACTGGATGCGCCGGTACCTCAAACGAGCGGCTACGCTACCATTCGCCGTAATGTGGGAACGATGGAAAATAGAGGAGTGGAACTAGCACTTAATACGGTCAATATTGCGCGCGATAATTTTGAGTGGCGTTCTAATTTTAATATCTCTTTCAATCGAAATAGAGTATTAGAATTAGCTACCCGAGCACCTATCTTTGGAGTAGGTGGCCCGGGTATTACCAACGAAACCAGCATTATTACGGAAGGAGAATCGGCTAGCTCATTTTGGGGACTAAACCGCCTCGGCGTATGGGGTACTGATGAAGCCGCTGAAGCTGCTGAGTTTACCAGCTACCGCAATGGACTAACAATCTTGCCCGGTGATATTAAGTACGAAGATGTAAACGGAGATAAAGCCATTACCGATGCCGACCGGATGATTATTGGCGATGGTAGTCCCGAATTCTGGGGAGCCTTTATCAACAACTTCCGATTCGGAAACTTTGACTTGCTAATAGATCTCCAAATCTCGTACGGCAACGTTATTATGGACATGAACTTGCACTCTAGTGAGGATCGTCAGGCGTTGGCTAACAGCTACACCACCGTACTAGATGCCTGGACACCAGAGAATCAGAATACTATGATTGCCCAGATACGGGATACTCGCGCCGGTTACGTAACCAATGTGGATTCTCACTGGGTACAGGATGGTTCGTTCTTACGAGGAAGAAACCTAGTGCTAGGATATAATTTCCCGAGGGCTATCACTGAAAGGATCTTCTTGGATAACCTCCGAATATACGCTTCGGTACAAAACTTCTTTCTGCTAGTGGATGATGAAGTAATCGGTGATCCCGAGATTACTCCTATTCGGGGAGGCGTAAGCAACAACGTATTTTCCCAAGGAATGAAGTGGCATGAATATCCGAAGACTACCACTTACACCCTAGGACTAAGAGTAGGCCTATAATCCTCGCAAAAACAAAAAAATTGCTAATCATGAAATTTCATATAATTAATACTATTGGTAAGATATTCCTGAGCGGATTCATCTTGATAGCTACTGGTTGTTCTGATTTCCTCGAGGAAGAAGACCCTTCCAACCTTACTCCGGAAAGCTTTTTTACCATACCCGATCATGCTGAAGCGGGTATCGCTGCGGTATACGACAATACCCGGTTTTACGGTGGCGGGGCAGGTATCTTTTCCTCCAACTGGCAGTTGCTAGAGGCGCCTACTGGTACTGCAACCACCGAAACCGCGCAGAACTCAGATTTGAATAACCTGTATTCGTTGACTTGGGACGAAAATACTGGACATATTCGCAACTGGTGGCGAGGAATATATCGGTTAGTAGCTAATGCCAACCTAGTACTGGACCGAGTGCCGGATATTACTCCGATGGACGAGGCGCAGAAAGCCCGAATATTGGGCGAGGCGAAATTTTTACGGGCCTGGGCATATTTCTATGCCGTGCGTTTGTGGGGTGATGTGCCTCTAGTTCTAACTCCTCAAACCGCTTCTTCGGAAGACTTTTTTCCGGCTCGTACTCCTCAGCAAGAAGTGTACGATCAGATTGTGAATGACCTTCAGGATGCAGAAAATGCTGGTTTACCCTTTACCGATGAAAGTGGGAGAGTTTCTCAAGCAGCTGCGAAAGCTATGCTATCTAAAGTATACCTTACTATGGCCGGATTTCCACTGAATTTGGGCGCCGAATATTACCAACTAGCAGCGAGTAAAGCTCAAGAGATTATCGATAATCCCGGCCCGATTGATCTGTTTGATACCTACATGGAGGTGCACGACGAACGATTAGGTAATCAGGTAGAACACATTTTTATGATTCAGTACAATAATCTGGTGGCGGGCAATCCGATGGGCAATATGTTTCCCAACTTTAAGCCGGTTTCCTACCGGGGGCCTTCGGGAACCGGGAGTACCGTACCCACCTTTTCGTTTTATGAGTCTTATGAAGAAGGCGATATTCGGACAGTAGATCAGGAAGGTTATTTTTACACCACCTACTTTGAGAATGGCAGCGGCGATCGATTTGATTTAGGTGCACCTTATATTTTCAAGCACTTTAACGTAATTGCGAACGGAACCCAGGGAGTAGAAGGCACAGCCCAAGATAACCTGAATGTACCCCTATTTCGGTTTGCAGAGATATTGCTAATCTTTGCCGAAGCATCTAATGAACAGAGTGGCCCGACCCAAGACGCGGTGGATGCTCTAAAACGAGTACGCGATCGAGCTGGTTTGGAAACTCCTACCTTGGGCGAATTTACCCAAGAAAGCTTCCGGGAGTTAGTTTGGAAAGAGCGCTGGCACGAGTTTGCTTACGAAGGAAAAACCTGGTTTGATATGGTGCGCTTACGCCAGGTATTCAATGAGCAAACTGGTGGCTTTGATGATTTTGTCGGTCATGTGAACCTGAACTCTAATCAGGCTTTACAGGAAAGACACCTGCTATTCCCTATCCCGCTACAGGAGATGCTAAACAACCCTAGTCTGGAGGTGCAAAACCCTGGCTACGAAGCAAGGTAGTATTAACTAACCTAATTAGTTACACAGAATCTAATTCTTAAGAAACCACCGTATTGCAATGCGGTGGTTTCTTTTTGTAGGTTTGAAGACGATTCTTTGGTTTTGCCTACAAGTGATAAAGTGTAACGGCTTGCTCTAAAACCTCTTTCACGGTATCAAGAGGAATATCTTCGGTTGGGTTAACGCTTAGCACTTTAATCCGTTTGCGTCCCCCGCTTTCCAGGGCCGGATGATTCAGGTAGCGTCCTTCTACTAAGCCTACGTAGGGTACTCGGGCGCGACGGTCAATGGAGAGATAGCATAACATTTTGCTGTCAAAGAGAAAGAAAGGTGTCTGATACTTCCAGGTTTCCCTAATCTGCGGGTCGTAGCTTAGAATGATTTCTCGTAGCGTAAGCAAGCAACCTCGGTTGGGCTCTGGTTGTTTTTCGTAGTATTCATCTAGCGCTTTCATACTGCCTAAAGTAAGAGAAAACTTTGGTAATTTGTTCGTGCTGAGTGATTGTTGAGAAATAGGAAGAGAGAAAAACATTATTAAAATATTTATATAAAGCTTGTAAAATCGCTTCAGCTTGATTTACTTTGTAGTTCAAAGTACTTTTAGCATGCAGGAAACCGATTATTTACAGGATATAAGCGAGATCCGCTCTATGATGGAGCGCTCTTCGCGTTTCATCTCCTTAAGCGGATTGTCTGGGGTGATGGCCGGAATATACGCTTTGATAGGAGCGGGTTTAGCACACTGGTGCATTACGTCGTACCGAGCCGGCGAGATAGATTCGTACCAGACGGTAGTTAGTTATCTCTTTCTGATTGCGGGAGTAGTGCTGCTGTTGGCAATTGGAACCGGTATTTGGCTTACCACTCGCCGAGCCCGACAGCAGGGGCAAAAAATCTGGGACGCCACCGCTCGCCGCCTAGCTATTCATTTAATGATTCCCCTAGCCGTGGGTGGTATCTTTTCCATAATTCTGGTAGGGCAGGGCTATACCGGAATCGTAGCTCCTAGCATGCTAATCTTCTACGGGTTGGCCCTGATTAACGCCAGTAAGTACACCCTCACTGATGTTATGTATTTGGGATTAGCTCAAGTAGCACTAGGCTTATTGGCAACTATTGTTATTGGCTACGGATTGTTATTTTGGGCACTGGGATTTGGCGGGCTGCACATTGTGTACGGGGCGTCTATGTACTATAAATACGAACGGTGAAGCATCTACTACATCAGTTTGATAAAGCATTTGAAAATAAAGTACGGTTGGGCATTATGTCGGCCCTGGTGGTAAACGACTCACTGGATTTCAACGCACTGAAGGAATTGTTAGGAGTGACCGACGGAAACCTCGCCAGTCATCTGAAAGCCCTGGAAAAAGTAGAATACATCGATGTGCAGAAGCAGTTCGTGGGGCGAAAACCCAACACCCAATACGCCGTAACCAAGACCGGGAAGAAAGCCTTCAGTGCCCACCTGGATACCCTGGAAGCTCTGCTGAAAACCCGCAAACAGGCTCACTAAAAATTTTATGTAATCACTTTGAAATACAAAGTACTTTCTAGAAATGAAAAAATCAATAATAAAAACCTGGCTCTGGATCGGCACGGCGTTGCTGAGTAGTTTTCTGTTCTACGGACAGGGCGTCGGCCTGAATTTCCTCCTGTATAGTGTAGTATTTACTGCAATTAGTCTGAGCCTATATCCGGTCCTGCGGCAGTCAACTTCGGGTTGGCTGGTTGTTTCGGGTTATTTGATCACAGCAATGGGAGTGGTGTGGCACCATAGCTGGCTGGCTATACTACTATACCTGTTTTCGTTTCTGGCCCTGGCGGGGTTTTGTGCGTATCCGCAAACATCGTTAGGCGTAGCTTTTCCCAATGGCCTCTACGCGGCTTGGGTAACTTTCTGGCGGGCAGAGTGGCTCAAAAGGAGAGAGGGCACTCGCAACAGCCTCACCACCGCCCGCATTATCTCCTGGGTAATACCCATCTTCGTAACGGTGTTGTTTCTGTTACTTTACATGGGTGGGAATCCGGCGTTTGCCGCCTTGCTCACCCAAAGCAATATTGAGTTTATCTCTCCGGGTCGTATCATCTTCACCCTGATCAGTGCCTACGGGCTGCTGGCGTTTTTCTATCCTACCGGGATTGATGCATTAATCAGGCTGGATCAACGTACTCCCAACCAACTACTGCGCCGACGGGCAATAAAAAAGCCGCGTATCATTAATCCCATAGGGCTGAAGCACGAGTACCGAAGTGGTTGGCTGCTGTTTATTCTGCTTAATAGCTTACTGCTTATATTCAACGCGGTAGACGCCTATCATTTGTGGACTGGTCAGTTGCCGGAAGGAGTTACTTATTCCGAATACGTTCATCAGGGAGTGAATGCGCTGATTATCTCTATTGTATTAGCCATCAGTATCGTGATGTATTTCTTCCGGGGCAACCTAAATTTCTATTATCGCAGCCGGCAGTTGAAATTGGTTACCTACGCCTGGATTACGCAAAATGGGCTGCTGGTACTGGCTACCGCCTACAAAAACGGTTTGTACATCGATGCCTACGGACTTACGCAGAAGCGATTAGGAGTGTACGTATACTTGTTACTAACGTTGGTAGGGCTGTTCGTCACCTACGTGAAGGTTCGAAACATACGGACGAATGCCTTTCTGCTGCGTTATACTAGCTGGATATTCTATGCGGTACTGGTTAGTATGACGTTGGTGAACTGGCCTCGCTTTATTACCAAGTACAACCTGGCCAATTTGCCCGCTGCTCAAATTGACTTCCATTATCTAAGCCGTCTTTCCAATCATAATCTGGATTTACTAGAAGCAACGCTCAAAAATACTGATTACTACGTAATGGCTAGTACCCGAGGGTATATTGCTCGCAAGATTGATCGTTTTCAGTACGATGAAGCCCAGCAGGACTGGCGTTCGTGGAACTACGCTGACGAACAGGTGATGATAAATCTGGACTATGAGTAGGAACATGACGGTTCGCCGTGCGATTAAAGGCGGCCACCGTCATGTTCCTACAAAAATTTTTGAATTACAAAAAGAATAGAAGAATGAAACGAAGAATAGGATTAGTATTATACTCCGCCGTATCGCTCATATTTGTGCTTCCACCCCAAAGTTTTCTGCACGACATACTACACTCGTTTGCGGTGCAAGCCATCATCGGTTATGGCCTGATCGGATTGTTAGCTAGCTTCTACCGAAATATGCTAGCTGTAGCCGCTTCGTTAGCAGCCTCACTACTGATAGCTGGAAGCCTGTACGTAGCTCAATCTTCTCCAATCGCAATTAACAAGTCTTACCCGGAAGATACTGTAATGCGGGTAGCGCACTTTAATGTGCTTTGTAGTAACCGTCAGTATCAGGAAATGGCTGATTCGGCCCGGGCTACCCAGGCTGATTTACTGTCGTTTCAGGAAGTAAGTGCAGATTGGGGGAGTCATTTGGAACAACTGCTAGCCGAAGAATATCTGTACTATCACGTGGTGACTGACCAGCAGCACGTCAGCCGGGGATTGGCGGTATTTTCCAAATATCCGCTGGAAGATATTCAAACTATTTACTGGGACGGGATGCCCAATATTGCCGGAGATTTATTGGTACAGGGTGAAGCAATTCATTTCATCGCCTCCCATACCCAATCGCCCCGGAACCTCGGACGATACCAGCGGCGGAATCAGCATATTCGCCGGATTGCCCGGTACATCAACACGATTGATCGCCCGGTGCTGGCTATTGGAGATTATAACGTAGTGCCCTGGAACCCGATCATTCAGGAACTTACTCAGGCTACCGAACTACAACACAGTCATACCGGTTGGCAGCCTACCTTTCCCTCGCATCTGCAGGGAATGGGAGTACCTATCGACTATATCTTTCATTCCCCCGAGTTTCACTGCCGTAAGTTTAAAGCCCTGCCCGCTTCCGGTTCCGATCATCGGGGCATTGTAGGTGAGTATTTGTTAGATGTTGAGGGGTAATCGAGCAACTTATCAATCAAGTTAGCTCTTAGCCAACTGACGTTCGGCTAGTATGATCACATCTTTGGCGCTAATAATATTTTTCTCGTAGCCGTCGAGAGTAGCCTGAATCATGGCCAGGCCAAGCTGAGTGGTATTTACCACGGAGTTGGGAGCAATAGCCTTCACTGCTCTGACTAGCCACATAAAGTAATCGTACATAAATTGGTAAGCCTTGGTACGGGACTTGATACCGCGTAGTGGAATGATAAAACCGGGACGGAACATAAATGCCTGCCCGAAGCCTATACCCAGCAGATCGTTTTCGGTTTTTCCTTTCACTCGGGCCCACATCATACCGCTCTTCTCGGCCGAGTCCGTACCCTGCCCCGATACGTAGATAAAGGTCATCGCCGGATTGTTCTGATAGAGCACTTCCGCCAGGGCCATCGTATAGTCGTAGGTAATTTTGCGATACTGTTCCTCGCTCAGTCCGGCCGCGCTAATGCCTAGACAGAAATAGCAGGCATCGTAGTCGGCCAGGGCTTTTTTCAGATTGCTAAAGTCAGTAAAATCCTGATGAAGCTGCTCATTTAGTTTAGGGTGAGTTGTTCCCACTGGGTTCCGGCCAATCACTAATACCTCGCTGATGGCTTCATGATCCAGACATTCCAGCAAAACCCCTTTGCCAACCATGCCCGTAGCCCCTGTAACAATGACTTTCATAGTAGTGTAGTAATTAGATTGATGTATTCACTACGGGTACTTACGGATAATGAAAACTTAAAGATGTTATTCTCTTACGTTAAAGATTCTAATTCAGCTTTCAAATTGGCTCTGGCTGGTGGCTCATAGTTCTCGTAGAAAATATCCGTTTTAAAGATTCTGTCCATTGCCAGAAAGTGCTGAAGTACTTTCTTACGACCTCTTCGGTAAAGAAAGCCGGGGTAGATCGCGTACTCCTTTCTGATCTTCCTAGTGTATTCCTGATAAACAGTTGGGCTTTCGCCCAGGATTGCCAGATCAAAGTCTAGCAGGTAGTTAGTGTCAGCATCGTTACTGGGAGCGTGTTTTTGAGTAGCTATTATTTGAGTATCGCATTGGGTAATTTTATTGTTAGGTACTCCTAATTGAGATAAACGCTCGCGGGCAAGATCAGCGCTCTTTTTCTCATTATCTTTTCGGGTTACATCATAGACAATGTCATGATAGAAGATACTGAATAGAACTATATCTGAATCAGATAGCTTGTTCTGGTACTTGACAGTGTGGTCTGCCATGTAGCTTAGATGAGCTAAGTTATGATAGTGTCTGTTTTTGGTAGTGTAGCTTGCCTCAATTTCTTTCCATAGTTCGTTAGTCAGCTGACTATCATCAGTAAACTTTGCGGCTAACTCCTGCCAGATAATTGCTAAATCTGCTATCACCTAGTTTTGTTACTTGGATACATAAATCATAATGGCTTGAAAGGATTGGCTGGAAATTATTTTGTAGTAGAAAGTTCGGAGATCGGCAGCAGCCGGGAATCTTCTAGGGCGGCGGTACGATGCCCAGCGGTTTTAAGGTACACTTCGTCTTGGGCAAACGCCATAAATTTTGCTACTGATTCGTGTTCCACCAACAGTACCGCATCCCACTTTTCCTGTTCCGGACCAATCAAGAAGCTTCCGCTACTTCCGTAAAATAGTACCCGGCTTCCAGCTTTATTCAGCAGCGGTTCGGTGTAGTCCATGTAAAGTTGGTAAGCTTCTTCTCCTGAAATCTCTTTTTCAGGCTTTAATGAGGCTAACTGCGAATAATCAGCCACCGATTTAAACCGCAACAAGTTGAGCATAACGATGCGCCCCTTATCGTGAAAATCCTGGTAGAATTTCCTTCCTGCCTCGTGACTTGCTTCAATATGTTTCTCCATGTTATCTAAAAGTTAATTGGTCAATACACAGCAGATAGCCATTGGCTTGAGCTGGAGTTATCGCTATTCCTGTTTTTTCATCCAAAGGTTACGTACCCTACCGTTCGAAACTTGTATTCCCTCAATATTTCCATTATCATCTCGTAGGAACACAACTATACTGAGGTGCCACTCGCCTTCCAGAACATCCTTCTTCACTCGCTTCATTGGTAGTTTTCCGTGCCGGGTATGATGGGCTGCCAGCTCGTCTCCATTCAGCACTATGCGGTAGCTGGTTTCCAGTTCGGGGCTGTAGAAGGTTCCGGTGTAGTTGGTTAATTCATCTGAGTTAGATTCAGTAGCCTCGTAGCGATAGAAAGAAGAGGGGGACTCGTTTTGGGTAGCCACCGACATATTCATCGTCCCCTTCGCCTCCTCAAAGTGAACCCTAAGATCGCTGGATGCGCCTAGCATCAAAAACTCGTTCTTGCTTATGGGTAGAAGTGCACTTTCGTTGTTCTTGGAGCGAGCGTACCGCAAAGTGTCTTCTTTCAGATAAACTCTCCGGGTGTACTTCTCCCGATTATTCCAGTAATCTCCCTCAAACTTAGTCAGTGCCTTCTTTGAAAGCTGAATGGTCTCTACCGAGCTATCGGCGGAAGGCGCGCTCTCTTCCGATCCTAATAATATTCCGGCGATGGCCCGGGTTTTCTGCCCCGGATTGGCTGAGGAGAAATTAGTTAGAATCACAATGCTCAGTTCTTTATCGGGGAAGGTGATTACGTTAGACCGGAAGCCGCCAATAGACCCACCGTGAGTGACCAGCCTCTGCTCGTTGAAGCTACCGATATTCACGCCAAAGGCGTAGGGGTTGGGCGTGCCGTCATTGAAATTATCTAGGGTTTGCAGCATTGTAAAGTGCTCTTCCCAACCCGGAGACGGATTAGCGAAGTTAGACATCCAGGTTAGTAAATCGCGAGCGGTAGAGTGCATATTACCTGACCCTACGTAGTCCCAGTACTCTACGGCACGGGTGAAGCCTTCGTCAGCCGAGCCGTGGTAGGAGGTGGCATTCTGGGTTACTACTCGGTTGTACTGATCTTCTACGTAGGTATCCATCATGCCGAGAGGTGCAAAAATGGATTGCTGCATCCAATCGGTAAACTTTTCCTTGGTAACCGTCTCAATGATCTTGGCCATATACATAAATCCGGTGTTGCAGTAGAGGTACTCATCGCCAGGAGTGAAGTTCAGGTCCTGCTGTTGCTCCATTAGCCGGTATAAATCTTCGTTAGTGCGAAGATCATCGCCCCGCCAACCGGCTAACCCTAGTAGCGCGTGCAGGCTTCTCAGGCCACTGGTATGGTGTAGCATATGCCGGATGGTGATGGTAGAGCCAAAGTCGGGTAGTTCAGGTATGTACTTACGAATGTCGTCGTCTACCGACAATTTGCCTTCCTGGTGCAGCAACACAATACCCATAGCCGTAAACTGCTTGGAAACCGAAGCAGTATTGAACATCGTTCCGGTAGTGTTAGGCACCAGATACTCCAGACTGGCCAGCCCATAAGCTTTATGAAATACTGTTTTCCCCTTCTGCTGGATACCAACTACCCCACCGGGGTGGTTAGGCTGGTTCCACCCAATAAATAGACTGTCAATTTTCTGATGTTGTGTGTCAACTAACTGAGCTTGCCCAACTAAAGTAAGTTGGCAACTAATAGCAAATAGTAAAAAGGTAAATCTCATAAAGGTGGTTAGGTAGGTCTATTTGGATAATGGTTAGTATGAAGGGACATATTAATGCTGTTAAGAATTTGTTGCGATGTCCTTCTTTTTCCTTCCAATTAACAGCAGAGAATCTTCGGGTTCAAATTCATTATAACTTTCAATCATAGAAATTTCAAAAAAATCTTCACAAAACTCCCTCAGCACCTTTTCTGAATGGTAATTCACGAAGAGACCTTTAAATACCTCTGAGCCGTCGCCTTTCCAAAAAGAATGACAGATAATCCCTTGAGGATTTAAAATATCGTATTGTCTCTTTAAAGAATTGATAAGTTCATCATCTTTCAGGTGGTGCAACACTTTGTTGGAGTAAATTCCATCAAACCTATCATCTGTATTCAGGGTGATGGCATCTAGTTCGAGAAACGTGCCTGCAGGATTGTTGGAGGTAAGGTGACTTAAAAACTCTTGAGAATTATCAGAACCAACAACTTCGTAATCCCGGTTTAGGATTTTCCAGTCTGTGCCTGGCCCGGAGCCAATTTCAAGCAGGGTGGAACTACCTGGTAAAAACTTCTTAAGTTTTTCAATCAACTGACTACCATTAACATCCTTAGCTAACCGAATGTATTCCTCAACCGAGTCTTTAGTTTTATAGTAATCCACTTTTATTTGTTTGTTATAAACTACAAAGGCTTGACTGAAACAGGTCTGAAGTAATTTTAACTTTTGCCAGATTTAGTCTTTATTTCCTCATCAAGTTATCCTGCTATAAGATACCTATCAGAGTCAGCTTTTGCTATACTATTGATAGATTCTAACACCTTTTCAAGAGAGTTAAAAGAGCCAATTTCTTTTCCAGCATGTATGTATGGTAATATTTCCGTCTCCTTCAAATATCTCATTTACTTTGGTTAGATAGCTGTGGGGCGGAGGTTAACTTCGGTTATCTCTACCATACTTATTGTGACCTCAGTTCATTCAAAGGTATAGGCACAGCAAAAGTACTTCTTTTCATCATTTTCTTAACCGACATTGTATACTCGATACGCTGGGGAATAACCTATTGTTTGATAAAAGTACGAATGGGTGATCCTATTTAGCGATTTTTTGGAAGAGGAACGATCAATTTTACGCACTACTAGTAAGTGGTAAAACCTCCAAGACCAAGAAAGTGACTGGGCTTATTCCGCTAAAGGTTTGGTAACCACATGCCCATCGTGGCTGAAAAAGTGCCGATAGCTATTCCTACCGTAAGCAATAAGATAAAGACTGCGGTTAATGATTTAAAACTTGCCTTAGAACTTTCTCTGGCGCGAAAATAAAGCTCGGCAAAAACTATCGGAAAGATATAGCAAAGAACGTACAACAGATTCAACGTAGGCCCCTGGAATGTTTCAGGGTTGAAACCCACTGGGGCTTGGTGAATGGTGAGCCATAGCATTAACGAAACTCTAAAAAACCAAACACCGCTCATAGCGAGGAATAAACGAATAGCCCACTTTCGGTGCTCAGTAAACTGACGATTTACCGCCTGTTGTATGGCGTAGTAGGCAAAAATGAAAATCAGAAGGCCATTGATACTGATGAAAATTGAGCCTGTGATACCTCCTATACTACCTTTAATCCAGGATAGATAGAACCCGGCAAAACTGATTAAAAAGGCTGAGTAGACGTAAATTCGGCCACTGATTCGGTGATATTTGGGGAACTTCATCCGTAGCTGCTTACTCAGTTGTAAAGGTCCGCCAATGGTAATGACCGCGGCTAAAGCTACGTGAGTTCCAAAAAATATATTGCCCAGAAGATCACCTCTTACGTAACCACGGGGAGTATTGGCATTCCACCGCTCAAAATCTCCCGCAATACCATTAACGCCGTACACACCCAAGATGTACAGCGCAAAAATTAGCTGCCCGGCAAAAACAACGATGAACCAGATATTGGTTGAGGTTCTAAGAAATTGTAAAGACTTTGATGATACTTCCATAGGTTTGTTGCTTAGTGAACAAAACTAGGTAGAATCATCAGTTTAGCGACTTCACAAATGTGAAGAAATATGGTTTGAAATACTGATAAGCTATACTAATCCCTTTCTGATCCGGCTTAAGCTACCCGGATTTATGCCTAAATAAGAAGCGATATATTTTAAGGGAACGTGTTGGAGAATAGTCGGGTGGTCTCGCATCAATTTTAGGTAGCGCTCTTCAGCCGATAAAGTGGTTAAGTCAATCATGCGCTGACGGTTTTTTTCTAAGTGTTGCTGTAGTATTTGCAGACTATAGTCCATTTGGGTAATGCCTATCTCCGCCATGATATCTACGTCATCTCGTTTTACCCGTAACATTTCACAATCGGTAATGCAGTGTAGGTTCTCGTTAGAAACGGTTCGGTTCGTAAAGTGATTGTAGGATGTAAAGAAGCGAGGGCCGTCATTAATATCCGTAGTCACCTCCTCACCGTCCGGGTTGTGGTGATAGTTTCGCATATAGCCCGAAACGATGAAGTTATGGTGCTCGTGTACGGTTCCCGCTTCGGCTAAGAGCGTATCTTTCTTTACAAAAGTAGGCTGGAAATACTGACGGCAAATCTCCTGGTCTACTTCCGGAATATCAACTAACTGGCGAACATAATCAAAGAATATAGTAAAATAGTAGTCAGTATCCAGTGATTTAGCCATGCTATAGTATCATTTGTAAAATGGTCAGCTTATCTCCAAGCTTACGGAGTGAGCTCACCCATTTTTGGCCTTTTTATCCTTGAAATTACGAAAAAGCACCTATTTTATAAACTGACATTGCTCAGCGTTGTAGGGTTGCGTCCACAGTGGATGTCCTCACAGCGAATTAACAGCTATCGATCAGGTAGATATCCCCATGCTATCAGTTCGTCGGTGTTTTCCATAATTCGAGTTCCGCCATCGTGGATTAAGATGATTTTGGTGGCAATATCCAATACGTTACGGTAGTCGTGGTCGGTGATGATAAAGCCTTTGGTTTTGCTTTGTCGCTGAACTACCGCCTTCACCTCATCTTTGTAAACCGGGGCTACCCCGTTAAAAGGTTCATCTAGTAGGGCGAATTTGCTTTTGGTGTAAACTGTAAGCAGTATCTCCAGAATTCTAAGCTCACCACTAGACAACTGCCCACTCCTTTTGTTAAGGTGAGGTTTGATCAGACGATGGTTGCTTACTTTAGTGGCATGTTCAGGATTACACACCATAGAAATGATAGTTGATATCCTTAGGTGGCTGGGTAAGTAACTATCCTGGGGAAGGTAACTAATCTGCCGGTTGTTGTCCGAAATATTATTGATGATCTTGTTATCTACTTTCACCATTTTTCGGTCAGCAGCCAGCGAGCCAAAGAGTATCTTAAGCAGGGTGGATTTACCAGAACCATTCCGACCCAG
>CAKZYJ010000382.1 GCA_937884755.1 uncultured Flammeovirgaceae bacterium
CTGACTTGACCACTAATCAGGAAGTAGTAGACGCTGAAAACACTTTCTCTGACAACACTTCCGGAGACACTAATCTCCCTTAAATAAAAAAAGTGGGAGAAGGAAACTGTCTTTCTCTCACTTTTTCCGAATTTCAACGAAAATTATCAAATTTGTAAAAGTATTAACTAATAAAACTAACAAAACCATGAAAAAATTATGCACAATCGTTGGGGTACTCTCTCTTTTGAGTTTCACAACCTTCGCCCAAAGTACTGTCCGGGTCGATGGTGGCGGATCAGGTAACTTAGCGTATGAAAAAGGTGATAAAATCTTTCTAGCCGGTATCAGCTTTGGCTACTACGGCTATGGATTAGTAAGTACTCGGAGCGTAAGTCTTCCACCGCTAACCGCAGCGCTAGAACTTGGAATCCACGAAAGCATTAGTGTAGGGCCTTACGTAGGCTACGCAAGCTGGGACTACCGGAATCTAGGCTTTAACTATGGTTGGGATTTCTTGGCAGTAGGAGGCCGAGGTTCTTTCCATTACGTACCACTGCTCAATGAGGCTTTGGATCTGAACTTGGACGAGGAAAAACTTGATTTCTATCTGACACTATTGGTTGGACTAGAGTTTCAAACCTATAATGGACCAGATGGGGTTTTAAGTAGCGCTAATAACACTCGTTTTGTTTTGGGACCAGTATTAGGATTTAAGTATAAGTTTAATCCACGCTTTGGTGCCTATTTTGAAGGTGGTCGGGGTGCTTTTGGATACGGAACTGTCGGTGTAGCTATTCATTTCTAGAGCATCTTCTATCTAGTAAGAAAAAGGCGAGCTTTTCAGCTCGCCTTTTTCTCTTTAATTTATTGTGTAACAAATGATTAACCCACCTCATTTATGAGCCAAATTACGAAGAACACTATACCTACAATCCAAGCAATTGAGGACAGTACCCAGAAAAGTGCACCTACCGTCGATACTCCACCAATGATTGAGAGTATTAAAGCTACGCCAAAGAAAATTATGGCAAGCTTTAAGTTACGATCAATCTCATTTTTTTCTTCAGGAGAGGCGTTTTTAAATTCTTTAGTCAGGGTTTTAATTTCCTTTCTCAATTCCTTACGCTTTGCTCGTACTTCTTTTTTGGTAAGCTGATCACTTTTTATCTCTTTTGCCAACTCTTGAGTACGATTAACACTCTTCTTCAACGCGGGGTTATTGCTCTTCTCGACCAATGTAGCGATCTGTTGTTGAGCTTCCTCCATCTTAACCTTAACATCTTCATTGGAAACATCTTCTATAGTAATAGAAGCTTCTAGTGCGCTTTCTTTCACCGGGGTAGCCGGAGTTTTTGTTACGGGCTTAGGAGTTTGTTTGAAATAATAAGAGTTTCCAAAAGCAATTTTACTGGATTGGCAACTGGAAAAAAATGTGCAGACAGTAAGTAGGAAAACTCCTACCCAAAGCATCGATTTGGTCTTCATAGTAATTGGTTTAGTTAGTGAACGAGCTAAATATAGCGACTTTGGCTAAGAATAAAACCTCCTTGGAAGACGACTAGGGATGGCTCCTGATAGGAGTGGCAAAATATCAGTTCTTGATCCGAGAATTAATACTATGCTTTTGATAGAAACTATAGTATCCAAGAAGAAGAGTCTGAAATAAGTAGGCTAACCCGGGAAATTGGTTTCCATTATGTATGTTCCGTAAGCTTCTTTGACCTCTATCTAACTAACTAAAACGATTTAAAGAATACACATACTGATTTTGGCTCCTGTTTGAGATGAAGGAAATACAGAAAACCTCTTAATTCGGTAGATAGAGATTTCTATCTACCGAATTAAGAGGTTTCTTTTCAAGAGCGTATTTGAACTTTACCTTTTTCTGTTTTAAGCAGTAAGATTTAGTGCTAGCTCGCGGCCCAAATGATTAGGAATACTAATCCGGCTATAAACATTAATGCACCTAGCGGCCAAAAGATAAACAGTAGTAGAAGGCCACCGCCCATAAGGATGATACTGAGCAATAGGTTCTTTTCCATATCATTAGTCTCATTGGGAGACATGCTTTTGTACTCTTTTACTAAAGAGCGTACCTCTTTACGCACCTCTTTACGTTTCGCTCGCGCTTCTTTTTTAGTCAATTCCTGGCTGTTCATTTCACTCGCCAATTGACTCATACGCTGAGCTTTCGCTTTCAACTCTACGTTATCTGTCTTTTCTACTGCTGCTAATAACTGTTGTTGCGCTTGCTCAATTAGGGCTCCAGCATCCCGCTCTACCATTAAATCCTGATTGAGAGAAGTAAGCAACTCTGCTTGAGAAGGGGTTAACTTCTTTACTTGTTCAATTTCTAAGGAAGCAGCAGCTACCGATTGATCTGATGATTTAGGAGTTTGTTTAAAATAATAGGAGTTTCCAAAAGCAATTTTACTGGATTGGCAACTGGAAAACATGATTGAGGAACATAGGGTAATTAGCAGTACCCATAACATTGGTTTGGTGTGCATGGTGTTAATAATTTTGTGAAAACCTGATAAATATACTGAGTTTATACAAAATCAATAAATTTTTTTTCTCCATCTGATCATAAAATATCTTCTAACTACTCAAATATGTATTTTTTCCGACTACCGTCACTATACTAGTTATCATCAAGGTCAGTATAAGATATCGTTTCGCAAATTCATCACTACTTGAGTATTATCATCGTCATAATCAAAAAGCAGATTGCCATCTTGTTTGAATAGTTTTACATGGTTAAGCCTAAATCGTACGAATGCCTTTCCGACCGTTATTCCGGTTAGCACATCCATCTGGGCGTCTCCATCGTCAAAGTTTCTCAAGCGAATCTTAGCCTGATCGCGGATGCGCATCTTATTAAAATCTACATTGCCACCATCTTCATTCTCAATCGTGATGATGCCGCTCTCATTCTTCATGAACTTTAGCTTTCCAATATTCTCGTAGATTTCGGGAGAGTCTGTTTTGAACGCTGGGTTATACCGATCTAGCGCCTCCAACGCTGTAGTTCCATGAATCACGATCCCACTTTGCTGAATACAGTTAATGACTGCGAATAGTCCAGCGATAGTAGGATCGTACTGCTGCTCCTTTAAGCGATCACTCTCGGTTTTAAGCGTTTCTACCATATCTACTGCTACCGAAGCGTTACTTTCGGCTACGCTGCGCGTTCCCACTATCGGGGCGTTGGTTTCAGAAACTGATGGGGAAAACGACTGGTAGTGCTCACTAAAATAGATGGTTCCACCATCATCCAGTACCATACCTCGCTCGGCAACGGTATTGTCAAAGACTAAGGTTTCCACCAACTTTCCTTGTTCATTGACCTTTGCAACAAAAGCCTGCTCTAGTCCACTTTCCGGAGTAGTTACATCCCGAGCCCAAACTAACTGTCCGTTTGGCGTGAACTTAGCCACGAAAAATCCGCTCACAGCCGTCTTGAGGGAAGCTTCCTCTCCTACTCTCACTTCACCCTCATATCGTCCGGCTAAATAGACCTGCTGTTGCGAATCAATGGCTAGATATTGCCCCACATCATTTCCATTGCCTGAAAATGATTTCTTCCAAAGCACCTTCCCGTTAGGGGCCAGTTTCGCTAAATAGATATTTTGTCCCTCCGCGACTTGAGGAGAAAGTTGGTAGCCCGCAAAATAAATATTGTTCATCGCATCTACTACCACATTATTGTGATTCGCTCCCGGATATACTCCATTCGCAGCAGCAATATCCCAAATCATTTCGGTGAGCCACTGTTGGTAAGGGTCACGTAACGGTACTAAATCAACGTTTTGCTGAGCGTAGCGGGGCATTACCTTTCCAATGGGCGCATTTACATAAGTCGGATCACAAACCACAAACAACTCACCATCCTGCTCAATATACTCACCCGTAGTTTCTGGTAAGCTCACTGCCGTAGCTACATGTCCCGGATACTGAAGTCCCACTACCTTTAAGCCAAGAAGCTGGCGAACTAAGTAGGTAAATAACGCTGAACGGTCTTCGCAATCGGAGTAAGTAAAATGAAAGACCTCTTCGGGAAAAAAGTACTTTTCTCGCCCAAATTGGGTTTGGTCGAGCTGATACGCAAAGGCCGTTTGAACGAAACGGAGTAACATACCCGCCGCATCCGCTGGAGTGCGGTCTTGCAGTAAGGGTTGAAATTGTAAAATCAACGATTCCTTGGCTTCGCGGGATAATGTAGATTCCAACTTCACCCGTAGGTCTACTTCCGGATAATCTTGGTAAAACTGAATAGCCCGGGGATTATAGGCTACTTTTACCTGATGTTCTTCCCCCTTATAGCGAAAAGAGAAGTTTTTTTCTTCCGGATCACCACCTAAGCTCAGTGGATTCCGAACATCTAAATCAAAAGTTAGATCAGCTCCAGCGTAGTCCTGATCGTAGGTAAATAACGATGAAGGAGCTTGACCAATGGCGTAATACGTCTGCTCGCCGAACTGATAGTACGTAGCCGAGTAAACCGTGCAATTTGTGGGTACTAGCAAGTATAGCGGATTGCCGCCCGATTTATCATCAGCATAACCGATTTTAGCTTGATAGCGGGATTTGTTCAGTAAAAACCAAGCGGTAAGCGTAGCACGAGAATCATTGGCTGGGTATAACTGATTGGTAAACTGCTCTACAAGCTGATAGTAACCCCAGTCATTAAGGTTAAACCGGTTTTTATAGGCATACATACTATGAATAAGTTCTTTAACGTAAGCATCGCTTAACGAAATCCAGGCTCTACTCAGAATCTGGGCATCGTAACGGGCTGATTCTGGAAGTAGCAAACGGTCGTCGTAGGGTAAAGTGAGTTCATTCCCGTAAAATGTAAGTTGCGTACGCTTAGGCGAGTAACCTCGCTCATCACCCTGCGCTGGTACTGGTAGTAGTAAGCTTCGCGATCTTCGGAGTGGCCCGGAAGTAGTATCCGCTTCAATTTTCTGGTTGTCAAGGCGCTGGGTATCCGGCGGATACGTTGGAATAATTGTGGGTTTCGGAGTAGGACTAATTTGAAGAGCCCGAGACATCTCAATCTCCCGAAATCGTTCCTTGAGCATTTCGGCAAACAAGCTATCACGTTCTGCTACAAATTGATTAAAATCTTGAATGTACTGCTGCTCAAAATCACTTCGCTCCTGCTGTAGAGCTTGCATTGCGGAATCTCGCTCTTGCCGGAATTGATCAAACGTTTGCGAGAAACCAGCACTTGCCAGCCCTACGCTGAATATAAATGTGAATAGTATTTTCATTACTCGATAATTAAATCAGTATGAGCAATAGAGATGATTGTACTACGATGGTCTTTCCATGGTGGTAATCACCAGCCGCCGTTCGGCTCGGTACATAGACTCGTCTTGCTTCATCCCTCGATTTTTCTGTAAAACACTACTGAGATCCTCGGTAATAAACCGGTAACCACCAACATCGTGGGTAGCTAGGGGCACGAAGGCCGTTTCCTGGGCGTTAATTTGCAGCGTCTCAATACCGCAAGGTGCGCCGGTACAATCACAAATAAAATCGTACGGAACCTCCTGAACTTTCCCCACTTGGCTCTCTTCTAAATATTGATCAAAGAAGTGAACCCGCTGACCATCCGCCAAGTGGTACACAAAGCGAACGTGGCAGGGCATATTTACGCGAAAGTAAATATTCATTCGCTCGCCTTCGGAAAACACTAAAGCATCTTCGCCTTTGTTCGTCCAGACTTCCAGATCGATACCGGTATCGCTCACCTCCTGAGCTGCCATCAACTGTTGCTCAGCCTGGTTTTCCTCGTAGCGTACGGGGAGGTAGGCTAATTGAGCCGATTCTATCACGCCTACGTCGAGCCGGGCGGTAGCCATGCTGATGACTTGCTGTGCGAAGACGTCTTTTACAAAAAAGCTGATGTGTAGTTGATCTCCCAATACTTCGTAGGTACCCCGCAGGGTGTAGCGCATCGTAGGGCTTCCGTTGTTAAACTGTACATCGTCTAGCCGCATCGTTTGCCAATCAGCGTACTGAATAAGCTCTTGCTCCAACCGATCCCGAAAGAAATAAGAAAATGTACTGGCCATTTCTGACGCTCGGTACAAAGGTGGGGAAACTACCACACGTTGTAACGGTTGCTCTAGCGACTGCTTGAGCTGATAGACCAGTTCGTAGGCTAAATCATCTAGAGAGTTAGCGTCTTCGCTAATCAGTTGATGCAAAGCATTTTCAATTTTCGCTAGCGTCACCGAAGGTTCAGTCGGAGTAACGGAAGGTTGTAAACTATGCAGTACAGCCTGCCAAGGAGCTTGCTGGGTAAGCAATGTTCTGCACTGAAGCAGTTGCTGTTCCGCCTCAGCCTTCATGTTGCTATCCGCGTAACGTTGGGCCTGAGCAAAGCGATCCTGGAGTTGTTCGTTGGACAGAGCTAGTTTTCTTTGGTAGCTGGTGATAACATCGTCTCGTAAAGCATACACCCAGGTGTAAAATAGCTTTTCCTTACGGTCGTGGTACGTTTCTTTTTGTAGACCTACCACTTCTAATTGGCTATTGGCGGTCACCAAGGCTTGGTACGAGGCTGAAAACGATTGATCGGCTTGCTGTTTAAAACTCTCGCTGGTAGACTGAATCCGTACCCGTACCTGCTCAATGAGGGCTTTTTGAGCCGCGGCATAGGCCTGTCGGGCGATTGCCTCTTTGGAGGAATCCTTATGCCAAGTGGCTATGCCTAGCCCGGTCAGGTATTTGGCATTCGGAAAGCGAGCCGAATTACCCTTCCCGGTTACCCAATCGGGTTGAGCCCACAACGTAGTAGCGAATAACCAGCAGCAAATGAAAACACGCACGAACATAGTACTAGAGTTTACGTCAGAGAAACACGGGGAAATAGTTGTCTACGACAAACACACCGTTAACAACTGATCTGTTCCCCGTGTATCGACTAACTGTCTAATTTCGTACTTGGTCTTGGCGAAGCTGCTGCATTTCTTGCTCAAAAATCTCCCGAAACTTTTTGCGATCGTATTCAATCTTGAGCTTGGTGCCGTCTGACATTCCGCCGTTAGTAGCGCCTTCCATTGCGTGCACAAAATCATCACGCTTAAGGGTCATGGCCACGTGTGCTTCGTATACCAATTGGTTACCGGACTGTACTTCGTACATTTTCTGATCGTCTACCATCACATTATTTAGCGACTGATCTACTAAATTGCGGGTGAGCTCTTCAAATTTGGAATTGTACGCCAGAGCAACGGTGTCTTCCGAGGAAGCATACTGCTCGCGATAACGCTCTACCGCTGATTTTACCGTGGTTTGTACTTGCTGAGCAATGAAAGTGCGGGCATCTAAACGGGCTTGCTCTAGGGCAAATCCTTGATCAGGACTCTTTCCCATTCCTACTCCCCGAAAAGCTTCTTTATCGCTCAGATGATCAGCAAAAGGAAGTGTAATCTCGGTGCGCTGCACGGAAGATTGGGGAGTTTTGGAACCACAACTTGCTAGATACAATGAGGCAATGACTCCGATTAGCGTATAACGGAAAAACAAAAACGTACTTTTCATAAGTGAAATAAAGTTAAGTAAGTGATAGAACATAGTGGATGATGTATCATTCACTAGTTCATACCCAGTGTAGCTTAAAGGTTAATGATATTACTTCGAAAAATAAAAACTTTTTTTGGAAGAACTGGTGTATTTAGCGTAAATTTCGAATCGTACTAAGCAAAAGGAGTGGTAAAAAGTCGTGCACTCACAAATAATTAAAGCTTATCATTAACCTTTACTGGGTTACCGGTATAAGGAAGTAACGTGTTTTGTCTAACCTAATAACAGACGATCTACTATGTGGTATCGCAACGTTCTTCTGATTTTTATAGCGCTATTTCATACGGCTCAACTTACTGCCCAAGGTAGATATTCGGACTATTCTGACGCTCAGCGTACTGATATTTTTTATGACGATTTTTCCGACAATCGACACGGTTGGTTTGTAGGCTACGAGCGAAAGGGAAAACGAGAAGGACAGATTAAAGACGGTCATTACATTTGGGCATCCAACTCTGACATTTATGACCAACATGCTACCTGGAACCAAATATCTTTAAACCAAACTCGAGATTTTGAGATTGAAACCCGACTGAAATTCGCTGAAGAGGATAATTCTAGAAGAAAAAGCGTAGCACTGTCATGGGGGCGCTCCGATCGCGGTAGTTTCTTCTTCGGTATCAAGAACAATAAGTTCTATATCAGCGACTGGCATAAAATCGGCGGGCTTACTCAATACGTAAAATCAAGAGAGACACCGCACATTCGTTGGAAAGATTATAATACATTAACCGTTCGGAAAGTAGATAACACCTACAGCTTCTTTATCAATGAGCAGTCTGTTTTTAAGATGAATTTTGAAAAATTCTACGGAACAAACGTAGGATTTGAATCATCAAATATGATTCACGTAGATTACTTGCGTGTCTCTTACTTAAACGACGACTCTCCTCCTCCTCTAGCTAACAAATCACCTTCTCAGTCATCTCAAACGCTATCTAACCGTAAAGAAGCAAGTTCTTCAAGTACTTTACAGCCAGAGAAGAATGACGAAAACTTTGAAAAAAAACTCGCGGATAACCTACCTGCTGCTCAGCCAACAACTCAAACTAAAATTGAACAAACTGCTCCTGAAGCTACCTCTAAGACACGTAAAGAAGGGAGTTTAGCTGATACATCGCCTGCAGCAACAATGAACAATACTGGTGATCGACCTATAATTACGATTACTGAGCCTACGCTAAGCCGAGGATTCAAGCAAATTGCGGTACAGAACATCCGCATTGCCGGCAAGGCTACTGACCGGGATGGTATTCGGGAAGTTCGAATTAACGATCAACTGGCTCGGCTGCAACCGGATGGTCAATTTAGCCTGGAAACTCCACTACACATTGGCGATAATGAGTTTAAAGTGGTCGCCACCGACCGACAACAGCAAAGCACAACCAGTACTTTCTCTATCAGGCGAGAAGAACCTGCTCAGGAACGGCGCCTGGCTTTAGTGATAGGCAACAGTGCCTACGAACAGGGAGGACAATTACGAAACCCTATTAACGATGCTAATGCTATGAAATCTACCCTTGAGGGCTTAGGTTTTACTGTGATGAAGTACGAAAACTGTCGTCAAAATGATATTAAGCGAGCTATTGATGAATTTGGAAAGAAGCTAAAAGATTTTGATGTAGGATTATTCTTTTATGCCGGACACGGGGTACAGGTGGATGGTAGCAATTACTTAATACCCGTGGATGCCCAACTGGCCAGTGCTTACGATGTAGAATACGATTGCGTTCGAGCTGACCGAGTACTGGCAAAGATGGAAGCCGCAAACTCTCGCACTAACATCGTGATGCTCGACGCCTGCCGAGATAACCCCTTCGAGCGTAGCTGGAGCCGAAGTACCAAAGGTAATGGGTTAGCCTTTATGAGTGCTCCCCAGGGTTCACTCGTGGCCTATGCCACTGCACCAGGGCAAACCGCATCTGATGGTGGCGGACAGCACGGCATCTATACCGAAGCCTTACTGACTCACCTGACTATCCCTAACCTTACCATTGAACAAGTATTTAAACGCGTTCGAGCTACAGTATCGCAAAAGTCTCAAGGCAAGCAGATTCCTTGGGAATCTACTTCGCTTACTGGGGACTTCTACTTCAAAAAGTAAGGAGCTAATTCCGGTTTTTGATAATCCGATAGCCTATTGAGACCTGAATAGCAGTGTTTCGACTTATATCTTCTGCTGAGCTGCCTGATCCGATAATATTGGTGAAACCATATGAGTATCTCAACTCGGTGGTTAAACCGTACCTGAAATCATAACCTATACCACTCGCTATACCAAAATCGAAATTGTTAAGCTCTGCTTTAGTGTCAGTCTCGATTAGCGGTTGTGGCAATTCTGATGACTCGAATACAGTAGTGGACTGAAGAAGATAGCTAAGTTGAGGCCCTAGATTAAAATACACCCCCTCAACTAGATATACTTTAAATAGTATAGGAATGACTATGTAATTATTTTTTATAGCTACTTCTTCAAAGTATACATCTTCTGTACCAAGATCAGCTAAGTCAAGCGTTAAAGAGAAATCCTCGTATCTACTTCCTAGCTGAGAATATAAAACTTCCGTTTGTAATTCTATCCTTTGGTTGACGATGAAGCTAGCAACTAAGCCAGCATGAAAACCTACTCTAGTTAAGCTCTCTGTATCCTCCTCATCGCACCCAGCACCAGCACAACCAGCAATATTTAGCCCCCCTTTTACACCTAAGCCAATTTGGGCCTGAACTCCCGAGATCGCACTTGTCAATCCAATCAGTAACAGTAAAGCAGCTTTTTTCATCAACAATTCTTTATTTTAACGTTCAATAAACTTCCAATATCGGCATAAATTGGGCAAAATCAACGACTTAACCATTCCTTAACAGGATGAAATAATAAACACTGATATAGTCACCTACATACTTATGTAGGTGACTTTTTTTCTACGCTTGCCATTAACCTTTGCCTTTCAAGAGTAATAACATGTAGAGCGTCTTACTATTCAATTTGCTAATTGACACTTTTAGCGGGGGGTAACCGCTCAGCTATTACGACATAAGAGCACCTAAACTTATAACTTGTATGAAAAAGACTAACAAATTGCTTACCGACCAAGAGCGAAAAGTAGCCCATAGCCTAGCTGAAGGATATAGCTATAAACAGATCGCCGGCCAGTTGGGGGTATCAGTTAATACAGTACGTTTCCACATCAAAAACATTTACCGTAAGCTACAAATACACAGCAAAATTGAAGTAGTGAAGCGAGCCGTACGCGGCGAACTGTAAAAAAGTCTTACCTACATCATTAACCTTCCTGCTGCGCGAAGCATATACTAGTGAAAGCAACGAAAAAACGCTAATTACTATGCGACGCGATATTCAAAACATACTACGATTACTCTTCCTAGCCCTAGCTATTTTGCTCATGAAAACCGCCAGCGGAGTTGATGAGAATAGCCATCAACAACTAAACCCAAACACAGCAGGTGGAGCGCAAACAATCGTTGTATCAGATACTACCAGTCTTAACCACAAAGTTTTATATTAGTATCTAATATCATTTAACCTTAGAATTAACTAAACCTATGTATATTCAGAAATTACTTCTCATTCTCACCTTTGTCGGAGCCGCTTTAGTCACCCAAGCTCAAAATCAGCTAGACCCTTTTGAGTACGGAGTACGAATCGGTTGGAATACCTCTTCTCTCTGGAATGGCGATGTTCAAGAATTCTACGGTTTTAAATCAGGATTAGCTATTGGTGGTTTTGCAAAATTTCGGTTTTCCCGATGGCTCGCACTACAACCAGAACTATTGTACTCTCAACAGGGCGCTGCTGATAATGGATTGACAGATATTACCAACCCAACTCCGTATACGATAAGAAACAACTACTTTATCATACCATTACTTGTTAAGATCTACCCCTTTCGAAGGTTCAATATCCACATAGGACCTCAACTTGGGATACTAGTCTCGTCCAAGCTAGTTTCGTCCACTATTGAAGATATAGATACTCGTGATTTCTTTAATTCAGGCGACTTATCTTTAACTTATGGATTGGAATATGAATTTAATAAGGGGCTGCTAATAGGGCTTCGATTTAACAGCAGCTTTACAAATATCAATGATACTAGTAGTATATCTCCCTTAACGGGTATCCCTGAACAGGTAGGAAATGGTGTAATGTTATTAAGTGCCGGGTGGCGATTCTAATAGGCTTGTTTAATATGTAGTAAACCTGTCGCCAACTCGTTTTTGTACAGATTCCAGAATCTAGTCCTATCGAAAAAACTAGTCTGGTATTCGTGTACTCATATGTTAATCCACTTTGATATGAGAGTTATCTTTTGTTGCTACCTATACTGGCTGCTCACAGCCCTATCTTCGTGTAATTATTCTGATGACGAAGCTCTGCCGTTGGCTTTACCAAGTAATGAAATGAAGATACAGGAGACTTTCCAAGATATTTATCCGTTCCTGGCTAAAACCTTCACTCCAACCGATAAACAGGCAAATACGTTAGCTACAGACTCTATTCGGCAATTGGCCCTTACCGCTTGGGCAACTTTTGCTTATCAACTACTACAATCTCAGCCTAGCTGGAGTAATTCTAATCATTACCTTGTATGGTACGAAAATTACTTAGCTCACTCTCATGCTTTCACCCAAACTTGGCAGGAAAAAGAGTGTATTACTGTAGAGTGGAATTACCACCGAGACGTATCTAATCGACGCAAAACACCTCAGTCCGGTGTATTTACTATGACTGTTTCTCAGCGATCTGATACACTATTCACAGAAATTGAGTATGATCATCTGGCACTAGAGACCATAACTGTTAGCGGTCGTCATACCCTTTCTGCGGAGGTTGGTACAAATGGTGCATTACAAATTATTGATGAACTTTTCAATCTAGCACAATAGACATTCTTGCTGTTAAGCTATTAAGACTCTTAAACCCACATTAGCTTAGAAAACTTATTTTCTTCTACCACTAACCGTACATAGGTAAGACTTCAGCCAGCCTTAAACCAAATTTGGTTAGGGAATCAGCTAACGTTGCAGAAATAATCCACCAACCAAAGTCTGCTTAGTACTATGCGATTTCTTACAGTTATTTTTAGCTACCTTCTTCTCGCTAACTTACCCTCTTGGGGGCAGGAGGTAGTCATTGATATACCTACTGAGGGGTTATCTCTTTCCACCTCAGCTACTCGATTAGAATTTGACCGAAGTTACTTACCATCAGCGATAGAGAACGATATTCTTATTCTTGAACATAGGTACATCCTACCTCAGGAAAAGAACACAATTGATGTACAGGAATCACCGTACATTAGAACTAGAAAGATAATATGCAATGCCCCAATGGCTTATCCTCATTTTTTGGTTAGACCTAGACCAACTCAATACCACTCCCGCTTAGATATACCGGAAAGAGATAACCAAATACTTCAAAAGCTAGCCACTGATCTGCGGGTAGTTTATTAGTGATTACATTTCGGTTTTAGTTATCTACTTTAACGCCATTAATTGCCAGCAATCAGCAAGAAACCTAAACCCTTCATTAGTTTACAGAATAATAGCATGACAGCTACTATTTTGACTAAAGTAGATACTATCTAGGGGTAGGTTGTACCCTTTGAGATATCGAGGCTCTTAATAAGAAAGAAATAACATTTTGTGCCATCTGCATTTAGATTGTTCTTTTACAAGGCCAGTATCCTAAAGACCTAATTCTTGCTCTCTCTTGATATATTTTTTGACAATAGACAAAGTATATTAATTGAAAATGGATAGTAGATAGCGGATAGTTTGTAGAATGCTGATTATCAGCATAATAACATTAGCTTAATACGCAATTTCAATGTTCAATCAGTAGTAGACTGCGTCTGTAGTATGTTGACATAAAAAAGCCAGCTAAGCGTAAAACGCTTGCCGGCTTAAAAGCTAATAGCTGTAACAGTTATTCTAGAGGAAGTAGCTTCTGGACAGAAGAGTCAATTTGGTACTCATCCTCGTTGATCCTCAAAATAGTCTCATCTTCCCGGTCGATAACTTCTAAGGTCTCGGTAAAAATATCCTGGGGATAGTATACGAATAGTGTATCAGAACGTACTTCGTATGCAGCTTCAGTACGAGTTTCGTCTATTACCAATAAAGCCTGCTTTATTTGCTGAGTGCCTTCCGTAGTAATAGGGTAAGATATTTCATAAGTATCAGTACCAGCATAGGTAGGTGCCTCTACTTGTCCACCGGTGACGGGTGCTTCGGTTTTAGTGGTATCTTCTACAGCTATTGAGCCGTCTCCCGTAGAAGAATCACGAATGTTGAGGAAAATAATACCTGCTGCAATAATAGCTACCAGAGAGGCCGCTATGGCCCAGCGAGTAACAGAAGCGTTGCCAAATAATGGACGCACCGGTGTTTCATCTTCGTTGCTTTCTGACTCCTCACCATTATTCTCTTCAAATGCGCTACGTTGTGCGGCAAGATTAGCTTTAAGCTGCTCTTTTAGTTGAGCAGCTCCGTTCGCCTGCACTCGTTCGTGAATTAGCTCACGAAGGCGTACTGCCTGACGAAATTCATCATCGCCTGCTAATTTCTGCTGGAATTTTGTCTCTTCCAGTTCGGTTAAGTCCTGCTCAAAATGCCGATCCAGGAGCTCCCGGTCTTCGTTGGTCAAGTTCATACAA
>CAKZYJ010000383.1 GCA_937884755.1 uncultured Flammeovirgaceae bacterium
GTGGTGGAACAGTATCAACGGCGTGGATTTTGATCAAGATGGGGATATAGATTATATACTTGGTAATCTGTGTTTAAATACAGCGTACCAAGTATCTCCGGATAAACCTAAGACGATTTATGCTGCTGACTTAGATCAGAATGGGTTTATTGATCCCGTCATCACCGCCTATATCAACCAGCAAGAAGTTCCAGTAGCTACCCGTGATGATCTTATCCGTCAGGTTCCTAATCTGAAGAAGAAGTTTACCGACTACGCCAGCTACGCTCAAGCGACTGTTACAGATATTTTAACCTCGGCTGATAAAAGTCGGGCCTATGTGGCCAAGGCGTTTCGCTTCGCTTCCGGTTATTTGGAGAATCAAGGGAATGGTCGGTTTCAGCTACTCGACCTTTCCCTTCCGGCTCAACGGGCACCAGTCTACGGTATCTTAGTGCAAGATTTTGATCAGGACGGTCTCCTAGATGTATTGTTAACCGGCAACGACTTCGGAACTGAAACGATTACCGGGCGGTACGACGCTTCATTGGGAACCATTCTGAAGGGTAATGGGAAAGGCGAATTTACCGCAATTTCACCCGTAACGGCGGGTTTAGTAGTGCAGGGTAACTCGAGGGGGACCGCCATACTACACCATGGGAACTACTGGGTACATCTGTTCACTAACAACTCAGGCTTACTTCAGGCATACACGACTACTCATTCATCAAGCGAAGGGAACTTTGTTATAATACCGAAAGATGTTTTGAGTGCCGAAATCACTTTTGCGGATAGTACTCAGCGAAGGCAAGAATTTTATCACGGCAGTTCGTACCTCGCTCAGTCGAGCAGAAAATTACTCCTCACTGGAAGAGAAACCAAAGTGCAGCTCCTCTATTCGGGTGGTAAACAGGAAGAGCTAACGTGGTAGCAGGATAAAAAATGCTACTTATGCTGAAATTGGGTAATGATCTAAAACATTTCGTAGTGTAATTCGTCCAAAAGGCTAGGCTATCTGTTTGGCCTTTTTTCATTCGTAAGTTGACTAATTATGCAAAAGATAAAATCCACTACCGTAGTTGCAATCAAACACGGAAACCAAATCTCAATTGGTGCCGACGGTCAGGCCACTATGGGAAACACAGTAGCCAAAAGTAACGTACGCAAAATTCGTAAGCTGCAAAACGGCAAAATACTCACTGGCTTTGCTGGTTCTACTGCTGATGCCTTCACCCTCATTGAGCGCTTCGACGAAAAGCTCAATTCCTACGGAGGAAACATGAAGCGAGCGGCTATTGAGCTGGCTAAAGATTGGCGAACCGATCGCTACCTTCGTCGGCTGGAAGCGATGATGATTGTAGCTGATGCTTCCGAACTACTGGTTATTTCCGGAACGGGCGACGTGCTGGAGCCGGATAATGATATTGCCACCATTGGCTCAGGGAGTATGTACGCTCAGGCAGCAGCATTAGCTTTAAAGAAGCACAGTAGTGATCTTTCGGCTGAAGAAATAGTGAAAGAAAGTCTGAATATTGCTGCTGACATTTGTATTTACACCAACCATAATATTATTGTAGAGACGTTGGAGGCAGCTGGTTGATTTTATTTCAGTTCGAATACGAAAGAAATACCGAACTGACTGGTAACTGTGTAGTCATCTATTCTCTTGGTCAACTCTGAACAATTGGTTATATTGGATGTAACTTCAATCCAATCCTAATTATATCAAATGGCAAATTCCGTTTTCGCCAATGCAAGAGAAATTGGAAGCAAAAAGGGAGGGGGTAAAATAATATCAGTTTTTCCAGACGTATGTTTAACACCCTCACCTTCTGGTCCCATACCTATACCTTTCCCTAAATTTGGGCCTGACTCAGATAATACTAGAGGAGTTAAAAAGACAAAAATAGCAGGAAAAAATATCAGTACTAAAAACAGCAAGTATAGCAAAATACAAGATAGTGGTAGGATGGGCAAGAAAAGTAATGTCAGAGTTTCATCGACTTCTCTAGGGCGTTATTTAGGGAATGTTCCACTAGTAACTTATTTATTGGATCAAGCTAGAAAGAAAGGATACAAAGTGCTGGTGGTAAACCAAAATGGAAGTGCCAAGTTATTGATTAGCCCTGAAAGAAATTCTCATGGAAAAAAGTCTATGATCTCGAGAACATTGAGTGATAAAACCAATGCAAACTTATCGGTCTTACGGAAGGCAGTTTTCTTTTTAGACAAGATGCCAGTGGTTCTCGAGGGAAGGTCTTCAGTTCACTTTAAAGATTTTATAACCCAAAATCATCTGTAGGACTTCTAAATCTACTCCCTCTCAATCAAAATTATCTCTAAATAATCTTAGAGGTAGGACAATGATCTTTCTCTTCTGATAAGAAGACCAGAATACCTGTGATTTTCTCCCAAAAAATCATTTAGAGAATCCCGCTGTTGAGCAGATTATGTTGGAACAATATGCTGTAGATGTGTGTACGTAATATGGCTAAAAGTATCTGACGGTTTACTAGCCTAGATGATACTTAGCGTTACTAAGACTTTATGCACTTAGAATGGTATCTGAACGGATAGGTTGACTGAGGAAACGTATGTATTTTACCGAAGAACTAATTACTGCCCTTGAAAAACGTTTACAGTATCCGTTACCTGGTTGGAACGCTCAACGACAAATGGCTACCGAAACCCACCGTCGGGCTCGGTTAAAGGTGCCATCAACGGCCCGGCAGGCTGGAGTACTGCTCCTGTTGTATCCGGGAGAACAGAGTCATCTGTACTTCCCCTTGATTAAACGGCCGACCTACAACGGTGCCCATAGCGGTCAGATTGCCTTTCCCGGAGGAAAGATAGAACCACAGGATCAGAGCATTGTAGACACCGCACTACGGGAAACTCAGGAGGAGATAGGAGTGGAAGTAGGCCATTCTCAGGTGTTAGGCCAATTGTCTAATTTATACATTCCGGTTAGCAGATTTGTGGTAAGTCCGGTGGTAGCGTTCACCAATGAAAAACCCCAATATCAGTGCGATCCGGTTGAAGTAGCCGATACACTAGATGTTGCTGCTCATGATTTTTTAAATACTGACAAACAGGCTAAGCAGGAAATTAAAGTTGGGGAATTTACGCTGGAAGCGCCTACTTACGTGATCCAGGATCAAATAATTTGGGGAGCTACAGCCATGATGCTGGCTGAATTTAGTGCAATATTGGAGGATGTACTTTAGTAGAGACTGGTTTACTAAACTGTTTAGTAAATGGTTAGTAATCTAACGACTGAATCTCTACTGATGATGCATAGGCATTTACGATAGAGTGGTCTTGAGTAATGCGAACTTCCCCAATGTAGTGGTACTCGCTATTATACCATATTTCGTAGTAGAAGCTTCCGCGGTGGTAAAGGTTAATTCGGAAGGAACGACGTCCTTGCTTTTCAAAGCGAGAAGCAACAAAAGTACAACGACCCAGGATATAGCGACACTTTCTTTCCAGCGACAGCTGCTCAAAGTTGTGGTTCTGATCTTTCATAATCTGACTTGTTTCCGATTAAAAGCTGGTAGGTTTTAGAAGGAAAACAAATTTATATTTCACCAACTGTGGTTGAACAAACTTATTGTAAATAATACAGTAAATTTAGTAGAAATGAAAAGTAGTTAGGAGAAAATTGAGTTGATTTTTGAAAGATAGTAGAAATTGTATGATGAACGGAAAGGAAAAACGGGACTTCAATCTGGATAATAGAGTACCCAACTGAAGTCCCGCAGATTGGTATAGTTCACCACTACATTAAGCGGGAGTCTTCGCATCGTTGCTTTGCTATATTTTGTTCAAGTGGCGTAACTGTTCTTCCTGTTGACGCTGTTGTCTCTCTTGTTGCTCCTGAAGCCGTTATAGTTGCTCGCGCTGGAGCCGTTGCTGCCTTTCCTGTTGCTCCTGAAGCCGTTGCTGTTGTTGTTCCATTTGCTGACGTTGGAGCTGTTGCTGTCTTTCTTGTTGCTCCTGAAGCCGCTGCTGTTGCCGCTCCAGTTGCTCGCGCTGCCGTTCTTGCTGCTCTAGCTGTTGTTGCTCCCACTGCTGCAATCTTTCTTCGTAGCGCTGCTGTTGTTTTTCCTGCTGCTCTTCCCAAACCTTCATCCGTTCCTGCCACTGCTCGCGCTGCCGTTCATACTGTTCTTCGCGAACGCGCATTTGTTCTTCAAAGCGGCGCTGTTGTTGATCAAGTTGAGCCATTTGTTGTTCCAGTTGCCGTTCCCAGTCGGCCGAGTCTAGTTGAGAAAGAGCGCGCTCGTAGTTACGCATTGCTTCTTCATATACGCGTATAGTTTCCTCCTGTATTGAATCGTTAAAGATCATGACTGGCGGCATCGGCATATGTGGAATAGAGCCTAAACTAGGTGGTAAAAGAGTATCGGAAAAATGATATTGAAAACGATTACTCCAACTATGTACCGAATCAATCAGTATTTCTATATCGGTAAGGTCGTCAATGTTTATATCCAGATCAATATCTTCTAGTACGTCCACATCAATATCTGGAAAGCCGAATACGTGGGCTCTAAGGTTGGTGTCACCGTGAATAGTGATTGCTCTCGGCAGTGAATCCAGCGAAAGAATCCGAAAATTAGACCCCGAAATCGTACGGGCGGCTAGTAATGAGTCTAATTTCCCAGACACTCTATTCAAGGAGTCTAAAGGGATAAACTGCGCCGAGGAATTAAGCTTCAGAGTACTCAACAAAGAATCCAATTCATAAGATACTTTATTCAGAGAATCGTAGGTGAAAGTGTACACCCCATTGGACAAAGCGTGGGGACTTAGTATAGAATCTAACTGCCATGACTGGCGTACTAATGAATCGGCATAGTAAAATTGGAACTGAGGGGTACCGGAGCGAAAATAAAACTCTTGAACTTTATTCGCATTCGTTGCTGGTGGAACAGTGTCTCTCTCATCATAGGCGAATGACGTGGCTTTTTCTTCTCGAAGCCAATTGGGTAAGCGAGGTTGCCATGGAGAATCCGTATCAGCAGAGGGATGGGCTGCCGCTGAAGGTGATTGATTTCCTAAAATGGCTCCCGTATATACTGGGTTACTTATGCTTTGTGGCTGATTATTCGGAAATTTGACTTGAAGGTTAATCACTAAGGCCGCTGCCAGCAACATCGTTACGGTTACCGGAATAGCCGAAGGTTTATTGTTAACGGTATTGGGCTGTAGCAAGCGTTCAATTCGAGCTAGCAGGCCGGTCCCCGTACCGGATAGTGCCAGCGCTAAGGGTGATGTAGTATTCGGCAGACTTTCCAGTTGGGTGAGGGCCTGAGCGTAAACTAATGCATTACCGCAGGTAGCTACGGCCAAGTCGTCGCAGCACTTCTCCCGTTCATCGCGAATAACCTGGGAGATCCACCACAGCGCCGGATGATAAAACAGAATAAATTCAAAAACGGTATGAATACAGTTCACGGCATCATCCCACCGACGGATATGAGCCAACTCGTGGGCCAGCACTGCTTCCAGTTGGTCGTAGCTTAGGTGACTGAATGAACTAAGCGGAAACAATATGACTGGTTTAACTAATCCGGTTACAAACGGAGAACGAATGCGGGTTGAAATCCGGATAGAAACTCTGCGGTGGATGCCCAGCGCTCGAGAAATTTTGGCGGCAGTTTCCGACCACTCCGCTGAAATAGGCTGGGTATCTCGACGAGATAATCGGTAAATATAGGCTACATTTCCGGTAGTGCGCAGCAGAAAAAACAGCACTCCACTCAACCAGATTACCAACAGTCCTGAAAGATGAGGGGTAAGCCAAACCTGTAACTGTTCAGCTTTTTGCTGGATCAATGGAAGTAGTTGATTGTCAGAATCAGACACATCATGTACGGCAGTTGGAATTCCGACCAATACCGTATTGATTGATTCATTGCTATTATCTGTGAGCGGCTCGAATACCCGGTAGCCGGTAAAACCTACCAGCCCAACCGCTAACAATAGTGCACCAACCGAAAGCAGGTATCGTGCCTTAGCCTTTGATTGAGGAATGAGCCACAGTACTAAGCGAAGAGACAGAGCAACTCCGGCAATCACCCATAAGCTGTGTACTAACGTCCAGCCCAAGGTTCGTATCCATAGTTCGGGTATCAGATTCATGACTTTCCTCCTTCCAGTTTCTTGATTAATGCTTTAATTTGCTCTAATTCCTCTTTAGAAGTTTTACGGTGACCCAAAGCTTGCATTACCATGCGGCCAGCTGAGCCGCCAAAAGCAGTTTCCAGCAAGCGATCTATTAATAATTTTTGAGTTTTTTCCTGAGGAATAGTAGTGGAGTAGATATGGCTTTTAGCTGATTCATCACGGGTAAGTAGTCCCTTCTGCACCATGTTTTGCATGTTCTTCAGGGTGGTGGTATAGCCGATGTCACGGTGCTGTACCAGTTGTTCGTGAACGTAGCGAACAGTAGAGGGGCCGTGTTCCCATACAACCTGTAGTATTTCCAGTTCGGCTTCAGTAGGTTTGGGTAATGTATTCATTGTCTACGAGAGTTATCGTACAGCAAGTATATACGATAGATTTCGTAGATGCAAGAGTTATACGAAAAAAATCGTAGATATCCACTGCTGAAGGGTAAGAAAGAGGTGTGAGTTAGCTTCTAACATTATCAAAAGCTGAGCTACTAGCGTTCGAGAAAAGCTATTAGGTTGGTAGCTTCATCCCGCAGTTGGGTATTTTTTAATTCAGGAAAGATAGAGAAATCCTGAGCGGTTTGATTCACGCTCTGGATATCGGAGGAGTCTAAATTATTGAATAACCATAGGCCTACCAGCTCTTTATTCCCCTGCCGCAGACTAGCTCCTACCAGGGTAAAATTATTGTCATCCTCCATTGCCTGAGCTGCCATATTAGTCGGAATCACGTCAGGGTCTAGGTTAAAACTGACCGACTGTATCTGATAATCAGTGGGTTCAATAATCTTAGAAGAGTCAAAACGATGGCAGGCAGTGAAGGAAAAAACAAGAAAAACTAACAGGAGGTGGCGCATTGAATGAAGAATATAAGGTGAGGTCTTTAAGGCTAAACGCACATACTGCCTACCTAGTTTTAAGTCTTAATTGAAAGTTAATGGTGAATGCTGGTATGATAATATACTTAGGTGTTGATAATTCCTTCTTTGTTAGACATATCTATTGAATTCGCTGATTAGTTTAGGATACTTTGCGGGGCTTGGTGTTTAACTCTTTCTTGGTAAAGAAGCCTTTAATCTTATCCCAGGTGAGAGCATGGCGCTCGGTTCCTTCGGTTCCCAGTAGAAATCCTACTGGTTTGAGCGACTCGATATTTTCGCAGACGATTTTGAACATTGCTAAGAACGGAAGAAAGATAAACATCCCAGCTAAGCCCCAAACTAGTCCGCCCAGAATGATCGTGAGAATGGTAAAAAATGGATTAATGCGTACGTTAGAGCCCACAATATTGGGAGTCAGGATATTGTTCTCGGTAAACTGAATGATAATGAACAGGATAATTACTCCTAATGCGTAACTGGGTGATTCTTCGGTAATTAAAGCCACCAGTAAGGGAAAAGCCCCGCCAATGAGCGTACCGAAGTAGGGAATAAAATTCATGATAGCCGAAATAATTCCTAGTAGCACGGCGTACTGTACGCCGACAATTAGCAAACCGATAGAGTTAAGAAAGCATAGAATCAGTACCACCAGAGCAATGCCACCCATGTAGTGCTTGGTTACGTGCGAAATCTCCTTGAGCACTTTAATCGTCTTTCGATGGCGACTGTCGGGAGTAACTCTCAATAGAAATTCTCGGAATTTGTTGCGGTAGTAGAGCAGAAAAAATACGTACACCGGCATGATACCTACTTTGGCCACTGTACTGGCTGTGGTGGTAAATAGGTCTTTAAAAAACTCGCCTCCCGAAGTAAAGAGGGTGGAAATTCCGTTTCTAAGCCAGCGGTCCTGGCTCTCTACTGCCACTCCGTATTCTAGTTCAATGTATGCTTCCAGGTTACGTAAATTCCGTAGTGCCTTCTGCCGTAGTTCGGGTAGATCACCCACAAAAACACTGAGTTGAGAGTAAATGATGTAAACGGTGGCGCTTACTACTACAATGCCAAAAATGATCGTCAGGATATTAGCTAGTATGCGGGGTATTCCGTTCTTTTCTAAGAAGCTGGCCAGTGGATACAGCAGAAAGGCCAGCAGAATACCCATTAGTAGAGGGACCAGAAAGTCCTCAGCGGCTATCAGGCTGTAGAAGACCAGAATAATGAAGAGCAAGGTGAAGGTTGCTCTAACTACGAACGAATTTTTAATCAACATTGCAGAAAACTGGTCCAGAAGGTTTTTTCTCCGGTAAATATACCAGTGTGCGCTAAGAAGCGTTTTGGGTAATAACGAAAAAATTTTGGCAAACTATTTAAAACCCCGTTAAAATCGGGATTTTTGTCGGGATTGTTCGGCTTTCTACCAGCTTTGTGTAGATTGAACCCGAAAACCTAATACGCTATGGAAACAGACAACCGACCTCCCCTCTTTTCATCCTGGAGCGGCTGGTACGCGCTGGTAATCGGTGTCCTTCTTACGTTGATAATTTTATTTTACTGGCTTACAATCGCTTACGCATGAGCTTACTCGATTGGGTTGTTCTAGGGGGCACATTGCTGTTCATTGTGGGCTTCGGCATATACCGTACCCGCGGCCAGCAGGATATGGAAGGCTATCTGAAGGGCGGCTATAGCTTTCGGTGGTGGACGGTGGGGTTATCCGTGATGGCTACCCAAGCCAGTGCGATTACTTTTCTTTCTACGCCGGGGCAGGCATTTGAATCGGGGATGGGCTTTGTCCAGTTCTACCTGGGGTTGCCATTGGCCATGATTGTGCTGTCTATTACCTTTATTCCCATCTACTACCGGCTTAAAGTTTATACAGCCTACGAATTTCTGGAGAACCGCTTTGATCTTAAGACCCGTATCCTGGCCGCCTTTCTGTTTTTGGTGCAGCGAGGTTTGGCTGCTGGCATTACCATCTTTGCGCCATCAATTATTCTATCGACCATCCTAGGCTGGAGCCTATCGGTAACTACCCTGATTATTGGGGTGTTAGTGACAATTTATACCGTGAGTGGAGGAACTAAGGCCGTTAGCCAAACCCAGAAGCAGCAGATGGCGGTGATGCTAGGGGGAATGGTAGTGGCAGTTTTTGTGATACTCAATCTGCTACCTGAGGGTGTCTCCTTTGGTGATGCAATCGATGTAGCGGGTACTATGGGAAAATTGGAAGTCATTACCTTTGAGTTTGATCCCAGCGATCGCTACAATATTTGGTCGGGACTGACTGGTGGGTTTTTCTTACAGCTAGCGTATTTCGGTACCGATCAGTCGCAGGTGCAGCGGTATCTGACGGGGCAGTCTATTACCCAAAGCCGCTTGGGTTTGCTAATGAATGGCTTACTGAAAGTACCGATGCAGTTTCTGATTCTGATGGTGGGAATACTGGTTTTTGTGTTTTACCAATTCTACCAGCCTCCGTTGTTCTTTATTGAAAAAGGGCGAGAAAGCGTGGCCCAGTCGGCTTTCGCCGGGCAATGGGAAGAAATTGATCAGCAGTACCAGCAGGTTTTTGAAGAAAAGCGGGAAACAATACAAACTCTGCTGAACCAACTGGAGACCGGCGAGTCGGAAGCTGCCGCTGCTACCCGACAACGGATTAACGAACTGGAAGCAGAAACCCTATCGCTAAAAGCCCAGGCAAAAGAGGTAGTAGCCCAAGCCGATCCGGAAAATGAAACCGAAGATACCGACTACGTTTTTCTCACCTTCGTTATGCGCTATTTTCCTCAAGGGGTAGTCGGTTTGTTGTTAGCTGTTATCTTTTCGGCGGCCATGTCATCCACCGCTTCGGAGCTAAACGCGCTAGGCACTACTACTATGATCGACTTCTACCGGCGTACTATTCGCCCGGAGGCCTCGGATCGGCACTATTTACACATGTCGCGCTGGTTTACGTTAGGTTGGGGCGTTATCGCTATTATTTTCGCTTCTCTGGCTTCTTTGGCCGATAACCTGATTGAATTCGTCAACCTTGTAGGTTCACTCTTCTATGGTACCATTTTAGGCATCTTTCTTACCGCCTTTTACATTCGGCGGATTGGGGCCAATGCCACCTTCCTGGGCGCATTAATTGCCGAGGGGGTAGTGTTAACTTTGTTTGTCTTCTACAACGAACAGATTGGGTATCTGTGGTACAACTTTATTGGCTGTGCCCTAATGGTTCTCTCCGGGCTATTGCTCCAGTCGATTCTGCCTCGAACTTCTAATTCCAAGTCAGACTGATGACACAAGCTATTTATAAGATAGGTTCTACTAATCAGGTTTGCTTAGCATTTATCATTGGTCTGCTATGCGGTTGTACTAGTGTTTCCAATGTTGTAATTCCTCCCCAGCAAGAGTTAGTGTTAGGTGGAAATAATCGTCAGGTGTATTCGGTGAAGGCGCAGAACCGAGGCGAGGTGCCCCTTCAGTTAACGGAAGAACTAGCGCATGATGAAGAAATTGATTTGGGTTATTTGCTTATCGGAGATAAAAGGAGCATGACCTTTCTAGCAGGGTCATCGGCTAAATTCTCCAATACCACTGCCGACACAGCTTATCTGAAACTGAAAATAGCAAGCCGGGAGGAATTAAACAGAGCTACCGATCCACTTTAAAGCATATTTCGGTGGAACCAGGGAGCTTAATGCTACTTGGGTGCTGCTTTTAATTTCATTCGTGCCGTAAACTATCTACTGGATTAGTGCTAGCGGCTCTTACCGTTTGCCCAACGACGGATAGTAATGAAATCAGTAGTACCAAGGTGCCAGGTACAATAAACATCCACCAGTTCAATTTGATGTGATAGGCAAATTCATTGAGCCATTCGGTGAAAAAGAAATTAGCAATTGGGGCAGCAATAAGAAATGAAATTAGAATTAACTTTACGTGACCTCTAGACAGGAGATACAACAAGTTAGTGACAGATGCTCCTAATACTTTTCTGATGCCGATTTCTTTGGTGTGCTGTATTGTTGTGTAGGAAGCTAATCCAAACAAACCCATACAAGCTAGCAAGAGCGTTAGACCAGAAAACAACGAAGATAAAACCCCAAATTGCTGCTCGCTTTGGTATTGCTGATCAAAAAACTCGTCTAGGAAGAAGTACGAGAATACATTCCCTGGATACAACTGCTCCCACCTTTTTCTGATAGTGGTAAGCATAGTAGGTAAATCTTCGGTGCTTAGTTTGATGGAGTAAACGGGTCGGCGAGTAGAACCAATGAAATATAGTATTGGATCAATAGCCTCTTTCAATGAGAGATGGTGATAATCGTTTACTACTCCGATAACTTCAAACTCCCGGTTACCCATAAAGACGAGCCGTCCTAACCCTTCTTCCAAAGAAGAAAACCTAAATTGCCTGGCCGCTGCTTCATTGATAATCATGGCTGACGCGTCACTTGCCATTTCCTCTTGAAAATCTCTTCCTGCTAAGATGTTAAGTCCGTAGGTGGTTACAAAATCATATCCAACGGCAATAATATTGGATGGATAAAGTGGCTCACTATCTAGACTATTTAGTTTGATGTCCGACCTATTCCAGTCAATGGGTTCACCAGGTACAGAGGTAGAATGAGTGATATGGCTTATAGCCGAGTAGCTTTCTAGTTCATTTTTAAAAGTTTGAAACTGGGCTGCAGTATTATTATCGGTTAAAAGTGGTGCTCTGATCACGAGCGTTTGTGAAATGTCGATGGCCAGTTCTTGCTTTTTCATGAACGAAATCTGCTGATCTATAATGACCATACCTGTTAACAAACCTATACACGCAATAAACTGAAATACGATAAGAGACTTGGTGAAAGTAAGCCCCTTAAGATGAGGCTGGGTATTCGTTTTCAGGGCACGTATGGCAGTTGAAAAAAAGGCGGAAGAAATCATTGGGCCAAGCCCCGATATAAAAGTATTCATCAGTAGTAAGCCTACTCCAAAAAGCCATAACCAGTACTGTTGCCTGGATAGGAAATGAAGCCAGTCCCAACGTTTCAAATAGTAAGTTGCTATTAATGTAAGACTCACTGCAAGTAGTAAGGCAAAACTATTTAGCAGACTGGCTTCTACCAAAAACTGTCGGCTCAGTTGTTTAGCACTAGCGCCGAGTACTTTTCTAATGCCAATTTCTTTGATTCGGTCTAGATTCTTTATCGTAGACAGATTGATAAAATTAATCAAAGCGATGAGCATTATCACTATGCCAATAGCTACCAAGAAATAAACAGTTTTGGCACTACCACTTCGTACCGCAGAAGACCGAAAAGTGTCATTCAAATAAATATCAGACAGAGGCTGTAGATGATAACTATCCAAACTTCCTTCGGAATGATAGTTCCGTACGACGGTCGAGAGTCCGTCTTCTAGGTTTCGGGAACTGGTAGAGGGTGGAAGCAAAATATAGGTAAAAGTGTCAGACCAGCTCCAGTCTTGATCTTTCTGCTCGTCCAGCGTCTGATAAGAGAGAATAAAATCAAATTGCAGATGGGAGTTTTCGGGCATATCCTCAAAAACACCATCTACCCGGAATGGCTCAGCCTCCCCAATATTCAATAGTTTTCCGACGGCCTCTTGGTTATCAAAATACTTTTTGGCAATTGAGGTAGAAATAATCACTGTCTGGGGAGCTGATAGTACCTTATTGGCATCACCTTCGATAAGCGGAAAGGAAAATATGTTGAAGAAAGATGGATCAGCATAGGTTAACTTTTCTTCAACAAACCTAATGGCCTCGTTCTCATTTGAGTGATAGGTAACAATCGTTTCATTCAGAGGGATGAGCCTAACAATATCTAGGTTTTCGGAGAATGTTTCCTGAATAGCCGGACCGAGTCCAGAAACTGTAGAAGCCGAATTTCCCACAAACTCTCCTTGAGTATAGTTAGTGAAAACCACTCGATAAATGTCATCCTTGTTCTGATGAAACTTGTCATAACTTAATTCAAAGCTCACAAATCGGAAGATGACCAAGCAGGCTGCCATGCCAATGGCTAATCCACCCGTATTGATGAATAGGAACAGTTTGTTCTTCCATAAATGTCTCCCGGCTATTCGGGAATAGTTATTTAGCATTTTCAGCAACGTCAAATTGGCGGTATCCTGTCACCCTGAGATACTCTATTCAAAGCCTTAGATGAGAATTCTCCTGCGAAAGACCTAATTATTTGCAGTATACCGCTGCTATTCTGCTGGGAAATGAAAAAATGCCGTACGCTGAATGCCAGAGGGGGCTTTCAGGTAACATGGAGCTAAGAGTAGAAAGCAGGGGGCAGAGACAAAGAAGAAAAGAAAAAAGGTCGTTACTAGAAGGTAACACTATCTCACAGCGATCACAACACTCTAAGACCACGATTTCTATGGTTCATGCAAGTGCTGGTGCATAGTTTTTTTCATATTTACGATC